>NZ_JABWRU010000003.1:0-442501 GCF_014269165.1 Pseudomonas sp. SWRI68 | reverse complement strand
TGACTATGTGATTTCTCGCATGGTCACTTGTGATGCTGATAATCTTTGTGACTATCAGTCCATACTCACAAGCACCCACACGAATTGCTTGATTCAATTTGTTAAAGAGCGGTTGGTTAAGAGCTTTTCGTCTCAACCGAGGGGCGCATTCTACGCTTTCCTCATTTGCTGTCAAGCGTTTATTTTGAAGTTTTTTTTACTGCTGCTTTCTTTCGAAAGCGTTTAACTTCAACAACTTACCGCTTACCCCGAAGCGTTCATCGCTGCGAGGAGGCGAATAATACGCGCTTTGAAATCAGAGTCAACACCTTGAGCTGAAAAAACTTTCCAATCGCGGTTTACCCCGCCCGCAACTAATTAAGGCGCAACCGATCTGTAGATAAACACACCACGGAGCGTGGCAATCATGAGCGATGCGCAAAGCGAGAAAACGCCTGGCCTGTCGGCGGATGAAGAGCAGGAAGTAAGCCATAACCAGCCGCCACGGGCAGCGGTGCTGCACGAAATCATTCGCGCCCAAGGCGACCAGGAACTGGAACGCACCCTCGCAGCACTGTGGTGGTCGGCGTTGGCTGCAGGGTTGTCCATGGGGCTTTCGCTCATGGCCATGGGGTTGTTCTATGCCCGCCTGCCGGAAGGCGACAGCGCCCAGGTAATCGCAAGCATCGGCTACAGTGCGGGCTTCCTTGCGGTAATCCTCGCCCGCCAGCAACTGTTCACCGAGAACACGCTGACCGCGGTGCTGCCGGTGATGACCACGCCCACGCTGGCCAACCTCGGCCGCCTGCTGCGCCTATGGAGCGTAGTACTGCTCGGCAACCTGGCGGGTACCTTGCTGGTGGCCTGGGTCATGCTGGAGCTGCCGATCTTCGACAGCAAGACCGACGTGGCCTTCCTCGAGGTCGGCCGCAAGGTAATGAAGAACGACATCAGCCAGATGTTCGCCAAAGGCATCGTCTCGGGCTGGATGATCGCAACCATGGTCTGGATGATTCCGTCGATGGAGCACGCCAAGATCTGGATCATCCTGATGATCACGTACTTCATGGCCTTGGGTGACTTCACCCATATCGTCGTCGGCTCGGTCGAGGTGTCCTACCTGGTCTGGGCCGGTGAAGAGACCTGGCGCAGCTTCTTGATGGAGTTCGCCCTGCCGACCTTGGCCGGCAACATCATTGGTGGCAGCTTCATCTTTGCGCTGATCAGCCATGCGCAGGTACGCAGTGACAGCGGCAAGCCGCCTTCGCGGCTGCTGGACGACCAGGCGCCGCCCTCCCCGCGTCGGCAAGAGGCGGGGAAATGACCCTTAGCGCACCGCCACTGCACGCTCGGCCGTCCGCCTGCGCTCTTGCGCAGGCCTTGGTTGCCACCAATTCTGCCCGGCATGGGGCGAGTCCAGGCTGACCCGCTCGCCCATTTGCGGCGTGCTTAGCCGCACCTGCGCTTGCGCACTCAGCGCCAGAATGCGCTCGAACGGCTCCTGCCAGCCATGGATGGACAAGTCGAACGTGCCGTTGTGAATCGGCAGCAACCAGCGCCCGCGCAGGTCCAGGTGTGCCTGCAGGCTCTGTTCTGGCTGCATGTGCACGTTCGGCCACGCGACGTTATAGGCCCCGGTTTCGATCAGGGTCAGGTCGAAAGGCCCGAAGCGCTCGCCAACTTGCCTGAAGCCATCGAAGTACCCGGTATCACCGCTGAAGAACACCTTCAGCTGTTCATCAATGATCACCCACGACGCCCACAAGGTCTGATTGCTGTCGAACAGACCACGCCCAGAAAAATGCTGCGCCGGGGTCGCGACGAAACGCACGCCGTCGACCTCGGTCTCCTGCCACCAATCCAACTGACGTACCTTGTCAGGCTCAACGCCCCATTCGATCAACCGGTCACCCACGCCAAGCGGGGCCAGGAAAAGCCCGGTACGCGGAGCAAGCCGACGAATCGCCTGCTCGTCCAGGTGGTCGAAGTGATCATGGGACAGAATTACCGCAGCCAACGGCGGCAACTCGTCCAGCCCAAGTGGTGGGGCATGAAAACGTTGCGGCCCTGCCCATTGCACCGGGGAGGCGCGCTTGGCGAATACCGGGTCGGTGATGAAGAAGCGACCCCGCAGCTTGAGCAATATCGTGGAATGGCCCAAGCGCCAGAGGCTGTGATCAGGTGCGTCGAGCACCTGCTGCCGGGTCATGGGCTGCACGGCGATGGGGTTGGCAGGGCGGGTTTCGGGGGGTTTGCGCAAGAACAGGTACTTGAGGCCAATGCGCAGCTTCTTCATCACGCCGTCCTGCGGCAGGCGTGCCTGGTTGTGGAACCGTCCGTCCCAGTGTGGCGCCGGCTCACCGGCAGCGTTAGCGGTGGGGACCATGAGCAGCAGCACTCCGAGCAACAGGAAAGCCTTCATATTACCCCACAGTGATCGCATCAACCGTGAATTGGCTTGTAAGGTCATTTTTCATAGATGAAACACTGTTCAACAATATTCACGCGAGTTATGCGATAAACGGCGCCTTGGCAGAAGAATGATAACCATGATGGACAAACGCAGCGGCAAGGGACTTACTTTCGTCAAGCGCATCTACCTGCCGCGCATCATCGGTATGGGCATCGGTCTGTTCAGTGTAATGGCAGCGGTGGCGCCGCTGTCGCCGCCCATGTGGGCCTGGCTGCTGTTACTGTTCAATGGCCTTTTCTGGCCACATGCCGCCTACCTCTGGGCAATCCGCTCGGCAACGCCTTACCAGGCAGAGCAACGCAACTTGCTGCTGGACTCGCTGATGGGCGGCTTCTGGACTGCCACCATGCAGTTCAACCCACTGCCCAGCGTCACCGTTCTGTCGATGATGACCATGAACAACGTCGCCGCAGGTGGCAAGCGCCTGCTCGTACGCGGTGTACTGGCACAGCTCGCCGGTATGCTCGGGGCCACGCTGGTGTTCGGCCCCGGTCTACAACTCAATGCCACACCACTGCAGGTTTACGCGTGCCTGCCAATGTTGACGCTCTACCCCTTGGCCCTTGGCTGGGTCTGCTACCAACTGGCAATCAAGCTGGCCGAGCACAAACGCCGCCTCAGTGCGCTGAGCCTTACCGACAGCTTGACCGGCTTGCTCAACCACGGGGCCTGGAAAGACCTGTTGCAGGTCAGGTTCCAGACCTGCCAGCAACAACAGCAGCATGCGGTGATCGCCCTCATCGACATCGACCACTTCAAGACCATCAACGACACCTTTGGCCACGTGGTCGGCGATTGCGTACTACGCCAGATGAGCGAAGAGCTCAAACGCAACCTGCGTGATGTCGACCAGGCCGGGCGCTATGGCGGCGACGAATTCTGCGTGATCCTGCCAGACACTCACGAGGCGCAGGCCTGCCAGGCCATGGAGCGCTTGCGCGAGCGGGTGGCGAACTATCGCAATCCGCAGCTGCCGCATTTGCGCATCAGCCTCAGCATTGGCTTGTCCGCGTTTCATGCAGACCTTGAATCGCCCGAGCACTGGCTCGAACAGGCTGACAAGGCGTTATACACCGCCAAGCACGCTGGTCGTGACCAGGTCAATTTCGCGCAAAGCGAGGCCGCCGGGCTCAGGCTGGCCTATCCTGACTGAACCTCCTTCCTGATTGCCCTGCGGGAGGCTGCAGTTCTTGAAGGAGTCGCTCGCGCATGGCCAGGAACGCCGACCTTCCACCCACCCTTGCCACCCCACATTTCCAAGTCCGCCGCTTGATTGCAGGCTTTTGCGCGGTTTTCGCCTTGGCCTGCCTGGTCACGTTGGGCGCTTTGCTCAATATTGCTGCCACCCTCGATCGCCAGGAGCAGCAACGCAGCGCCTTCCATGCCACCCAGGCCCTCGAACAACGGCTGCTCGCCTCACGCCAGTTTCTGTCCAGCTATGCCGTGTGGGATGCGGCCTTCGAGCACCTGGCCGGCAAGGCCGACTGGCAATGGGCCTATGAGGAGAAGAACGTCGGCGAATCGCTGTACAGCGCCAATGGCTATGAAGGTATATTCGTGGTGGACGACCAGCGCACCACCTACGCCCTGTTCAAAGGCAAGCCCAGCGTGGCGCAAGCCAGTACCTATATAGAAGCGCCCCTGCAACCGATCATCAGCCAAGCGCGGGCGGCTGCCAGCGCTCGCGAACAAATTACCCGGTTCGTGCTGTTCAACGGCTGGCCTGCAGTGCTCAGCGCGGCCGCCGTACGCCCCGACAAAGACGTGTCGGCCAGCGAAGTGAGCCAGGCGCCCGTCATGCTGTTCGTCGACCAGTTGACCGAGGACAAGCTCGCACGCCTGGGCACCGGTGCGGGCCTGGCGGGTATGCATATCGAGAAACACGGCACAGGTGAGCATGGCCATCAGCGCATCGAGCTGGGCGATACCGGCTACCACCTGGCCTGGACCAGCCCGCTGCCGGGGCAGCAACTGCTGTGGGCGATGTTGCCTGCGCTGCTCTGCGCCTTGTTGATCCTGGGCCTGGTGATGCTCTACCTGTTCCGCCATGCCCTGCGCAGCTCCCGCGCCATCGACCTCAGCCTCAAGCGCCTGCAACAGAGCAACCAGGCCCTGGAGGCCAGCGAGCAGCGTTTTCGCGCCGTGGCCGAAGCCGCTTCCGACTGGATCTGGGAAACCGACCGGCAACAACGCCTGACCTATCTTTCCCAACGTTTCGTCAGCGTCACCGGCTACCCGGTTGACGACTGGCTAGGCCAGCCGGTCAACCAGCTGCTGGCCTGCGATACCACGCCGCTGTCGCCTTGGCTCGACGCATTGGCCGCCACCGACCCCCAGCAGTTGGCAAACCTGCGCTGCACCTACCGTGACCACAACGGGCAGAACCGCTACTGCCGCATCTCGGCGCGAGCGATCTGGTACGACGGCAAGCCTACCGGCTTTCGCGGTACCGCCAGCGACATCACGGACGAGGTCGACGCCCATGCGCGCATCCAGCACCTCTCGCTGCACGACCCACTGACCGGGCTGGCCAACCGCAACAAACTCGCCCGGCATCTCGAACAGGTACTGCTGCGCGGCAGCGACTCGCCGCCACTCACTTTACTGCTGCTGGACCTGGACAACTTCAAGCCGATCAACGATTCCCTCGGCCACGCCGCCGGTGACGCCGTGCTGCAAGAGGTGGCGACACGCCTGCGCGACACCACCCGCGATGTCGACCTGGTCGCACGCCTGGGGGGTGACGAGTTCATCCTGGTTCTGACTGGCATGGAGAACCGCAGCGAGGTCGATCGCTTCTGCGCACGCCTGATCAGCCTGTTGCAGCAACCTATCGTGTTTGACAACCAGCCTCTGCACATTGGCGCCAGCATCGGCGTCGCGCAAAGCCGCACCCTGGGCTTCGATGCCGGCGAGCTGATCCGCTGCGCCGACATCGCGCTGTACCAGGCCAAGGCAGATGGCAAGAGCACCTGGCGCTATTTCGCCGCCGAAATGAACCAGCAGATCCAGTACCGCCGCCAACTGGAAAACGATTTGCGCCGTGCCCTGCAGAACCAGGAGTTCGAGCTGCACTACCAACCGCGTTATCGCCTGGGCGACCTGCGCATCGTCGCGGTCGAAGCCCTGCTGCGCTGGCAGCACCCGCACGAAGGGCTGCTGGGGCCAGACACCTTCATCCCGCTGGCCGAGCAGAGCGACATCATTGTTGCGCTGGGCCGTTGGGTATTGCGCGAAGCCTGCCGCACGGCCCACGACTGGCCGGCAGACCTGGTGATTTCGGTGAACCTGTCGCCCGCCCAGTTCTTGCGCAGCGATGTGGTGGCCGATGTGCGCGACATCCTGCTGGAAACCGCGCTACCCGCCCAGCGCCTGGAGCTGGAGATCACCGAGAACGTGATGCTCAACGACATCGAAGGCGCACTCAGCACCATGCTGTCACTCAAGGAGCTTGGCGTGCGCCTGAACATGGACGACTTTGGCACCGGTTACTCGTCGCTGGGCTATCTGCGCACCTACCCGTTCGACAGCATAAAGATCGACAAACGCTTCATCGCCGGCCTGAACAACACCAGTGGCAATGATCGCGCTGTGGTCCAGGCGATCATCAACCTGGGCGAAGCCATGGGGCTGACGGTGACCGCCGAGGGGGTGGAGAGTGAACAACAGCTCAGGACGCTGGAGAAGGACCGCTGCCATGAAGTGCAGGGTTACTTCCTGAGCCGACCTTTGACGAAAGAAAGCCTTGAGGCGCTGCTGCGACAGGCCCCCGAAGGCTCGGCACACCATCTGTTGTAGGAACAACCTATTCGCGGTGCACGGATGTTCCTACACAGGGGCCATCAGCGTTTATTGCGTTCGGCCACAATCTCCGGCAAATCGCTGCGCCGCAAGTAGGTACGCAAGGGCTCGCCGATGTTCAGGCGGTCGTCCACATGCTGCTCCAGCAACAGTGCCAGGCGCGACCGGCACAAGGCCATGCGCGGCCCTTGCTCGGGTCGCCAGACGAATTCGTTGCAGGGGGTGATACTGTCGTCGGCCACGTCCATGCCGAACGCGTCCTCGGAAAAACGCACGATATGAACGCCGCGCTTGCCGTGAAAGCCGACGAAACCGTTGAGCTGCTCTGCGGCGTTGCAGATGTCCTGGGAAGTGATGGCCATGACGTAACCTCGCAATGAAAGGAAGTGACGCACGCCGGGCTGCAAACGGTCGCCTCTGCCGGGCGACTCGCAAAGGCCAGCCTAACGCAAGTGGTAGAGCATTCGCCAAGGTTTTTCATCATCCTGCCAAAGGCCCGCTAGAATGGTCCTGAACCCCCTTCGTCGCCAACACTGGGACTGTTAATGACCGACGCCATCCATGCCGACATTGCCACGATCGGCCGCATTAATGCTGTGCCCGCCATCCTCCAGGTGATCTGCGAAACAACGGGCATGCGCTTCGCCGCCGTGGCCCGGGTAACCGATAGCAACTGGACGGCATGTGCCGTGCTCGACACCCTGGGTTTTGGCCTGACCGCGGGCGGTGAACTCGATGTCGCCACCACGCTGTGCCACGAAATCCGCAGCACGCACCAGACCATCGTGATCGACAAGGCCAGCGAAGACGAGCAGTACTGCCGGCACCACACGCCTCAGCTCTATCGCTTCGAAAGCTACATTTCAGTGCCGGTGTTCCGGACCGATGGCCGCTTCTTCGGCACCATCTGCGCCCTCGACCCTTTACCCGCAGCGCTTAAAGGCAGTGCCATCCAGCCGATGATGGAATCCTTCGCCCGGCTGCTGGCCATCCAGATCGAAAGCGAGGAAGGCGCCCAGCGCACCGAACAGGCCCTGCGCAAGGAGCGGGCCATGGCCGAAGTGCGCGAACAGTTCATTGCCGTGCTCGGCCATGACCTGCGCAACCCGCTGTTCGCCATCACCGCCGGTGCCGAGCTGCTCACCCAGCGCCTGCAGGACGACCAGCAGCGCACTATCGCCCAGCACATCCTCACTTGCGGCCGGCGTGCCTCGCAGCTGGTGCGCGATGTGCTGGACTTTGCCCGCGGCCGCCTCGGTGCCGGCATCCCCTTGAACCTGCAGGCTTGCCCTGACCTTGCCGAAGGCCTGCGGCATGTCGCCTCGGAACTGCAACAGGTGCATCCGCAGCGGCGGATTGTGCTGGACATCGGCGACATCGGCGGGCTGTACTGTGATCGCGAACGGGTCACCCAACTGCTCTCGAACCTGATCGCCAATGCCCTGACCCACGGCGACCCGCAAGGGCCGGTAGCGGTCAAGGCGGCCCTCCAGGCCGGTGAGTTCGTGCTGAGCGTGCACAACCACGGCGCCCCCATCGCCGTGCAGACCCTGGCGCAATTGTTCCAACCCTTCTCCCGCCCGCTGTCACAGGTACCGCAGCAAGGCCTTGGGCTCGGGCTGTACATCGCCAACCAGATCGCGCTGGCACATGGTGGGCGCATGGAGGTGCTCTCCAACGAACACAACGGTACCTTGTTCAGCTTCCGTCTGCCGCTGGGTCAACCTGGGGCGCCAGCAGCACCGCCAGCCAGTACATGAAGGCCTGCACCCGCCGTGGCACGTGCCAGGGCGATCACTGTTGACCCCGATCTTCATGCACTTGCACGCTGGCGGTCATGCCAGCACTGAGGTTCACCCCTTGCGGGATCTGGTCGAGGCGGATCCGTACCGGTATCCGCTGCGCCAACCGCACCCAGTTGAAGGTCGGTTCGACTTCCGGCAGCAGCTGGCTGTCGGGGTTGCTGTTGCGGTCGGTAATACCGCGGCTGATGCTCTGCACATGCCCTTGCATCGCCTCGCCCGCCCCCATCAGCCACACCTTCACCCGGTCACCCACACGGATGCGCGGTAGCTTGGTTTCTTCGAAGTAAGCCTGGATATAGAAAGTCGAGTCATCCACCAGGGCCATGACCGACTCACCGGTGTTCACGTAGTTGCCCTGGGCCAAGCGCAGGTTGGTGATGTGCCCGCTGCGCGGCGCGCGCACTTCACTGCGCGCCAGGTTGATTTTGGCCACCTGCAATTGCGCTTGGGCCTCATGCAGTTCGCCACGGGCGATGGCGGCATTGATCTGGGCGTTTTCCCGCAGCTCGGCACTGATCGCCTCCGGCCCCAAGGCAGTACGCCGCGCCGCTTCGCGCTCGCGCAGGCGCAGTTGCTGCGCGCGGGTCTCGGTCACGGCGCTGGCCTGGTCGAATGCTGCCTGAAAGCGCTCGCTGTCGATGCTCATGAGCAGATCACCCGCGTTCACCTGCTGGTTGTCATGCACCTTCAGCTCGCGCACCCAGCCGGACACGTCCGGCGCGATCACCACCACGTCGGCGCGCACACGCGCATCGCGGGTCCAGGGGGTGAGCATGTAGTACTGCCACAGCTGGTAGCCTGCCAACAGGGCCAGGGCCACCACACACAGTGTCACCAAGGTACGTACGACGGTACGCATCGAATCACTCCTTACTTGAACCCTGACAAAAACCCTTATGCAGCGCCCAGCACGCGCACTACCAGGTACAACACGCACACAAACAATGCCGCGTCGAACAGTGCTTCATGCCAGATCCAGCGGCCCAACGGCGTGGCCTGTACCAACAAGCGCAGCAGCCCGGTGCACACCAGCGCCAGCAGTACATAAACCAGAAACGGGCTCAACAGCACGCCGCCCAGCGCCCATTCACGCAACCCCATGCACGTCCTCCTGCCAGCGGCACCACTTGCCCCAGCTCTTCTGCAACTGCAGTACCGCGCCTTCGGCCAGGCGCAGCGGATCGCTCGCAGGCAGCCGGCGCAACGCTTCGATGAATTGCGCGCTGGCGTTGTCCAGTCGCTGCCCGCGCCCAGGCGCAGGCCCTTTGGCCAGCACGGCCTCTACCTGTTGCAGGTACTCGCGTTCGGCCCGGCCCAACGGCGCCTGGGCGACCGCCAGGCACATGCGCAGGTGCACCAGTTCGTCGCCGATGTCCAGGCCATGCAGGCCATCGTCCCAGCGCTTGCGCTCGCTTTCAGGCAACTCGCTGGCATGCCGCGCCAGCTGCATGAGGCGGTCGGCCATACGCCCGCCAAACCAGCTGTCGGCGCCACGCAGGTCGCGCCGGGTCAGGCGCACCAGGTCGTGCTGGGTCGCTGCCCGCAGGCGCCGGCCAAGCCACGCCGGGTGGCGAAACACCAGCAAACGGAACGCCATGACCGCCGCAGACACACCCACCAGCATGGCCAACGCACTGTTGAGCATGCTGGCCACGCCAAATTGCATGGCATTGAGCGGCGACACCAGGACAATGAAGTGCAGGCAATAGGAGGTGGCGGTAGCGCCGGTACGCGGGTGGGCCATGCCCAGCGCGCCCAGAAACAGCGGCACGCCCATGCCCAGGCAGAGCATGGCGAAGCTGCTCCATTGGGGCAGCAGAATTTGCCCGACCAAGAATGCCGCCGGGATCGCCAAAAAGATGCCACGCAAGAAACTGAGGCCGATCTGGGCGCCGTTTTCGCGGCTGGCGAACAGGCTGCAGACCACACAGGTCAATATCAGCCCACCCGGCGCCGATGGCCAGGCTGTTGCCAGCCAGAAACCACTCATCACCAGAAACGCCAACGCGCTGCGTGAACCGAACAACAGGGCCAGCGACCAATCGCGGTGCGCGGCCAGGCCCTGGGGCACATCCTTGGGCGCCCTGCCCGCTTCGACGTCGTCCAGCGCCTGGGTCGCGGCCATGGCGTAATCCAGCAACAGCGCCATGCGTGCCAGGCAGTAATGTTCTGCAGAGCTGATCTGCTCGTCATGGGCGGCATCCCAGATGCGCTGACGCAACAGCAACAGGCTCGGTTGATCGGGGTTGCCCAACTGCGCGCGCAACGCTTCCAACCAGGGCGCCAAGTGCCGAGTTTCCTGCTCATCAAGCTGGCGCCACTGCCGGCGCACCGCGCGGGAGATACGCAGCAGTACCATCAGCTTCTGGCTCAGGCCACGGATGGCGCGGGCGCGCTGGCGCCCGCGGTTGCCTTCGAACCAGGCATGTTCGCGCTGGCTGTCGATGGCAACGATACGCCCCAGGCTTTCCAGCAACCCTTTGCGCGCGTCATCTTCGCCGCCGAGCATGGCGCTGGCTGCCTGCAGGCCATTGTGCCAAGCCTGCCGGGCCTGCCCGCTCAATTGCTGTTCCACGCGCATGGGCCAGATGAGGGCGCTGGTGGCAGTGGCGCAAAAAATCCCCAGGCAGATCTCGGTGCAGCGGGCCACAGCCTGATCGAACACCTGCAACGGGTGGTCGATCGCCGGCAAGGCGATGATCGCTGCGGTGTAGCCGGCCAGCACGAAGGCGTAAGCCCAGGCACTGCGCAGCTGGGTCGAAGCCGCCGTGCACAGGGCCAGCCACAGCGCCAGGGTGATCAAAAACAGGCCTGGGGTCTGGGCGAACAGGCCGATGAACAGCACCGACATGAAGGTGCCGACCAAGGTGCCGGCCAGACGTGCAAGGCCCTTTTGCACCACCATGCCCGACAGCGGCTGGGCCACGATAAAGGCGGTCATCAGTGCCCATGAAGGCTGCTCCAGCCCCCAACGCATCGCCAGCCATAGCGCCAGGCCACCGCCAAGTACGGTCTTGATGGCGAACTTCAGGGCGAGGCTGCTGGGTGCGAACAGGGCCTGGAGAGTGATGGGCACGAGGCGGACCTTGCGGGGATGGTCAGGTAAACGATAGACAATGAAGAGAAGGATAATGCGCAAACGATTAATTAGCTAGCTAATCATCTTTTAAGGACTGTGCTGCGTGGCATTTTCCAGGCAAAAAAAATGGGCGACCGAAGTCGCCCTAAATGCCTTGCGTGCTCGTGAACCCAGAAGGTCAGCGCGGCTTGCGCTTGTTCGAGTCCTTCCAGATGAAAATGCCCAGACCGGCAAAGAACGCGACCATCAACCCGACCGTTACCACACCTGCGATAACCACGTTGTCGAAGAACATGTCGGCCTCCCTCTTCGTTTGCCGTTGTCCGATGGATGCAAGGTAACGAATGTGGGGGCACAGAAAATTGATCGGGGTCAATGGTGCCCGAGACCGGGCACGCGAGGCGGGCGCAGGCTTGACCTGCGTCAAGTTTCAGCGCTTCTTGGGCTTGCCCTTGGGTTTCTTTTTCTTGGCTGCGCTCAAGGGCATGGCCTGCTCGAAGGCCTGGCGCACTTCGTTGAGGCGCTTTTCCTTGAGGTCGTGGACGCGCTTGGCACGTTCGGCATCGAAATCGATGAGGTTGTCTTGGCTCATGGGTGGGCTCGACGATCAACGGAGGCTTGCATGATGAAGCCAGGCGCGGACGCTGACCAGCCCCGCGTCAGACTTCGATGTCGACCAGCAGCCCCTGACGCGGGCGCTCGCCCATCAGCGGTGCCACCGGTACGGTATTGTCGGCGTTGACCTCATCGCCGGGTAGCGCGCTGTAACGCTCGCCGTCGTTTTTTTGTCGACGCTGCTGTTGCCATCGTTGTTCATCACGCAGCAGCAAGGCCTGCTCTTGCGGGTCGCGCTGCTGCTTGAGGTCGATCGCGCTTTCACCGGACGAAGGCTGCGTGGGAACCACCGGCTTGATGTCGGGGGTTGGCTTGACCGGGTCCTGTTGCGAGGTTACCGGTGCTGCACTGAGCGGAATGATCGGCGGCAACATGGAAAGTCTCCTATTACCCCTGTATCGGCGGCTGGTCACCTACCTTGAATACAGACAACGCTTACTCGGTTTCGTCGTCAGGGTCGTCGTCACTCGGCGGGCTGGCCTCACTCCAGGGCCGCTTGTAGACCTGTTGCCAGACCGCGTCCATGTGGTCGCGCAGTACCTGCGGCGCGGCCTTGAGCGAGGCGCTGTCCTCGCGTTCTCCGCCTATCGGGTCTTCGCCGGCGGGCGTGATCAGCGACTCCCCGGTAATGGTGTAGCTGGCCTGCCCTTCGCGCATCTCGATGGCGATATCGTGCGGGTCGATCCCCCCGCCGCAGAAGGCATGGCTAGCTACCGTCAGTTCGGCGACCCCGTCCTTGTTCAGGTCACTGACATCGCTGACATCGGTATAGAAGTCGACATCCAGGTCCAAGCCTGGGCAGGTGGTTTCCTGTTCGACCTGCCAGCGTGCCTTGAACGCATCGCGTTCTGCCGTGCGCCCATACAGCGTGGCCTTGAGCACCACCTTGTCGACTTCCTGCTGGTTTTCGGCGTCGGTGGCCTGGCCATCGGTGCGGCTGAGCACCAACAGGCCTTCACCCTCGCGGTCACGAAAATGCACGCTCTTGATCGGCGTCTGCACGCCCAGCGCCTCAAGCTGCTCGGGCGCAATGGCCGGCAAGGTCTCGAAGTTTTTTTGCTCGCACGCAGCCAGCAGCACGAGGCTGCCCAAGGCCAGGGAAGCGTTCAACCAGCGGTGCTTGGCGGACATGTCGGTGCGCAGCCCTCGTCGGCAAGACGGTGTTGGTCGATGAAACGGCTAGACTGTTGGTCTTTGGCACCCATCGGTGCACTTCAACACTTTGGTCTGACCGGCCGATCCGTTAACATAGCCGGCTTTTCATCGCGGGAGTTCAGGCAGTATGGCGCAGCAGTATCAACCGGGGCAACGCTGGATCAGCGACAGCGAAGCAGAGCTCGGCCTGGGTACCATCCTGGCGCAGGATGGCCGCCTGTTGACCGTGCTCTACCCGGCCACTGGCGACACCCGCCAGTATTCCCTGCGCAATGCGCCGCTGACCCGCGTGCGCTTCTCGCCAGGTGACCTGATCACCCACTTCGACGGCTGGAAGCTGACCGTGCGCGAGGTCGACGATGTCGACGGCCTGCTGGTCTACCATGGCCTGGACGCGCAAAACCAGCCGCGCACCCTGCCAGAAACCCAGCTGTCGAACTTCATTCAGTTCCGCCTGGCCAGCGACCGCCTGTTCGCCGGCCAGATCGACCCGCTGTCGTGGTTCAGCCTGCGTTACAACACCCTGCATCACACCAGCAAACAGATGCAATCGTCGCTCTGGGGCCTGGGTGGCTGCCGTGCGCAACCGATCGCTCACCAGTTGCACATCGCCCGCGAAGTCGCAGACCGCAGCGCGCCACGGGTTCTGCTGGCGGACGAAGTCGGCCTGGGCAAGACCATCGAGGCCGGCTTGGTCATCCATCGCCAGCTGCTGTCCGGGCGTGCCAGCCGCGTACTGATCCTGGTCCCGGAAAACCTCCAGCACCAATGGCTGGTGGAAATGCGCCGGCGCTTTAACCTGCAGGTGGCGCTGTTCGACGCCGAACGCTTCATCGAGAGCGACGCCAGCAACCCGTTCGAAGACGCCCAGCTCGCGTTGGTCGCCCTGGAATGGCTGGTCGACGACGAGAAGGCCCAGGATGCGCTGTTTGCTGCGGGCTGGGACCTGATGGTGGTCGATGAAGCCCATCACCTGGTCTGGCATGAAGACCAGGTCAGCGCGGAGTACGGCTTGGTCGAGCAACTGGCACAGGTCATCCCTGGCGTGTTGCTGCTCACCGCCACCCCCGAACAACTTGGCCAGGACAGCCACTTCGCCCGGCTGCGTCTGCTCGACCCCAACCGCTTCCATGACCTGGCGGCCTTCCGCGCCGAGAGCGAGCACTATCGCCCGGTGGCCGAAGCCGTGCAGGAGCTGCTGGATGAAGGCCGTCTTTCGCCCAAGGCCCACGCCACCATCCATGGCTTCCTCGGCGCCGAAGGCGAGGCCTTGCTGGCGGCGGTCAACGATGGTGATACCCAGGCCAGCGCGCGCCTGATCCGCGAGTTGCTCGACCGCCACGGCACTGGCCGCGTGCTGTTCCGTAACACCCGTGCTGCGGTCCAGGGTTTCCCCGAGCGCCAGCTGCATGCCTACCCGGTGGCAATGCCCGAGCAGTACCGCGACCTGCCGCCTGGCGAAAAGGCCGAGCTCTACCCGGAAGTCGCCTTCCAGGCACACGGCGACACCACTGACGACGAGCGCTGGTGGCGTTTCGACCCTCGGGTCGACTGGCTGATCGATACCCTCAAGATGCTCAAGCGCACCAAGGTGCTGGTCATCTGCGCCCATGCCGAAACCGCCATGGACCTGGAAGACGCTCTGCGCGTGCGCTCCGGCATCCCCGCTTCGGTCTTCCATGAAGGCATGAGCATTCTGGAGCGTGACCGCGCCGCCGCCTATTTCGCGGACGAGGAATTCGGCGCCCAGGTGCTGATCTGTTCCGAGATCGGCAGTGAAGGCCGCAACTTCCAGTTCTCTCATCACCTGGTAATGTTCGACCTGCCGGCCCACCCTGACCTGCTCGAACAGCGTATCGGCCGTCTCGACCGGATCGGCCAGAAGCACACCATCCAGCTGCACGTGCCCTACCTGCAGGACAGCCCGCAACAGCGCCTGTTCCAGTGGTACCACGAAGCGCTCAACGCCTTCCTCAACACCTGCCCGACCGGCAATGCCCTGCAGCATCAGTTCGGCCCGCGCCTGCTGCCGCTTCTTGAAAGCGGTGACAGCAAAGCCTGGGATGCCCTGATGGCCGATGCCCGCAACGAGCGCGAGCGCCTGGAGGCCGAGCTGCACAGCGGCCGCGACCGGCTGCTGGAGCTCAACTCGGGCGGGGCCGGCGAAGGCCAGGCACTGGTGGAGGCGATTCTCGAACAGGACGACCAGTTCGCCCTGCCGATCTACATGGAGACCCTGTTCGACGCGTTCGGCATCGACAGCGAAGACCATTCGGAAAACGCCCTGATCCTCAAGCCAAGTGAGAAGATGCTCGACGCCAGTTTCCCGCTGGGTGACGACGAAGGCGTGACCATCACCTACGACCGTACCCAGGCATTGTCCCGCGAAGACATGCAGTTCCTGACCTGGGAGCACCCGATGGTTCAGGGTGGCATGGACCTGGTGCTGTCCGGCTCGATGGGCAATACCGCTGTCGCGCTGATCAAGAACAAGGCCCTCAAGCCTGGCACCGTGCTGCTCGAACTGCTGTTCGTCAGCGAGGTGGTGGCGCCACGCAGCCTGCAACTTGGTCGCTACCTGCCCCCGGCAGCCCTGCGATGCCTGCTCGACACCAATGGCAACGACCTGGCGTCGCGCGTGGCCTTCGAAACGCTCAACGACCAGCTCGAAAGCGTTCCGCGCGCCAGCGCCAACAAGTTCATCCAGGCCCAGCGGGATGTACTGGCCCAGCGCATCAGTGGCGGTGAGGCCAAGATCATGCCGACCCACGTCGAGCGTGTGGCCGAAGCCCAGCGCCGCCTGGCTGCCGAAGCGGACGAAGAACTGGCCCGCCTGACCGCGCTCAAGGCGGTCAACCCAAGCGTACGCGACAGCGAAATCGACGCTTTGCGCAAGCAGCGTGAAGAAGGCCTGGCGATGCTGGACAAAGCTGCCTTGCGCTTGGAAGCCATTCGCGTGCTGGTGGCTGGCTGACTATACGAGCGACAAGTTGGGCTGCTTGGCAGCCCATCGCAACACAAGGCTGCTCCTGCAACGGGAGCGGCCATATGCCTTGCTGCGATTGGCCTCATAACCAAATCATAGAAATCAAATTGCCATTATTCAGGAAGGGCTAACTACCTCTTCCTATACTGCCTCTGGACAGTCTGCCAAGGGTTGTACCGCAGACGAGTGAAAACTCGACCAAGAGGCACGCAATGGAATGGCTGGGTCTGCAACTGTTCGCCGATCTTCCGGCAACCGGACGAATCGTCATCGATTGTCGCCATGAACCCTTCCTGGTACTGCTCGCCTATACCGTGGCCTGCGCGGGGTGCTTTGCGACCCTGTACATGGCCGAGCGCCAGTCCCATAGCGAACAGGCCACGGCGCAACGCCAATGGCGCATGCTCGGCGCCTGCTGCCTCGCCGGCGGTATCTGGGCCATGCACTTCATCAGCATGCTGGCCTTTCAGGCCCCGCTCGAAGTTCACTACGATGTGTCGCTGACCGTGCTGTCGCTGCTCATTGCCCTGATCGTCGCCTGGGTGGGCATGAACAGCATCAACCGTAGGCACATGCGCCCGTATCATTATCTGAAGCGTGCAGTACTCATCGCAGCCGGTATCATCTTCATGCATTTTGTCGGCATGGCCGCCCTCGAGACCGGCGCTCAACAGTACTACCAGACAGGGCTGCTACTGACCTCCATGGCCATCGCCCTGCTCACCAGCCTCGCAGCGCTGCTGCTGGCGCGGCGCTTTCGCAACGGTAGCGGCACCTTGCACCAGGCCCTGAAGTACGGCGCTAGCCTGCTGATGGCCGGCGGCATCGTCGCGACCCACTTCACGGCCATGTCGGCCATGACCTTGGTCATCCCCGCCGACACTGCGCTGCGTCTGCCGTCAGCCGACAACAGCCTGCAACTGGGGCTGACCATTGCATTCATCACGCTGCTGATCAGTGGTGCCAGCATCAGTGCGGCCTTGGCCGACAAGAAGCTGCAAAGCAAGGAGCACGACCTGCGCCGGGTCAGCATGTTGCTCAACCAACTGGACCAGGCGCGAGCCTCGCTGCAACAGGCCGCGCACTACGACGCCCTGACCAATCTGATCAACCGCCGCGGCTTCAATCAAGTGTTCGCCGAGCGCCTCGCCGAACAGAACGCCGATGACAACCGCCTGGCGGTGATGTTTCTCGACATCGACCATTTCAAACGCATCAATGACAGCCTTGGCCATGCTGCCGGCGACGAACTGCTCAAAGTGATCGCCAACCACATCAAGGCAGCCACCCGCAGCCAGGACCTGGTGGCGCGCTTTGGTGGCGACGAGTTCTGCGTGGTCACCAGCCTCAACAACCGTGATGAAGCACGCCACCTGGCGCAGCGCATCATGCAGCGAATGAAGGACCCCATCGACCTGGGTGGCCGGCGCATGGTCATGACCACCAGTATCGGTATCAGCATTTTCCCCGACAATGGCAACACCGCCGAAGAGTTGCTCAAGCACGCCGACCTTGCCCTGTACCAGTCCAAGGGCAACGGGCGCAACAGCCTGACCTTCTTCAACGACAGCCTTAAAACCCGGGCCACGCTTGCCCTGCAGCTGGAAGAGGAACTGCGCATCGCGCTGCTGGAAGAACGCGGGCTGTGCGTGCATTACCAACCGATCTTCGACCTGCACAATGGCCAGGTGGCCAAGCTCGAAGCCCTGGTGCGCTGGCAGCACCCACAACACGGCCTGCTCGGGCCCGACCGTTTCATCGGCATCGCCGAAGCCAATGGTTTGATCATCGACCTCGACCTGTGGGTGCTGCGCCACGCCTGTGCCGACCTGGCGCAACTGCACCGCCACGGTTATGGCGACCTCAAGGTCACGGTGAACTGCTCGGCAGTCACGCTCAGTCACGATGAACTGGCCAGCGAGGTGGAGAAAGCGTTGTTTCACTCAGCCCTGGCGCCCCGCCACCTGGAGCTGGAAATCACCGAAAACGCATTGATGGGGGACATCCAGCGCACTGTCAGCCTGCTCAAGCGCGTGTGCGCCCAGGGCGTGGCCCTGTCGATCGATGACTTCGGTACCGGTTACTCGTCGCTGGCCTACCTCAAACGCTTGCCGCTGGACATCCTGAAGATCGACAGAACCTTCCTGCAGGATGTGCCAGGCAGCCAGAAAGACCGCGAGATCGTCCAGGCCATCATCGTCATGGCCCACACCCTGCACCTGCAGGTGGTCAGCGAGGGCGTCGAAACCGTCGAACAGCTGGAATTCCTCGAAACCCACGGCTGCGACTACCTGCAGGGCTACTTGCTCAGCCGCCCGGTGCCGCTGGGCGAATTGCGGCCGATCCTGGAGCGGCTGCAACGGCGCAATGGCTTGCTCAGCCCTTACTGCGATACAGCGCTACCAGGGTCGCCGGATCTTTTTGCAGATAGCCCTGGCTACCGTGCAGGCGCATCAATTGCGCGGCGAGGCCACTGAGCGGTGTCGCCGAGCCCTGCTCGCGAGAGAATTTGACTGCGCTGTCGAGGTCTTTGAGTAACGTCCGCACATGCCACTTGATCGGCTCGAAGCGGCTCTCGGCCATTTGCGGGGCAAGGATCTGCAGCGGTTTCGAATCGGCAAAGCCGCCCGCCAAGGCCTCGGCGATCAGTGTCGCGTCCACGCCTGACTGCTCGGCCAATGCCACCACTTCGGCGATCACCAGGGCATTGCAGGCCACGATCATCTGGTTGCAGGCCTTGGTCACCTGGCCGGCGCCAACGGCGCCCATGTGCGTCACTCGCTGGCCAAGGGCCTGCAGTACGGGGAGTGCACGCTGCAGGTCGGCGGCCTCGCCACCGACCATGATGGCCAAGGTGCCGGCCTCGGCGCCCGGCGTGCCACCGGACACCGGGGCATCCAGCCAAGCCATGCCAGACAAGGCCGCGAGCGCAGCGGCCATCTCCCGGGTGGCGGTCGGTTCGAGGCTCGAAAAATCGATCAGTAACTGGCCACTGCGCCCACCCTGCGCGATGCCTTGCTCACCGAACACCACTTCGCGCACCACCGCCGTATCGGCCAGGCACAGCAGCACCATGTCGCTGTCGCGGCACAACTCGGCCGGGGTTGCCGCCAGTCGCGCGCCAGCTGCTACCAGCTCGGCGCATTTGTCGGGGCTGCGGTTCCACACCGTCAGCGGGTAACCGGCAGCCAGCAGGCGCCGACACATGGGCAAGCCCATCAGGCCGATTCCGGCGAAGGCTAGCGAAGGTAGTTGTGAGCTCATGAACGACTCCTGGCACATTTTGTTATTTTCAAGGCGCGCAGCGGCCCCATTACGCATCCCGTAAACTGTTACCGCCACGCCGAATTGTTACTTACCTCCACCCATCTGATCGTCCCCAAGCACCAGATTGAGGCGGCTGCGCATTTTCACGCACCAAAAACGATCGCGTTCACTCAGCGCGCTTCACCTGAATCACGATAAACGGTGAAACCACCACCGCCCAGATCTCTGGATCGCGGTTTTGCAGGTCCAGCGCCTGCTCGGCAGTCACCGGGCCAACAGCGCCATCACTACGCCACTTGGCGAAGATCTCGCCGCGATTCTCGGCCATCGCTTCGGCAACGGCGATCAGGTCCAGGCTGGGGTCGACCCAAATCAGGTCACCCTTTGCCCAGAAGCGCTCCAGCGCTTTCCACTCGATGATTGCCGTCTCGCCAATCAATTTGGCATAGAGGGTGCTTGTTTGATCAGTCATGGGTTGCTACCCGCAAAAATCGGCCAATAAAAAAGGCCGCTATTTTTGCAGAAAAACCCGGTTTCAAATACGTAATTTGGTCGATCGGCCCCGAACTTGTGGGGTTGGGCCGCAGGTACAGGCAAATTGATGGCGCTTTTCTGTATCTTTGTGTCGATCAAGCGACAACCCAGGAACCAGGTACTTTTTGACCGCTTTTCAAGCGCTCGAACAGCGCTCTACACTGTACCGGTACAGTTCCGGGACATGTTCCGGGGGAAGGTGGGCATGCAGTATGGCGTGGCCATACCGCAATTCCCGCCCGGTCTGTAGCCCTGGCCGCCAGGACTATAAGAATTACAACAGAATGAGTGGAGCACTATGATCAAGATTTCCAAGCTGTTCGCCGCAATGGTTCTGGCAGGGGTAGCCAGCCATTCGTTTGCCGCCGATACCATCAAGATCGGGATCGCGGGGCCTAAGACCGGCCCTGTCACCCAGTACGGCGACATGCAGTTCATCGGCGCCAAGCAAGCCATCAAAGACATCAACGCCAAGGGCGGCGTCGATGGCAAGATGCTCGAAGCCAAGGAATACGACGACGCCTGCGACCCTAAACAGGCCGTGGCAGTCGCCAACAAAGTGGTCAACGACGGCGTCAAGTTCGTCATCGGCCACCTGTGCTCCAGCTCTACCCAGCCTGCGTCCGACATCTACGAAGACGAAGGCGTGATCATGATCACCCCGGCCGCCACCAGCCCGGAAATCACCGCCCGTGGCTACAAGCTGATCTTCCGCACCATCGGCCTGGACAGCGCCCAAGGCCCTGCGGCCGGCAACTACATCGCCGACCACGTCAAGCCGAAGGTCGTTGCAGTGCTGCACGACAAGCAGCAGTACGGTGAAGGCATCGCCACCGCCGTCAAGCAGACCCTGGAAGGCAAAGGCACCAAGGTTGCCGTCTTCGAAGGCCTGAACGCCGGTGACAAGGACTTCTCCTCGATCATCCAGAAGCTCAAGCAAAACAACGTCGACTTCGTCTACTACGGCGGCTACCACCCAGAGCTGGGCCTGATCCTGCGCCAGGCTCAGGAAAAAGGCCTGAAAGCCAAGTTCATGGGCCCAGAAGGTGTAGGCAACGACTCGATCTCGCAGATCGCCCAGAACGCCTCCGAAGGCCTGCTGGTCACCCTGCCGAAGTCGTTCGACGCCGACCCTGAGAACAAGGCCATCGTCGATGCCATCAAGGCTGACGGTAAGGACCCGAGCGGTCCGTTCGTGTTCCCGGCCTACTCCGCCGTGGAGTTGATCGCCAAAGGCATCGAGGCCGCCAAGTCCGAAGACACCGACAAGGTGGCAGCCGCCATCCACGCCGGCTCCTTCAAGACCCCTACCGGCACGCTGTCGTACGACGAAAAAGGCGACCTCAAAGACTTCAAGTTCGTGGTCTACGAATGGCACTTCGGCAAGCCGAAGACCGAAGTCTCCCCTCAGTAACTGCGTGACTAAATAGCTGACCGTAAAAGCCCACTGTGCGAGCAGTGGGCTTTGTTTTACGAGGTTCATGGCCGTGATTCCCGCGATCCGGGAGCCGGCCACCTGAAAATCTTAAAACCGTCACTCGCGGTTTCCTGGCCTACCCCCGCCAGCGAAATGCAAATCAGGTTTTTAGGAGCGCTGTAATGCCTGAGATCTACCATTTCTTCCAACAACTGGTTAATGGATTGACCATCGGCAGCACCTATGCCTTGATCGCCATCGGCTACACGATGGTGTACGGCATCATTGGCATGATCAACTTCGCCCACGGCGAGGTGTACATGATCGGTTCCTACGTGGCCTTCATCGCCCTGGCGGGCCTGGCCATGATGGGTATCCATTCGCTGCCGATCCTGATGACCGTCGCCTTCGTCGCGACGATCTTCGTCACCAGTGCCTATGGCTACAGCATCGAACGGGTTGCCTACCGCCCCCTGCGCAACAGCAACCGTCTGATCCCGCTGATTTCCGCCATCGGCATGTCGATTTTCCTGCAGAACACGGTCTTGCTCTCGCAGGACTCCAAGGACAAATCCATCCCCAACCTGATCCCCGGGAGCTTCTCCTTCGGGCCGGGCGGCGCTGAAGAGGTACTGATCAGCTACATGCAGATCCTGGTGTTCGTCGTCACCCTGGTGGCCATGACCCTGCTTACCCTGTTCATCTCCCGTTCCCGTCTGGGCCGCGCCTGCCGCGCCTGCGCCGAGGACATCAAGATGGCCAACCTGCTGGGCATCAACACCAACAACATCATCGCCCTCACCTTCGTCATCGGTGCCGCACTGGCAGCGGTAGCGGCCGTGCTGCTGAGCATGCAGTACGGGGTGATCAACCCCAACGCCGGCTTCCTGGTGGGCCTCAAAGCCTTCACCGCAGCGGTGCTGGGTGGCATCGGCAGCATTCCGGGCGCCATGCTCGGTGGGCTGGTGCTGGGTGTGGCCGAGGCCTTCGGCGCCGATATCTTCGGCGACCAGTACAAGGACGTAGTGGCATTCGGTCTCTTGGTGCTTGTCCTGCTGTTCCGGCCGACCGGCATCCTGGGCCGCCCGGAGGTTGAAAAAGTATGAACAAAAATCTCAAACAGGCGTTCTTCAGCGCCTTGCTGGTATGGGCCGTGGCCTTCCCGGTACTGGGCCTAAAACTGAGCATCGACGGCATCAGCCTGGTGGTGCACAGCCAGGGCTCGTTCACCATCAGCATCATCGCCGTGTGCTCGGTGCTGATGTTCCTGCGCGTGCTGTTCGACAAGCAGTGGAGCTCGGTCATGAGCCGCCGCTCGGATCGCAAGCTGATCTCGCCGGCCGTGAGCAACTACCTGACCCTGCCCAAGACTCAGCGCTGGATCATCATCGGGCTGATCCTGGTCGCGCTGGTGTGGCCGTTCTTCGGCTCGCGCGGTGCGGTCGACATTGCCACGCTGATCCTGATCTACGTGTTGCTGGGCCTGGGCCTGAACATCGTGGTCGGCCTGGCAGGCCTGCTCGACCTGGGTTATGTGGGCTTCTATGCCGTGGGCGCGTACAGCTACGCAATGCTCTCGCACTACCTGGGCTGGAGCTTCTGGGTCTGCCTGCCGATCGCCGGCCTGATGGCCGCCACCTTCGGCTTCCTGCTCGGCTTTCCGGTGCTGCGCCTGCGCGGTGACTACCTGGCGATCGTGACCCTCGGCTTCGGCGAGATCATCCGCCTGTTCCTGCGTAACCTCACCGACTGGACCGGCGGCCCCAACGGCATCAGCAACATCCCCAAGCCCGAGCTCTTCGGCCTGACCTTCGAACGCCGTGCGGCCGAGGGGATGCAGACCTTCCATGAGTTCTTCGGGTTGGCGTACAACTCGATCAACAAGGTCATCTTCCTCTACCTGGTGGCCCTGCTGCTGGCCCTGCTGGCGCTGTTCGTCATCAACCGCCTGCTGCGCATGCCCATCGGCCGTGCCTGGGAAGCCTTGCGTGAAGACGAGATCGCCTGCCGCGCACTGGGCCTGAACCCCACTGTGATCAAGCTCTCGGCATTCACCCTGGGTGCCTGCTTCGCCGGTTTCGCCGGCAGCTTCTTCGCTGCCCGGCAAGGCCTGGTGACACCGGAGTCGTTCACCTTCATCGAGTCGGCGATCATCCTCGCCATCGTCGTGCTCGGTGGCATGGGTTCACAACTGGGCGTGATTCTCGCGGCCATCGTGATGATCCTGCTGCCCGAGCTGATGCGTGAGTTCAGCGAATACCGGATGCTGATGTTCGGTGCGCTGATGGTGTTGATGATGATCTGGCGTCCGCAAGGCCTGCTGCCTATGCAACGTCCACACATGGAGCTGCGTCGATGAGCCGCGAAATTCTGCAAGTCAGCGGCCTGAGCATGCGCTTCGGCGGCTTGTTGGCGGTCAATGGCGTGGCCCTGACCGTCAAGGAAAAACAGGTGGTGGCGCTGATCGGCCCGAACGGCGCAGGCAAGACCACGGTGTTCAACTGCCTCACCGGGTTCTACAAACCCAGCGGTGGCACCATCCTGCTCGATGGCCAGCCGATCCAGGGCCTGGCCGGCCACCAGATCGCCCGCAAGGGCGTGGTGCGGACCTTCCAGAACGTGCGCCTGTTCAAGGAAATGACCGCGCTGGAGAACCTGCTGATCGCCCAGCACCGGCACTTGAACACCAACTTCTTCGCCGGCCTGTTCAAGACCCCGAGCTTCCGCCGCAGCGAGAAGGAGGCCATGGAGCGCGCGCAGTACTGGCTGGAGAAGGTCAACCTGACCGAGTTTGCCAACCGTACCGCCGGCACCCTCGCCTACGGCCAGCAACGCCGCCTGGAAATCGCCCGCTGCATGATGACCCAGCCACGGATCATCATGCTCGACGAACCAGCAGCAGGCCTTAACCCGAAAGAGACCGAAGACCTCAAGGCACTGATCGCCTATCTGCGCGAGTCACACAACGTCACCGTGCTGCTGATCGAGCACGACATGAAGCTGGTGATGAGCATTTCCGACCATATCGTGGTGATCAACCAGGGCACCCCCCTGGCAGATGGCACGCCGGAGCAGATTCGCGACAATCCTGAAGTGATCAAGGCTTACCTGGGGGAAGCGTAAATGCTGAAGTTCGAGAACGTTTCCACCTTCTACGGCAAGATCCAGGCGCTACACAGCGTCAACGTGGAGATCAACCAGGGCGAGATCGTCACCTTGATCGGTGCCAACGGCGCGGGCAAATCAACACTACTGATGACCTTGTGCGGCTCGCCGCAGGCCCATAGCGGCAGCATCAAGTACCTGGGCGAAGAGCTGGTCGGCCAGACCTCTTCGCACATCATGCGCAAGAGTATCGCCGTGGTCCCGGAAGGGCGCCGTGTGTTCGCCCGCCTGACGGTGGAAGAAAACCTCGCCATGGGCGGTTTCTTCACCGACAAGGGCGACTACCAGGAGCAGCTGGACAAAGTCCTGCAGCTGTTCCCGCGCCTGAAGGAGCGTTACATCCAGCGTGGCGGCACCATGTCCGGTGGCGAGCAGCAGATGCTCGCCATTGGCCGGGCGCTGATGAGCAAACCCAAGCTGCTGCTGCTCGACGAGCCATCGCTGGGCCTGGCACCCATCATCATCCAACAGATCTTCGACATCATCGAACAGTTGCGCCGTGACGGCGTGACCGTGTTCCTGGTGGAACAGAACGCCAACCAGGCGCTGAAGATCGCCGACCGTGCCTATGTCCTGGAGAACGGGCGGGTGGTGATGCAAGGAACGGGTGAGTCACTGCTGAGTGACCCCAAGGTGCGTGACGCGTACCTGGGGGGTTGATGAACAAAGGGCCTTCGGGCCCTTTTTTCTGCCTGTTGGGTTCATGTGGCCTGAGTCGGATACCGACAATGCTTGTGATCCCCGTGCACCCTGCGTAACGTGGCCTGCTTTCAGGAACATCGCCGGAGCCCGCCCCATGCGCCTCACCCCTACCCTGCTGCTCACCGCCCTGCTGCCCCTGTTCGCCGGTTGCCAACTGATGGCTGACACCCCAAGCGACCCAAACATCGGCACCACGCGCATGCAGGGCGAACTGAGCGCCGCCGGTGGCCAGTTGCTGTTCAAGCCCTGCAATGAAAGCCGCCGTTTCGTGATCAACGACGTCGCTGGCACCGGGGTCCTGCAGGAAGCCGCCAACCTCGCCAAGGATGCCGGCGACAAGCTGTTCGCCGATGTGCGCGGGCGCCTTACCGGCAGCAAGCAGGCCACCAACGACGGCCAGCTCGAAGTGCGCCGGCTGTACCGCCTGGAGCCCTCGCCCCGCGCCTGCGAAGACCCCAACTTCAAGCAACTGACCCTGCGCGCCAATGGCCACGAACCTGACTGGGACATCAAGGCCAGCGGCAAGGGCATGGTCGTCAGCCGGGTTGGCCAAGCGCCGCTGCCCCTGCCGTTTCTGGAAGAGGAAGTGCCAGGTGGTGGCCTGACCCTGACCAGCGAGGCCAACGGCCAGCACGTGGAGCTTTGGGTCGCACCGCAACGCTGCGTGGACGTCGCCACCGGGGCGGTGCGCCACCTGCGCGCCGAGCTGCGCATCGACGGCAAGACCCTGCAAGGCTGCGGTTACTACGGCGGTGCGCGCGACAACTGATCACCGGGCGCTTTTATCCTGCCAGTCGGGGCGGCGAACAGCTTATACTTGGCGGTTTGTGTAAAGCCGCCGGCCGCCCATGGCCGGGATACTGGACCCTGCCATGCTACGAATCACCGAACTGAAGCTGCCCCTGGACCATCCCGACGAAGCCCTGCGCGAAGCCATCGTCCAGCGCCTGGGCATCAACGATGAGCAATTGCTCAGCTTCAACCTGTTCAAGCGCAGCTACGACGCACGCAAGAAAAACAGCGAACTGCTGTTCATCTACACCATCGACCTCGAAGCCAGCAACGAGGCCGAGCTGCTTCGCAAGTTCGAAGACGATCGCAACATCGGCGTAGCCCCCGACGTCACCTACAAGTACGTGGGCCACGCCCCCGCCGAGCTCGCACAGCGCCCGATCGTGGTCGGCTTTGGCCCTTGCGGCATCTTTGCCGGATTGCTGCTGGCGCAGATGGGCTTCAAGCCGATCATCCTCGAACGCGGCAAGGAAGTACGCCAGCGCACCAAGGACACCTGGGGCCTGTGGCGCAAGAGCGTGCTCAACCCCGAATCCAACGTGCAGTTCGGCGAAGGCGGCGCCGGGACCTTCTCCGACGGCAAACTGTACAGCCAGATCAAGGACCCGCTGCACCACGGCCGCAAGGTGCTGGAAGAGTTCGTCAAGGCCGGCGCGCCGGATGAGATCCTCTACATCAACAAACCGCACATCGGCACCTTCCGCCTGACCGGCATGGTCGAGCAGATGCGCCAGGACATCATCGCCCTGGGCGGTGAGGTGCGTTTCGAGCAGAAAGTCACCGACCTGCTGACAGATAACGGCCAGCTGACCGGCGTGGTGCTGGCAAGCGGCGAGCAGCTGCAGTCACGCCATGTGGTTCTGGCCCTGGGGCACAGTGCCCGCGACACCTTCCGCATGCTGCATGCCAAGGGCGTATTCATGGAGGCCAAGCCGTTCTCGGTCGGTTTCCGTATCGAACACCCGCAAACGCTGATCGACAAGGCCCGTCTGGGCAAGTATGCCGGCCACCCGAAACTGGGCGCTGCCGACTACAAACTGGTGTATCACGCCAAGAACGGCCGTTCGGTCTACAGTTTCTGCATGTGCCCAGGCGGCACCGTGGTCGCCGCCACCAGCGAGCCTGGCCGCGTCGTGACCAACGGCATGAGCCAGTATTCGCGTAACGAACGCAATGCCAACTCCGGCATCGTCGTCGGCATCGACCCCGAGCGCGACTACCCGGGCGGCCCGCTGGCCGGCATCGAGCTGCAGGAACGCCTGGAGGCGCACGCCTATGTCCTGGGTGGCAGCAACTACCAGGCCCCGGCGCAGTTGGTCGGTGACTTCGTAGCCGGCAGGCCGTCCACTGCCCTGGGCAGTGTCGAGCCTTCGTACAAGCCAGGCGTGACCCTGGGTGACCTGGCGCCCAGCTTGCCGGATTTCGCCATCGAGGCGATCCGCGAAGCGTTGCCGGCATTCGATCGGCAGATCAAGGGCTACAACCTGCATGACGCGGTATTGACCGGTATCGAGACGCGTACCTCTTCGCCGCTGCGCATTACCCGTGGCGAGGACTACCAGAGCCTGAACATGAGGGGGTTGTTCCCGGCGGGTGAAGGCGCAGGCTACGCGGGCGGTATCCTGTCGGCAGGCGTCGATGGCATTCGCATTGCCGAGGCGGTAGCGCGGGACATGCTCGGGCTGTAAGGCAGCAAGTTTCATGCGCCCCTGCGCGGGCAAGCCTGCGCAGGGAGCATGACCATCGCCAGAAAAGTCTGCGCGAATAATCAGATTTCCCCTACCTCACCATTCCTCAGCTGCGTCTAGGCTTCCCACAGCCAAGGCGGCAATACCATATAACAAAAACGAATATAGTTTTTGTTCTAAAGCATATCGCCACAAGCTAGGGTGTACGCCCGTTCCGTAATCAACCTCTCATGGAGAGCCCATAGCCCGTGCGTAGCCTCTTCACCCGATTCTTTCAGCTCGAAGCCGCCAGCGGCCTGCTGCTGATCGCTGCGGCCATCCTTGCTCTGGTCATCAACAACTCACCTTTGTCCTACCTGTACAACGGCCTGCTGGACGTCCCGGTCGCCGTCAAGGTTGGCGCACTGGAGATCGCCAAGCCTTTGTTGCTGTGGATCAACGACGGCCTCATGGCGCTGTTCTTCCTGCTCATCGGCCTGGAGGTCAAGCGCGAGGTGGTCGACGGCCAGCTGTCGAAGCCCTCGCAGGTCATCCTGCCCGCTACCGCCGCAGTGGGTGGCATGGTGGTACCGGCACTGGTCTACTGGTTCATCAACCGCGACAACCCTGCAGCCGTCGCCGGCTGGGCCATCCCCACCGCCACCGATATCGCCTTTGCCCTTGGCGTGCTGGCATTGCTGGGCAAGCGTGTCCCGGCGTCGCTCAAGCTGTTCCTGATGACCCTCGCGATCATCGATGACCTGGGTGCAATCATTGTCATTGCCCTGTTCTACTCGGGTACCTTGTCCAGCGTGTCACTTATGCTGGCAGCGGCCTGCCTGGTAGCGCTGATAGCCATGAACCGGCTTGGCGTAATCAAGCTCGGGCCTTACCTGATCGTCGGCCTGGTGCTTTGGGTATGCGTGCTCAAGAGCGGTGTCCACGCCACGTTGGCGGGCGTCGCCCTGGCGCTGTGCATTCCACTGCGCACACGCAATGCGGAAAGCTCGCCGCTGCTGTCGCTGGAACACGCCCTGCACCCTTGGGTGGCCTATGCCATTCTGCCGCTGTTCGCGTTCGCCAACGCCGGTGTCTCGTTGGCCGGCATGACGTTAGAAAGCTTCACCCACCCGGTACCGCTGGGTATCGCTGTCGGCTTGCTGGCGGGCAAGACCGTGGGGGTGTTCGGCCTGACCTGGCTTGCGATCAAGCTTCGCCTGGCGGCGTTGCCTACGGGTGCAAGCTGGGGGCAGTTGCTGGGGGTGGCGATACTCTGCGGCATCGGCTTCACCATGAGCCTGTTCGTAGGTTCCCTGGCCTTCGTGCCAGGCAGCAGTGACTATGCGGGCATGGACCGTATGGGCATTCTCACCGGCTCGTTCATCGCTGCGGTCGTCGGCTATGCCGTTACCGCCATGGCCAGCCGCGCCCCCCGCACGCACTAAAGTAGAAGCGGCATAAAAAAACCCCGACTGGCGTGGCCAGATCGGGGTTTTGCGTTTTTGCGCTACAGCCGGTGCAAGGCTCAGTGCGAGACGCGGCTGGTACCGTCGACGGTCATGATGCGAACACGTTCGCCAACCCGGAAAATCTCGTTTTCCTGAACGGCCTGCACATAGGCACGCATGCTGCCATCGTCTTCACGCACGGTGATTTCCACACCCTGGGTACGGGTGATGCCTTCTTCGGCGGCAGAACCTGCCAGGCCACCGGCAACCGCACCAATCACTGCCGCGACGATGCTGCCACGGCCACCCCCGACTGCACTGCCGGCAACGCCGCCGACAATCGCACCCGCGCCACCGCCGATCGGGGTCTTGGTGCCTTCGATCTTGACCGGGCGCAAGGATTCGATGGTCCCCATGCGTACGGTCTGCACGCGACGGGCCTCATCACGGGAGTAGCTATCGCCGGTCAGGCTCGAGGCACAGCCCCCCAGCAACAGCGACATGGTGGTGAAGGTCGCCACCAGCAAAGCGGATTTACGCATGGGTAAAGTCTCCATAAGTCATCGGTGTTCATTAGACGCTGCACATTGACGGCTGTCACGGCACAGACGTAATAAAATTGTTTTCATTCAGCCTGGGTACAGCCTACCTGGACTGTATCGTGGGCCTTTCAAGTGAGACCAAGGATAGCCATGGATTACTTCATCGTCGTGGTCACGACTGTCGCAGGGCTGTACTTCCATGGGTGGCTGTATGTGCGGATGCGCCGCTGGATGGACCGCGACCTGGCGCTGTCGCTGGCCGGGGAGGATGTGCGCAAGCGTGAGTACATGCTGCGGCGGCTGGAGCAGGCGCGGGTGCAGAAGGTCAGGCGCAAGGCGCTGGCGGAGTGGTTGGCGCGTGAGGCGGCGGCTTATCAGGGGTAGCGTTGCAATCTTGGGGCTGCTGCGCAGCCCCAAGGATTTCAAGGCGCCAACCGCTCCCGCAGCCATTGCCCATCGACCAGACGATAGTTCATCCGGTCATGCAAGCGGCTGGTACGCCCCTGCCAGAACTCGACCCGCTCAGGCAACAGGCGATACCCGCCCCAATGCTCCGGGCAGTGCGGCTGAGTGTCGGAGAACCGTGCTTCGGTCGCCTTCACCAACGCTTCCAACGTTTCACGGCCACTGATGACCTGGCTCTGAGGCGAGGCCCAGGCTCCCAGGCGGCTGCCCAGAGGGCGCACCTGGTAGTAGTCGTCCGACTCCTTGGCCGTGACCTTTTCAACCCGCCCTTCGATGCGCACCTGGCGCTCCAACGCTGGCCAGAAGAACGTCATGGCGGCGAAAGGGTTAGCCTGCAACTGCTGGCCCTTGGCGCTTTCGTAGTTGGTAAAGAAGGTAAAGCCACGCTCATCGAGCCCCTTGAGCAGCAGTACGCGGCAATGGGGGCGACCCTCGCCATCGACCGTGGCTAGGGTCAAGGCGTTGGCTTCGACCGGGGGTTGCTCGGTTTTCACCGCATCGGCGAACCACTGGTGGAACAAAGCGAACGGCTCACCCGGGGCCTGGGCTTCAGCCAGGCCATCACGGGTGTAGTCGCGGCGCATATCGGCCAGGGATTGGGTCATGGCTGCGTTTCCTTGACGATCAGTTGGTCTTCGCAGGGCTGTTGGCGGCTACTTTTTTGTCAACGGTCGCCTTCTTGGCGGCGGGCTTGACCGGTGCGGCCTTCTTCTTGGCAGCAGTCTTGGCAGGTGCCTTGGCCTTGGCGACAGGCTTTTTCGCGGCAGGTTTGGCAGCGGCCTTGGCGGCGGGCTTGCTGGTGGCAGCCTTGGCGGCAGGCGCCTTGGCATCCTGAACAGCAACCATCGAAGCTGGGGTAGGTGCCGGCGTGGCCTGTTGGTACTTGGCCAACAGCGCCACCATGGTGTTCTGCGGCGTCAGCAGCATTTCCACACGGCGGTTCAGGGCACGGCCTTCGGCGCTGTCGTTGGCGGCACGCGGCATGACCGAACCCATCCCCTTGAGGATCAGGCGATCACGCTGCAGGCCACTGAGGCGGAAGATCGCCGACACCGAAGCGGCGCGCTCCAGGCTGAGCTTCTGGTTGACAGCCGCAGCACCGCTGCTGTCGGCATGGCCCAATACCAGCACCGCGGTCTTGGCATCGCCCTCGACGCTCTTGGCTACACGGGTGATCGGCCCCAGGGTCATCGGCAGCAGCATGTTCGGGCGGTCAGGGTTGTACGAACTGTCCACCGGGATGGTCACCGCCAGGACATTGTCACGGCGCTCCAGCTCCAGTTTGCTGTCCTTGATGGCTTCACGCAGCTTGGGCTCGTATTCGTCCAGCCAGGCTTGGGTAGCCTTCTGGTCGATCTTCGGCACGACCGGCCCTTTGGCCTGCTTGTCGTCACCGCCGAATGGCCACCACCAGCGGCTAGCGCTTTCCGACTTGGCATCGGCCTTGGCCACTTTTTCGGTGACGGCTTCCTTCACTTCCTGCTCGGCAACCTGGTCCGAACCAAAAGGCCACCAGCTGGAGCCACTGCCCTTCGCGGCGTCCGGGGAGTGACTGGCGCAGCCGGTAACGGCGGTCAGGCACAGGGCGAGTGCTAAGGTTTTATGTGAAGACATCAGCGATACACCATGAAATAGAAAGAAATTTTGCCTACGCATTCAGGCGTTGGCATTGAGGATAGTCAAAGGGGTTGGCCAATACCCGCATTACCCGATCAAAGGCAACTGGCAAGCACGCGTACCAGTTTCTGCGCTCTTGGGTCCATCAGCACATAGGGGCCCAGGGTATTGACCACAAAGCCAAAGGCCACATCGTGCTCCGGGTCGGCGAAACCTACCGAGCCGCCCGCGCCAGGGTGCCCGAAGGCGCGGGCACCGAGGCCAAAGGTGGCATTGGCCACCTCGGGCTGGTCGAGCATGCAGCCCAGGCCGAAACGGGTCTGGGTCAGCAGCGTGCGGTCCTGGCCGATACTGTGCTCGCGCGTCAGTTCGTCGAGCAGCTCGGATTCAAGCAGGCTGCCATCGAGCAGGCCGGCATAGAACCCGGCCAGGCTACGGGCATTGCCGTGGCCGTTTGCCGCCGGCTGCTGCATGCGCCGCCACTCGGGCTTGTTGGTGCTGGTGAGAATCGCCGGCGGGTTGGTAAAGGCGCGGGTGGACAGCGCCTCAGGCTCGCGCATGGTCACCTGCAGCAAGCGCTGGGCAGCGGCATCGCCGGGGTTGCCCTTGCCGCGCGCAATATGCGCCACGCGATGGAATTCTTCGTCGGCCAGGCCGACATGAAAGTCCAGCCCCAGCGGCCGCGCCGTACGGGCCACGATCGAGTCGCCTGGGCCACGACCATCAGCGCGGCGGATCAGCTCACCGACCAGCCAGCCGTACGTGATGGCGGCATAACCGTGTTCGACCCCAGGCGTCCACCAAGGGGTTTCGGCGGCCAAGGCATCGACCATCGCCTGCCAGTCATACAATGCCTCGGCAGGCAGCAGTTCACGGATGGCCGGCAGGCCCGCACGATGGCTGAGTAACTGGCGCAGGGTGATGGACTGCTTGCCGGCCTGGGCGAATTCGGGCCAGTAACGGGCCACCGGAGCGTCCAGTGCCAGCTTGCCCTCGCCCACCAACTGCAAGGCGGTGACCGCAGTGAAGGTTTTGGTGCAGGAGAACAGGTTGGCGATAGTGTCGCTGTGCCAGGCCTGCTGCCCGTCCTTGTCGGCGGTGCCCGCCCACAGGTCGATCACGGTCTCGCCGCCCACCTGGATGCACAGCGCCGCACCACGCTCCTGGGGATCATCGAACAACTCGGCGAAGGCTTCACGCACCGCCTCGAACTTCAGCTCATAGTGACCCTGGATCTGCACCCGCTGTTCTCCGTACGACCGTCTGAAAATGGCGTGCATTGTTTCAGTAGTTGGCGGTTTTGCAAACTGGCTTAGGCTCGATGGTCGCCAGCAAAGGGGCCGTTTGACGGCCCCGATGGCTCAGGGGAGCGGCTTGGCCAGTTGCGTGCGCAACTGACCAATGGCCTGCTGGTTGCTTTTGCGTACGGCCTCGACGAACCCCGGATACGGCACATCGGTGATCGCCACCAGCCCCAGGTGGCCGTTTTCGCCATCGAGCAACCGCCCACTGGCCGGTTGGTCCAGGTATTGGAACCAGTGCGCGCCGACGATCATCGGCTGCGCCAACGCGGCCTTGAGGAAGTTGCCATAGGCCGGCCCTCGGTCCTCTTCACGCGCCACCTCCAGCGGCCCCGGCCAGAATGGCCCGCGGTCGCGGGAACCGAACTGGAACTCGGACACCAGCACCGGCTTGTCCAGCTCGGCCAGGCGAGCGAAGTCGTAACCGTCCTCGGGTTTGAGGGTATAGAAGTTGAAGCTCAGCACATCGCAGAACTCGGCGCAGGCCTTGACCGCCTCCGGTGTACTGAGCGCAAAACGGCCGCCAAGCAACAGGTGGTTGGGCGCATGCCACTTCAGCGAGTCGGCGATGGTCTTGAAGTAGGTCTCGGCGAACACCTGCTGGAAGTGCTGGTAGTCCCGCTCGATCTCCGGGTGCTCGGGGTTGGGCAAAGGCGCCTCGAACCCTGGGTCTTCCATCAGCTCCCAGGCGGACAGTTCGATCCCCCAGGCCTTGGACAGCCCCTCCTGGTTGCGGTACTTGTCACGCAGCTGCTTGAGGAAGGCGCGCTTGGCGGGCACATCGGTGGTCAGGCGCAAGGTGCCATAGGCCAGCCCGTAGCGCGCCTTGGGGTCATTGCCCGGTGCGGCCCAGGCCAGTTCGTTGTCGGCGAAGTAGCCGATCAGCCAGGGGTCATCGCGGTGGTCCCGGGCAGCGATGGCGACGGCACGTTCTGTAGCCATGGCAAAGCGAGGGTCGAAGGGGTCGGGCATGCTGCCCCACCAGTCCATGCCGGTGCTGATGCTGGCATAGTCACCAACGATTGACAGCGGCAAGGTATAGGGCATGCGCTTGGCCTGGCCCAGGCCAGGGTCGCTCCAGTTACCCAGGGTATTGAAACCCCAGGCTTGCAGGCGGTCGAGCGCGTGCGCCTGCCAGCGCGTGGCATCCAGCACCTGCGGTGGGCAATCGGCTGCCGGTTGGCCCTCGACGCTGGGAAGGCAAGGCTTGCCATAGGTGCGCTGGATATTGGCGGCATAAAAGTCGAACCAGCGCCCCTGCTTGAAGTTACGCCCTTGCGAAGAGGCATTGCCGTCGTCGTTGTTACCCTTGCCATAGAACGCCGCCAGCGGATCGCCCTCGGCCGGCAGCGCCTTGAACATGCCGTCCCGGCCTTCGACGTAGGTGCGCCCGCCATCAGCGGCCACGGCATTGACGCCCAGCGAGTAGAACGGGTTGCCCTCTGGCGTGACCAAGTACCAGCGGCCATCACGCTTCTCGGTACGGAAAAAACCCTTGGCCTCGAACGCCGGCCCGCCCAGCAACCCGCCATAGCTGTCCAGTTGCTGCTTGCCGTGCCCTGCCAACCAGCCCTTGAGTTGCTGCTGCTCACGGCCTTCGGCAGCCCTGAGCTGCTCGTCGCTGGCAATCTTCTCTGGCCATTGGCCGCGTGTGGACTGGCCGTAAGCGTCGATCAATTCATGGTAGGCGGCCTGGTAGGCCTGGTCGTCATCCTGAATACCCACTTTCTCGATCAGCAGGTTCTGCGCCACCTTGGGGTTGGGGATCGTCAGGCTGACAGACGCCACTTGTTTGAGGTCGACCGCACCCGCGCTGCTGGTCAGCAGCAGGCGTTGGCCTGCGTACGCCCATGGCATCGGCGGCCCGGCGCGCATGCCCTGGCTCAACGGCGAGCTGGCCTTGAGCGGTACCATCACCGTCTGGGCGGGGCCTGCAGGCAGGTCGATGCGGCTGGTCAGCGTGCGGCCATCACTGCCCAACACGGTAACGTCCACGGTCAGCGCCCAGTCCATTGCGCTTTGCAGGCGCAAGGTCAGGAACTGCCCGGCTGACCAGTCCCACACACCGCTCTGCGGGCTCAGGCGCAAGGTCGGGCGCTCGGCCGGGTTGAACACCACGCGCCGCAACACCTCACCCCCGGCCGTCTGCTCTGCGTTGTACTGCGGCATGCCGGCGTCCTCGGTCACCACATTGACCACCGAGGCCGGGCGCACGAAGCTGAACAGCGTCTGCTGCCCGGCCAATAATGGCGAGCTGAACAACAGGGCGAATACGACAGGCAGGGTACGGCGGACCATAAGGCTGGGGCTCTCCTTCAGGGCCCTCATGAGCCCAAGACTGAGTGATGGACAACAAGCCGGTGCAGAGTGCTCCGGCCGTCAGGAAATCTCCCGCCGGAACGGCGGTAGCGCATTGAGAATAGCCTTGCCGTAGCGCTGGGTGACCAGACGTCGATCGAGCAAGGTGATGACACCGCGATCCTGCTCGGTACGCAGCAGCCGGCCGCAGGCCTGAATCAGGCGCAAAGAGGCGTCGGGCACGGCAATTTCCATGAACGGGTTGCCACCACGGGCCTCGATCCACTCCGCCAGGGCCGCTTCGACCGGGTCGTCAGGCACCGCGAAGGGAATCTTGGCGATCACCACGTGCTCGCAATAAGCGCCGGGAAGGTCGACCCCCTCGGCAAAGCTGGCCAGGCCGAACAACACGCTGTGCTGGCCATCATCGACCCGCGCCTTGTGCTTGTTCAGGGTTTCCTGCTTGGAGAGGTTGCCCTGGATCAGCACCAGCTTGCGCCAGTCGCGGTCCAGGCCGTCGAACACATCCTGCATCTGCTTGCGCGACGAGAACAGCACCAGCGCGCCACGGGCATCATCGAGCATGTTGGGCAGTTCACGGATGATCGCCGCGGTGTGCGCCGTCGCATCACGCGGATCGGCGCCCAGGTCGGGCACCCGCAGCACGCCGGCATCGCCATGCACGAATGGGCTGGGCACCACGCAGGTAACAGCATCGCGAGGCAGGCCAGAGCGCATGCGGTAACGGTCGAACTTGCCCAGGGCGGTAAGCGTGGCGGAGGTTACCAGCGCACCGTGGGCGACGCTCCACAGGCTGCGACGGAGCATTTCGGCCGCCAGAATGGGGCTGGCGTTGACTTCGATGTCGAACAGCGCACCGCTCTCGGCCAGGGTCAGCCAGCGCGCCATGGGCGGGCTGTCCTCGGGGTCTTCGGCGGTGAATGCCGTCCACAGTTCCCAGTTGCCCTGGGCACGGGTCACCAGGCTGCCGAACAGCGGGTACCATTCCTCGGCCTGATGGCTGGCGATACCGATATTGACTTCACCGTCCATGCCTTCCTTCAACAGGTCGGCCAGGCGGGTGAACAGATCGTTGAGGCGGGCAAAGCCCTTCTTCAACTCGATGCCCACCTCGCGGATCTGCTCCGGCACCACACCGCCTTCGAAGCGATAGCGCGGGCGCTCACGGCCCTCGGTGTCTTCACTGGGGCGGAAGTCCGCGACTTGCTCGCACAGGGTGAACATGAACTGCTGCTGGGTACGGATCTCGCGGGCCAGCTCCGGCACCTGCTCGATCAGTTTGCCCAGGTCCCCCGGCAGCGGGTGCTGGGCCAGCAGCTTGGTCAGGTTCTTGGCGGTCTGCTCCAGCCAGTCGGCGGTGGAGCGCAGGCGCGAGTAATGGGCGAAATGGCCGATGGCCTTGTCCGGCAGGTGGTGGCCTTCGTCGAACACGTACAGGGTGTCGCGGGGGTCGGGCAGTACCGCGCCGCCACCCAGGGCCAGGTCAGCCAGGACCATGTCATGGTTGGTCACGATCACGTCGACCTTGCCCATGCCTTCGCGCGCCTTGTAGAACACGCACTGCTGGAAGTTCGGGCAGTGGCGGCCCGTGCACTGGCTATGGTCGGTGGTCAGGCGTGACCAGTCCTGGTCTTCCAGGGCTTCGGACCAGCTGTCACGGTCGCCATCCCAGCGGTTGCCCGCCAGCTTCTCGATCATGCTGTTGAACAGCTTCTGGCTGCGCTCGTCGACCTCGATATGAAAGCCTTCTTCCTCGAACAACTGGGCGGTGGCCGACTGCGCGTGGCCTTCCTGCAGCAGCACGTCGAGCTTGGACAGGCACAGGTAACGGCCGCGCCCCTTGGCCAAAGCGAAGCTGAAGTTCAGCCCGCTGTTGCGCATCAGGTCGGGCAGGTCCTTGAAGACGATCTGCTCCTGCAGGGCGACGGTGGCGGTGGCGATGACCAGGCGTTTGCCGGCCGCCTTGGCAGCCGGAATCGCGGCCAGCGCATAGGCGACCGTCTTGCCGGTACCGGTACCGGCCTCCACCGCGACCACGGCAGGCTCGCCGGCGCGGCGGCCTTCATCGTCGCAGGCGATGTCGCCGAGTACCTTGGCCACTTCGGCGATCATCAGGCGCTGGCCGTAACGCGGCTTGAGGCTCTTGGCTTCGAGAAAACGCGAGTAGGCGCCTTGGATAGTGGCTTTGAGTTCGTTGCTGATCATGGTCTGCAGGCGCCCGAAGGGCTGGATATATTTTCAGTGTTTCGCATGGGGCGGCTATCATACCCCGCTATTGCCCTTTATGCCGCATGGAGATCCGGATGCTTGCCTTTGCCCTGCCCTACACACTGCATGTCCTGGCCGCCCTGGTTTGGGTCGGCGGCATGTTCTTCGCCTGGCTGGTGCTGCGCCCGGCAACGGTTGCAGCCCTCGACGGGCCTGCTCGCCTGCGGCTGTGGGTGGAAGTTTTCCGACGCTTCTTCGGCTGGGTCTGGGTGGCAGTGGCGATCTTGGCGATAAGTGGTATCGGCATGTTGCACATGCGCTTCACGGGCCTGGAGACCGCGCCCAAGTACGTGCAGGTGATGATCGGTGGCGGTATCGCCATGTTCGCCCTGTTCATGCGCATCCAGGCGTTACTGTTGCCGGAGCTGAAAACGGCCGTGCAAGCAGAGGACTGGCCAGCGGGGGCTGCGGTGCTGGGAAGGATTCGACGCATGGTCGGGATCAACCTGCTGCTGGGCATCGCCGTGGTGGCAGTGGCCAGTTCGCGATTGATGCTGTAGGCGACGCGCCCCCTTGGGCCACGCCGCCCTTTAACGTCAAAGGCGTTGCAGGATCAACTCACCTGAAGCGCCGGCCAAGCCTGGCTGGCCCGGTTGCCCTGGCCGGCCACTGGCGCCGGCATCGGTGCGATACACCAGGCACCCTTTGCTCGCCCCGCCCTTGCCGGCCTTGCCAGCGGCACCGGCCTGGCCTGGCGCACCGCCATCCAGGCGCGCCACGATGCGCTCCTGGGCAAAACCTTGCGGCAGGCTCAGGCGAATTCGCCCACCCGCCGCGCCATCGTGCCCATTGCCTCCGTCATCGCCATTGGCGCCGCGGCTGGCCTGGCCCCAGGTACAGCCGCCAGGCTGGCCGTTGGCGCCGTCGAGCCCGGCATAACCGGGCGCACCCGCGCCACCTCGTGCGTCGATCGACAACAGCCCGGCATCGACCTCCTCCAGCTTCAGGTCCAGGCTTCGACCGGAACGGGCCGCACGCTGGTAGGTGCCCGACGCACCCGGGGCACTGATCTCGCTACCCTCGCCCATTTGGGCGTTGCGCACCTCGATGCGCAACGGGTGGTCAGAAGGGGCAATGGCGATACGCGCATCACGCCCCAATTGCAGATGATCAATGGTCAACTCGGTCAGCGTGGCAGGCAGCAGCAACGTCGCCGAATCGGCCACGCGCAAATGCTCCAAGTGCACGCTGGCCGACTTGTCGGGCAGGCGCAGCATGGAATTGGACGCCACTTCAAGGGTTTCGGCCTGGGCCAGGGGAGCAGCCAACATGGCCAGCAACATCAGATTACGCATTGCGCGGCGCCTCCTGCGCACGAGGAATGGACATGACATGGAAAATACCCGTCAGCAGGATCTGCAGACGGTCGAACCACCGGTGGCTACGGCCACGCAGGCTGGCGTTGAAGAACAGCACCTCGAGCACATGCAGGCTCAGCAGGACAATGCCTGCCGTATTGATCAGAAGATTGAATGGCAGTGGTTGTGGCAGCAGCAGATTGAACAGCACCACACCCCAGAAGACAACCGTCAGGACCTTGCCCAGGCCCAGGATGAATTTCATGCCCCGCCCCCTGCATTTATTGTTCTGTCTAAACGGCCCGTTCGAGCGGGCCGTGCGGCCAACAGTACCTGCACTGGCTGCCTGTGTCATTGGCCACACCCGGCTTGCCGGTTTGAAAGCGCGCCCGCGCCACTGCCCAAGGCGCGGGCGCGGGCCGTCAGCGCTGGATCTTGATCTCCGTGCGACGGTTCATGGCGCGCCCATCGGCGGTGGCATTGTCTGCCACAGGTTGGGTTTCACCCGCACCGACCACCGAGACGAAGCTGCTGCGGGGTACGCCGCTTTCGACCAGGTAATCGGTCACCGAATGAGCACGGCGCTCGGACAGTTTTTGGTTATAGCTGTCTGACCCGACACTGTCGGTATGGCCACTGACACTCAGCCGCGCACTGGGTGCTTCCTGCTTGAGGCGGGTGGAGATGGTATTGAGGCGCTCTTTATCGGCTGCAGTCAGGCGTGCAGAGTCGAACTCGAAGTGCACGTCACGGATGACGATGACTTCTTCCTTCTGCACCACCACTTCCTCGACCACCGCGACCGGCTCCGGTGGGCAGCCATTGGCATCGACCTGCACGCCGCGCGGGGTGCCTGGGCATTTGTCTCGGCTGTCCGGCACGCCGTCACCATCCTCGTCGCCATCGCCATGGGCCCAGCAATAGCCCGCCGCCAGGCCACCGCCCAGCAACGCGCCCCAGCCAGCCCAGCTGGAACTCTCGATGGCGCCCAAGGCGGCGCCGCCTACACCCCCGACGGCAGCACACTTCGGCCAGTCGGTCTTTTGCAAACCTGCACAACCAGTCAACACACTGGTGAGCAGTACCAGGGGTATCGCTGTGCGTACTATGCTCATTTTCGTCGCATCTCCTAGGGGGAATCGGCATAAGGCCGATCTCTGGCAGTAAAGACCGCACATTCCATCCCTGCCAGCAATAAGCCACGACACAGTCACATGACGCTTTGCCCACGCGCTGCGGCCCGCTAGTCTTGGACGACTTGAACGAGGATTGGCAATGACCGACGGTTTCTCCCAGCGCACCCCCCAGCAGGCCCTGGCAGCCCTGCTCGATCGTTTCACCCCCCAACGCCTGTTGCTGGTAGGCACACGCTTCCCCGCGCTGGACGCCTTTGCCCAGGCTCACCCGCAGGTGGTGATCGCAACGACCGCGCCTGGGCCGCTGCCGGTTGACCTGGCAAACCAGCGCTTCGACTTGGCGGTACTGGTGGACTGCCTGGAACACCTGCCCAAACGCACGGGCCTGGAACTGCTCGGTGGCATTCGCAACCTCAATGCCAGCCGGGTTGCCGTGCTGGCCGACCTCTCGGCTTGCGGCTGGCAAGACACCGATTTCTTCGCCCTGGCCTTGTCGGCCAGCGAAAAATTCCGTCGTGAAGGGCAGGTACTGAGCCTGTTCACCTATGATCTACATGACTACAAGCAAGTCCCGGACTGGCTCAATGCACGGTTCTGGGCCAACCCTGAAAATTTTGGAAAGTACTGGTGGTGATGATGAGTGTCTCGGTCTGCCCTTGTGGCAGTGGCAACCTGCTGGACGCCTGCTGCGGGCACTACCATGCCGGAACCCCGGCCCCCGATGCCCAGACGCTGATGCGCTCGCGCTACAGCGCTTACGTGCTGGGCCTGATCGATTACCTGGTGCACACCACCCTGCCGGCCCAGCAGGCGGCACTGGACCGTGCCGCGATGGCCAGCTGGAGCGCACAGAGCACCTGGCTGGGGCTGGAAGTGGAAAACGCCGAGGTGCTGGGTGGCCAGCCTGAGCACGGCTTTGTCACCTTCACCGCTCGCTGGCACGATCAGGAGGGCGATCACCAACACCGCGAGCGTTCGGCGTTCGTCCAGCATGATGGGCGCTGGTACTTCATCGACCCCACGGTCGGGCTCAAGGCCGGGCGCAACGACCCTTGCCCGTGCGCCAGCGGTCAGAAATTCAAGAAATGCTGCGCAAGCTACGTGGCCAGCTGAACATGATCGCCCAGGCCCGCGTACTCGTGCTTGGCGCCTTGCTGGCCCTGCTGGCCGGCTGCGCCAGCTGGGGCGGCGACGACTGGCGCGAACCCGAGGTACATCTGGTCAAGGTCGAGACGGTCAAGGCCAAGTTGCTGCAGCAGGAATTCGTGCTGCACCTGCGTGTCGACAACCCGAACGACAGCCGGCTGTTCATCCGTAGCCTGGCGTATTCGATACGGCTCAACGACCTGCTGCTGGTGCAGGATGAGACCAGTGTCTGGCGCAGCGTTGGCGGCCATGCTCGGCGCACGTTCAAGATCACCGCGCGGACCAACTTGTGGCAGCACCTCAAACCACTGGCCAAGCTGCTCAAAAGCGAACAACCGCTGCACTACACCCTGCAGGGGGAACTGGCCACGGGGCTACTCATCCATCGGGACCTGCACTTGTCGCGCAGTGGTGAGATAATCCCCGGTGATTTCTTACCGGAGTAACCCTGCAATGACCCAGCAACCCCATGTTCATGGCCCTGACTGCAACCACGATCATGATCACCCGCACGATCACGACCATGGCCATGTGCACGGCCCGCACTGCAACCACGGCCATCAGGAGCCGGTGCGTAACGCCCTGAAGGACGTTGGCCGCAACGATCCTTGCCCCTGCGGCAGCGAGAAGAAATTCAAGAAGTGCCACGGCGCTTGATGCGACCGCTGTGCTGATGATATCGAGCGCCTCGTACATGCCTTGAGCATGAGGGCGCTCGATCTCGACAGCACCTCAACACCCAAGCCAAGCACCTCGAAGCCCCCTACCATTCGTAAATAAACCGCCTCAGCACCTTGCACCGCGCCTGCGCGCTCACTACCTTAGCGCCTTCCAAACCCCCGCCACGCCTTGCAGGAGCCCTTGTCATGGCCGCCCCCGCCTTTCCTCCCTTCCGCCTGCGGTTCACGACCGCTGCCACGCTGCTCGGCACGCTCGGACTCGCCGGTTGCCAGATGGGCGGCTATCAGGGCAGCGTGCCACCGACCACCGGCGTGCAACCCCTCAAGGGCCTGGCGCAAAACGTCTCGGTACGGCGCAATGCCATGGGCGCTCCGCTGATCGAGAGCGGCAACTTCCATGACGCCCTGTTCAGCCTGGGGTATGTACATGCCGGCGATCGCATCGAGCAGATGGTCGCCATGCGCCTGCTCGCCCAGGGCCGCCTTGCCGAACTGGCCGGCAGCGAAGCACTGGACATCGACCGCCTGATGCGGGCCGCCAACCTCAAGCAAAGCGCCGCCCAGCAATACGCCGACGCGTCGCCACGGCTCAAGCGCTTCTTCGAGGTCTACGCCCGCGGGGTCAACGCCTACCTGTTCCGCTACCGCGACAAACTGCCCGCCGGCCTGGCCAACAGCGGCCATCGCCCCGAGTACTGGAAGCCGGAAGACTCGGCGCTGATCTTCAGCCTGTACGCCTTCAGCCAGTCGGTGAACCTGCAAGAGGAACTCAGCGCCCTGACCTTGGCGCAGAAGGTCGGCAGCGACAAGCTGGCCTGGCTGCTGCCCGGCGCTCCGGACGAGCCCTTGGCCGACGCCGAAGTGGACAAGCTCAAGGGCCTGAACCTGGCCCGCCAGCTACCCGGTTTGCCGGCTCTGGCGGCGGCCAGCCAGAAACTCGCCGACCTCGACCTGCTAGGCAGCCCCGGCTCGGCCAACCTGGCCTTGGCAGCCCAGCGCAGCCGCAGCGGCAAGAGCCTGCTGGCCAGCGACAGCCAAGCGGCCTGGGCCTTGAGCCCGGTGCAGATCCACACCAGCAAGTACCAGGTCGCCGGCCTGTCACTGCCAGGCCTGCCGATCGTGCTGGCCGGCTTCAACGGCAAAGTCGCCTGGAGCAGCAGTGCCGTGATGGCCGACAACCAGGACCTGTACCTGGAACAACTGCGCCGCCAAGGCAACCAGCTTAGCTACCTGGCCGACGGCAAGTGGCAGCCGGCCCGGGCGCGCAGCGAAACCTTCTTCGTGCGCGGCCAACGCCCTCTGCGCGAGGTGATGTACGACACACGCCACGGCACCCTGCTCGCCCAGCCGGGTAACGCAAGCCTGGGCCTGGCCCTGGCCCTGCCGCAATTGAAGGGCGACCGTAGCCTCGACGCGCTGTTTGACCTGACGCGTGCCAAAACGGTCGAACGCGCCTTCGACAGCACCCGTGAAGTCGCTGCAGCGGCGCTCAATTTCGTCTTCGCCGAGCCTAATCACATCGGCTGGCAGGTCAGTGGGCGCTACCCCAACCGCCGCGAAGGCCAGGGCCTGCTACCCTCGCCCGGTTGGGACGGGCGCTACGACTGGGACGGTTACGCAGACCCGATGCTGCACCCTTACGACCAGGACCCGCCCGCCGGCTGGATCGGCCACGCCAACCAGCGCAGCCTGCCGCGCGGCTACGGCATGCAGTTGTCCAACACCTGGTACTACCCCGAACGCGCCGAGCGCCTGGCCCAGTTGGCCGCTAACGGCCGCCACGACAGCCGCAGCCTGATGGCCCTGCAGAACGACCAAGTCACCCTGCTGGCCGACAAGCTCAAGCAGATGTTCGACGCCCCGGGCATGGCCCAGCCGCTCAAGCAGGCGATCGACGCACTGTCGCCCGCTGAGCGCGACAAAGCCCGCGACGCCCTGGCCAGGCTCAAGGCGTTCGATGGCCGCCTGAGCCCGGTGTCGGCGGATGCCGCACTGTACGAATTGTTCCTCCAGGCGTTCGCCCGCGAAACCTTCCTCGACGACCTCGGGCCGGTGTCCAGCCCTGCCTGGCAGGCGTTCGTCAGCAATGCCCGTTTGTCCTACTCGGCCCAGGCCGACCACCTGCTGGGCCGCGAGGACAGCCCGTTCTGGGATGACCGCAGCACACCGCAGAAGGAAGACAAGCCGGCAATTCTCGCCCGCAGCCTGGCCGCTGCGGTGGATGCAGGCACTGCGCAACTCGGCGCCGACCGCCGCGCCTGGCAATGGGGCAAACTGCACCAGTACCGCTGGCCAGCACCGGCCTATCACGGCCTGGGGGACACTGTCAGCCGCTCACCGCTGGCTGCCGGTGGCGATTTCAGTACCCTGGCACTGACACCCTACGCCTGGGGCAATGACTTCGACACGCACCTGCCGGCCTCGGCACGCATGGTCGTCGACTTCGGCCAGGCCGAACCCTTGCAGGTACTGACTAGCAGCGGCCAGTCCGGCAACCCGGCCAGCCAGCACTACGGCGATGGGCTGGACGCCTGGTTCAAGGGCCGTTTCATGAGCCTGCCGCTGCAACCGCAGAACTTTGCGCGGGCCTATGGCAACCCGCGGCTGACCCTGGTACCTGGCCGCTAGAGGCCAGTTTCCCTCTGATCAACAGCGCGTCGGGCTCTTAGCATCCTCGGCACCGCACTGGGTAGTTCCTATCGAGTGCGGCCATTTCCAATGAGGATGCCACCATGACTACTGAAACACTGAACATAGAAATTTCCTGGCCAGAAACGCTTGACGTCCCGGCTGGCGCTACCGTGAACGCCCAAATCTGGGTCGGCACCGAGGCAGCCAGCTACCGGTTGATCTGCGATGAAGATGTCGCTGCCCCGGCCACCACTTCGCCAGCCACCATCGCGTTCACCTACAATACCGAAGACCTGCTGCCCGAAGACGCCGAAACTGTGTGGGACCACTTCCACACCTCCCCCTACCTCATGCACGATGGCAAGCGCCTCAACATTGCGCGCGCTGCAAAAATCAGCGTTTCCGAAGCTCAGTTGTCCGGTTGGAAGATAGCGATTTCCTGATGCCCCCAGGCAGCCCTGCTCCAGGGCTGCCCGTTCAATTTCGAACTTCCCGATACCTGCCACGCTCTGACTTAGCAAGCCCTTTGCCAGCCGCCGTGCCATGGACCTCGTAATCGCCCGCCCCGAAGGCCTGTACTGCCCGCCCGGTGATTTCTACATCGACCCCTGGCGGCCGGTGGACCGTGCCATCATCACCCATGGCCACGGTGATCACGCGCGTACCGGTAATCGCCACTACCTCACTGCCGCCTCTGGCGAAGGTATCTTGCGCAGTCGCCTGGGCCAGTCTATCGACCTGCAGACCCTGGCCTACGGCGAGCGCATCCGCCACCACGGGGTTACCCTGAGCCTGCACCCGGCGGGTCACGTACTGGGTTCGGCGCAAGTGCGCCTGGAACACCAGGGCCAAGTCTGGGTCGCTTCGGGCGACTACAAAGTCGAACCCGACGGCACCTGCGCAGCCTTCGAGCCTGTGGCGTGCCACACCTTCATCACCGAGTCGACCTTCGGCCTGCCGATCTATCGCTGGCCCAGCCAGGCCGAGGTCTTTGCCGGCATCAATGCCTGGTGGCGGGCCAACCGCGATCAGGGCAAAGCCAGCGTGCTGTTCTGCTACGCCTTCGGCAAGGCGCAGCGCATCCTTCATGGGCTGGACGCGAGTATCGGGCCAATTCTGGTGCACGGTGCGGTCGAGCCGCTGAACCGGGTGTACCGAGAGGCAGGCGTGTACTTGCCAGAAACCCGCTATGCCGGCGATATCCCACGCAACGACCCGTTGCTGCGCCAGGCCTTGGTCCTGGCCCCACCGTCAGCTGGCGGCAGCAGCTGGATGCGCCGCTTCGGCGACTACAGCGATGCCTTCGCCAGCGGCTGGATGCTGTTGCGCGGTACACGCCGCCGACGTGGCGTCGACCGCGGCTTCGTGCTGTCGGACCATGCTGACTGGCCAGGGCTGCTGTGGGCCATCGGCCAGACCGGTGCACAGCGGGTGATGGTCACCCATGGTTCAGTCAACGTGCTGGTGCGCTATCTCAACGAGCAGGGCCTGGATGCCCGTGCCTTCGCCACCGAATACGGCGATGAAGACGAGTCGACACCCGCCGGTGCCGAGGCATGAAGGCCTTTGCCGCGCTGTACCTGCGCCTGGACGCGACCACCTCCAGCAACGCCAAGCTCGAAGCGTTGCGCGATTACTTTGCCCAGGCCCCTGCCGACGATGCGGCCTGGGCCGTTTACTTCCTCGCCGGTGGCCGCCCCCGGCAACTGGTGCCCACCCGTGTGCTGCGTGAACTGGCCACTGCCCTGGCAGCACTGCCCGACTGGCTGTTCGAAGAAAGTTACCAAGCCGTGGGCGACCTTGCCGAGACCATTTCGTTGCTGCTGCCTCAGAACAGCCAGGGCAGCGACGATGGCTTGGCCTACTGGGTCGAGGCTCACCTGCTGCCCCTTCGCGGGTTGCCGGCCGAAGAGGTCCGCCAGCGCCTGCCACCGCTCTGGGCACAGCTCGACCGGCCCAGCCTGATGCTGTGCCTGAAGCTGATCACCGGCAGCTTTCGCGTTGGTGTGTCCAAGCTGCTGGTCACCCGCGCCCTGGCTCAGCTGGCAGGCCTCGACGCCAAGCGCGTGGCCCAACGCCTGGTCGGCTACACCGACATCGGCCACCGCCCCAGCGCCGCCGATTACCACCGTTTGGTGGCCGCCGAGTCGGCCGATGAGCACAGCCAGCGCGGCGGCCAGCCGTATCCATTCTTCCTGGCGCATGCGTTGCAAGCGCCAACCGAGCATTTCGATGCGCTGCTCGGGCCGCCGAGCGATTGGCAGGTCGAATGGAAGTGGGACGGCATCCGCGCCCAGGTGGTCAAGCGTGACGGCCAGCTGTGGGTCTGGTCACGCGGCGAAGAACTGGTCACCGATCGCTTCCCCGAGCTGCACAGCTTGGCGCAAACCTTGCCGGATGGCGTTGTGCTCGATGGCGAGATTCTGGTCTGGAAGCCTGGCGCCACCCGCGGTGCGCTGGCCGTGCAGCCCTTCGCCCTGCTGCAACAGCGCCTGGGCCGCAAGACCTTGGGCAAGAAGCTGTTGGCCGATGCCCCCGTGGTGCTGCAGGCCTACGACCTGCTGGAATGGCAGGGCGAGGATTGGCGCAACCGCGCGCAGCACGCGCGTCGGCGGCAACTGGAGCGCCTGGTGGCAGAATACCCACTGGCGCCGGTGCTGCTCTCGCCGTTACTCGAAGGGCTGAGCTGGGCCGACCTCGCCGAGCAGCGTGAGCAGTCGCGCAGCCTGGGCGTGGAAGGCCTGATGCTCAAGCAGCGTGAGGCCCTGTATGGCGTAGGCCGCACCAAGGACATGGGCACCTGGTGGAAATGGAAGATCGACCCGTTCAGCGTCGATGCCGTATTGATTTACGCCCAACGCGGCCATGGCCGCCGCGCCAGCCTCTACAGCGACTACACGTTTGCCGTGTGGAACGCGCCCCCGGGCAGCCCTGAGCGGGCTTTGGTTCCCTTCGCCAAGGCCTATTCCGGGCTGAGCGATGAAGAGATGCGCAAGGTCGACGCGATCATCCGCAAGACCACCGTTGACACGTTCGGCCCGGTGCGCAGTGTGACCCCGACGCTGGTCTTCGAACTGGGCTTCGAGGGCATTGCCCTGTCCAGCCGCCACAAAAGCGGCATCGCCGTGCGCTTTCCGCGCATGCTGCGCTGGCGCCTTGACAAACCGGTGGAAGAAGCCGACGACCTGGCCACCCTGCAGGCATTGCTGATCTGAAGAGGCACAGAGTGGCAAACTATGCTTCTATCTTTGTGCCGACCCGTGTCGCAGACCGTTTTCGCCACGTAGCCAGGACCCCCATGCACCATTCGACCCACGACCTGCTTGCCCCCGTACCGGGCATCTCACGCCAACTGCACAGCTTCCACTTTGGCCCACGCGGTGGCGGCAAGGTGTACATCCAGGCCTCGCTGCATGCCGACGAACTGCCCGGCATGCTGGTGGCGTGGCACCTCAAGCGGCGGCTGGCCGAGTTGGAGCAGCAGGGCCGCCTGCAACGGGAAATCATCCTGGTACCGGTGGCTAACCCGGTAGGCCTGGAACAGGTACTGCTGGACGCACCGCTGGGGCGCTTCGAACTGCAAAGCGGCGAGAACTTCAATCGCAATTTCGTCGACCTGTCAGACAGCATCGGTGATCAAATCGAACAGCACCTGACTCAGGACCCGGCCCACAACATTGCCCTGATCCGTGAATACCTGCGCCGCGGGCTGGACGCATACCCCGCCCGCACGCCCCTCCAGGCCCAGCGCCTGATCCTGCAGCGCCTGGCCTGTGACGCCGACCTGATACTGGACCTGCACTGCGACTTCGAGGCCGTCGAGCACCTGTACACCACCCCCGAAGCCTGGCCTCAGATCGAGCCACTGGCCCGTTACCTGGGGGCCCAGGCCAGCTTGCTGGCCACCGACTCCGGCGGGCAATCGTTCGATGAATGTTTCAGCCTGGTCTGGTGGCAGTTGCAGCAACGCTTCGGCAAGCGTTTCCCGATCCCCCTGGGCTGCTGTGCGGTGACCGTCGAGTTGCGTGGGCAGGCGGATGTGAGCCACGAACTGGCCAGCAAGGACTGCCAGGCGATACTCGACTTCCTGACCCATGCCGGTGTCATCGAAGGGGCCCACGCGCCCCTTCCACCGCTGCCCCGCCCGGCCACGCCGTTAGCCGCCGTGGAACCGATATCTGCGCCGCTGGGCGGCTTGCTGGTGTACCACGCCCGCCCAGGCCAGCACCTGCAAGCCGACCAGTTGATCGCCGAAGTCATCGACCCGCTCAACGACCGGGTAACCGCCGTGCGCAACAGCCAACCCGGCCTGCTGTACGCCCGCAGCGTGCGGCGCATGGCGACGGCGGGCATGGTCATCGCCCATGTGGCCGGCGAGCAGGTGTGCCGCAGCGGCTACCTACTGGGTAACTGATCCGGTAAAACCAATCGGCCGGGCAAGCGGTCAGTAGAAGCACAACCTTCGAAGGATCGCCTGCCCCCATGCCCGCCTCCACCGACCTCGCCAATGCCTGGTTCGCCCAGCGCGGCTGGAAGCCGTTCGCCTTCCAGCGGCGTGTCTGGGCAGCCGTCGAGCGCGGTGAATCCGGGCTGTTGCACGCCAGTACCGGCGCCGGTAAAACCTACGCGGTCTGGCTGGCAGCGCTTCGCGCGTTCGCCGCCGGCATCTCTGGCCGCCAGCCGGCCCCCTTGCAGGTGCTTTGGGTCACGCCCATGCGCGCCTTGGCCGCCGATACCGCGCGCGCCTTGCAAGCACCGCTCGATGAACTGGGGCTGAACTGGAGCGTTGCAGTCCGCAGTGGCGATACCCGCAGCGCAGAGCGTGCGCGGCAGGCAAGACGCCTGCCCAGCGTATTGATCACCACACCCGAAAGCCTGACCTTGCTGCTGACCCGGGCGCAGGCCCGCGAGGACTTCGCTGGCCTGCGCCTGGTGGTGGTGGACGAGTGGCATGAGCTGCTCGGCAACAAGCGTGGCGTGCAATTGCAGCTGGCCTTGGCGCGCCTGCGCCACTGGCACCCGCAGTTGCTGACCTGGGGGCTTTCGGCGACCCTCGGCAACCTGCAACACGCGCTTGAAGTGCTGTTGCCTCACGAAGGGTTGCTGGTGCAAGGCCGACAGGACAAACACCTGCAAGTCGACACCCTGCTGCCGCCAGAGATCGAGCGTTTCCCCTGGGCAGGGCACATGGGCCTGAAGATGCTCGACCAGGTCAGCACGCAAATCGACAATAGCGCCAGCAGCCTGGTCTTCACCAATACCCGCGCCCAGGCCGAACTCTGGTACCAGGCATTGCTCGATGCACGCCCAGACTGGGCCGGCCTGATCGCCCTGCACCATGCCTCACTGGCCCGCGATACCCGCGACTGGGTCGAACGCAACCTGAAGCAAGGCACGCTGAAAGCGGTCATCTGCACCTCCAGCCTGGACCTGGGCGTGGACTTCTTGCCTGTGGAGCGGGTGTTGCAGATCGGCTCGGCCAAAGGTATCGCCCGCCTGATGCAGCGTGCCGGGCGCTCCGGGCATGCACCCGGGCGCCCCTCGCGGGTGACCCTGGTGCCCACCCACAGCCTGGAGCTGGTGGAGGCGGCGGCGGCCCGAAAGGCGCTGCTTGCCGGGCAGATCGAGGCCAGAAGTTCGCCACGCCTGTGCATGGATGTGCTGGTGCAACACCTGGTCAGCATGGCCCTGGGCAGCGGCTTTCGGCCCGATCAGTTGCTTGACGAAGTGCGCAGCACCTGGGCCTTTCGCACGTTGCGCGACAGCCAGTGGCAGTGGGCGCTGGACTTCGTCTGCCACGGCGGCAACTCGCTCAGCGCCTACCCGGACTACCAGCGTGTCGAGGCCCAGGCCGACGGCGTCTGGCGGGTTGCCAGCGAGCGCCTGGCACGCCGGCACCGCATGGGCATCGGCACCATCGTCAGCGACGCCAGCCTGCAGCTCAAGTACTGGAGCAAGGGCGGTGGCGGCAAGTCGCTGGGCAGTGTCGAAGAGGCCTTCATCGCCCGCCTGCGTCCGGGTGACAGCCTGGTCTTCGCCGGCCGGGTGCTGGAGTTGGTGCGGGTCGAAAACATGACCGCCTACGTACGTCGCAGCACCTCGCGCAAAGCCGCCGTGGCACGCTGGAATGGCGGGCGCATGCCACTGTCCAGCGAACTGGCCGATGCCCTGGTTGAACAGCTCGATGCCGCCGCCCACCAACATTACGACGGCCCGGAAATGCGAGCCGTACGCCCCCTGCTGGAGCTGCAGGCGCGCTGGTCGGCCCTGCCAACCACCGGCACGCTGCTGGCAGAAACCCTGAAATCACGCCAGGGCTCGCACCTGTTTCTCTATCCGTTCGCCGGGCGCATGGCCAACCTGGGGCTGGCCAACCTGATTGCCTGGCGGGTCAGCCGGGTACAGCCACTGTCTGTGTCCATCGCCGTCAGTGACTATGGCTTTGAACTGCTCAGCCCGAGCGCCGTGGACTGGGCGGCGCACTTGCCCACTGCGCTATCGCCCGAGCAGCTGCTGGAGGACGTATTGGCCAGCCTCAACGCGGGCGAGATGGCGCTGCGGCGCTTTCGCGAGATCGCCCAGATCGCCGGGCTGGTGTTTGGCGGCTACCCGGCAGCGCAAAAGAGCACCCGGCAGATCCAGGCGTCGAGCGGGCTTTTCTACGAGGTGTTTCGCAAGCACGATGCCGACAATCTGCTGCTGGGCCAGGCCCGGGACGAAGTGCTGCGCGAAGAACTGGAGATCGATCGGCTGCAGCGCGAGTTGCTGAAGATGGGCCAACTGCGGCTGGACCTGCGTGAGTTGCGCCGCCCCGGCCCATTGGCCTTCGCCTTGCTGGTGGAAGGCATGCGCGAAACCTTGAGCACTGAAAAGCTGGCTGACCGCATTGCGCGAATGGTGGCAGACCTGGAGAACGCAGCGAGTGGCACGCGATGAATGATTACCTGGCCATCGAACACTGCGAAGAAACGCTTTGGCTGTTGCCGGACAAAGCCCTGTACTGGCCTGCCCGCCGCGTCCTGCTGGTAGCCGATGTGCATATCGGCAAGGCCGCCAGCTATCGCGCCCTTCATCAACCCGTGCCGCGCGGTACTACCGAAGCCACCTTGGCACGCCTGAATACCCTGCTGGCCAACCATGACTGCCAATTACTGGTCGTGCTCGGCGATTTCCTGCATGCCCGCACCGGCCGCGCACCTGCGACGCTGGCCAGGCTGCAGGCGTGGCGCCAACGGCATGCCGAGCTACGGATCGTGCTGGTGCGTGGCAACCATGATCGCCACGCGGGCGACCCGCCGGCTGAACTGGGTATCGACGTGGTGGAAGAGCCGTGGGTGTTGGCACCTTTTGCCTTGCAGCACGAGCCTCTCGCCCACCCCCAGTACCCGGTGCTGGCGGGGCATGTTCACCCTGTGTTCGTCTTGCAGGGGCGAGCCAGGCAGCGACTGCGCCTGCCTTGCTTTCTGATCGATGACAAAGTCAGCCTGCTACCCGCCTTCGGTGAGTTCACCGGTGGCTGGCGCGTCCACCCCGATAGCACCAGCCGAGTGTTTCTGACCGGCGCTGAACGGGTATGGGCGCTATAGCAGCAGCGGCTTAGGCGACCGGCGCGGGAGGCGGCTCATCGGGCAAGGTCGGTTCACCTGGCTCCATGGGCGTTTCACCGGGTTGCGATGGTTGCGGGGTATCGGGACCTGGCTGGTGAGGCACGCCCCCCGCCTGCATCGGCAGCGGATGCGCCAGCAATGACCACGGCAACAACCCGACCTGATTGGGCTGCAAGCCAGCCAGCTTGGCACTGATTGCGGGATGGAGTTTCATTGGCGGCTCCTGACGGGCGCCGATACGCGTCATGCACATCGGCAGTTACCCGTTGGAGTACCAAACACACGGGGAATTCCCCGCGCTCGTCGGCTCAGGTGCGTGGCAAGGTGACGCCGCGCTGGCCCTGGTACTTGCCGCCGCGGTCCTTGTACGACACTTCGCACTCTTCGTCGGATTCGAGGAAGAGCATCTGCGCCACACCTTCGTTGGCATAAATTTTTGCCGGCAGGGTGGTGGTGTTGGAGAACTCAAGGGTCACGTGGCCTTCCCATTCCGGTTCGAGCGGGGTGACGTTGACGATGATGCCGCAGCGCGCGTAAGTGCTTTTGCCCAGGCAGATGGTCAGCACGTTGCGTGGAATGCGGAAGTACTCCACAGTGCGGGCCAGGGCGAAGGAGTTTGGCGGGATGATGCAGACGTCGCTCTTGACGTCGACGAAGCTGCCGGCGTCGAAGTTTTTCGGGTCGACGGTGGCCGAATTGATGTTGGTGAACACCTTGAATTCGTCGGCGCAGCGCACGTCGTAGCCGTAGCTGGAGACGCCGAAGGAGATGACCCGGCTGTCGTGCTCGCCGCGCACCTGGCGCTCGACGAACGGTTCGATCATGCCGTGTTCCTGCGCCATGCGGCGAATCCACTTGTCCGATTTGATGCTCATGGCGGGGTGTCCTGAAGAGTTGCTAGGTGAAAATCGTGAGGCGCATCTTACCGGTCCCGGCGCTCGCTTCAAAGTTCCATCCTGCATTCTGGCTATAATCCCCGCCGGGCGGGGCCTACAGCCGCCGCCGATCTGAATTTCAGTAAAGCGGCTTCTGGCCATTGGCAGGCTGCAGAAAGTGGGGTAAGGTGACGCCACTGTGCTGCACGTGACACCGAGAATCTCTAGTTTGATGCACGATCTGATCGGCCCATCTCTGAATTTTCTGCTCTCTTTGCACTCAGTCCCGGGCAGGGTTTTTCCTGACCGTAATCAACTTTGTCCAAGGAGACAGAAACATGTCCAATCGCCAAAACGGTACCGTTAAGTGGTTCAACGATGAGAAAGGCTACGGCTTCATCACCCCTCAGTCGGGTGACGACCTCTTCGTACACTTCAAAGCCATCCAAGCTGACGGCTTCAAGACCCTGAAAGAAGGCCAGGCTGTTACCTTCGTCGCTACCCGCGGCCAGAAAGGTATGCAGGCTGAAGAAGTTCAGATCGCCTAAGTCGATCTAAGCTTACAAGCTTTCAAAAAACCCGCCTCTGGCGGGTTTTTTTATGCCTCCTGCAATGGCATGCCCTGTAGAAGCGGCCTTGCCGGGCCGCTCCTGCAGAGACCGCTGCAGCGGCGAGGATATCAATCCTCGCTGATGGTAATGCTCGGCATCGCCGGTGCCGCCGCTTCCTGCAAGACGATGCGCGCGCCCACCTGGCGGGCCAACTCCTGATAGACCATGGCGATCTGGCTTTCCGGCTCGGCAATCGCCGTCGGCTTGCCGCTGTCGGCCTGCTCACGGATCAGCATCGACAGCGGCAGCGAGGCCAGCAGGTCGACGCCGTATTGGGCCGCCAGCTTTTCACCGCCACCTTCGCCGAACAGGTGCTCGGCATGGCCACAGTTCGAACAGATGTGCACGGCCATGTTCTCCACCACACCCAGCACCGGGATGTTGACCTTGCGGAACATTTCCACGCCCTTCTTGGCGTCCAGCAGGGCCAGGTCTTGCGGGGTGGTGACGATCACCGAGCCGGCCACCGGTACTTTCTGCGCCAGGGTCAGCTGAATGTCACCGGTGCCCGGCGGCATGTCGATCACCAGGTAGTCGAGGTCATCCCAGGCGGTCTGGGTCACCAGTTGCAGCAGCGCACCGGACACCATCGGGCCACGCCATACCATCGGCGTGTTGTCGTCGGTGAGAAACGCCATGGACATGACTTCCACACCATGCGCCTTGATCGGCACAAACCACTTCTGCTCGCGAATCTGTGGCCGGGTGCCTTCTGCGATGCCAAACATCACGCCCTGGCTTGGGCCATAGATATCCGCGTCGAGAATACCTACCCGGGCGCCTTCACGGGCCAGGGCCAGGGCCAGGTTGGCAGCAGTGGTCGACTTGCCGACGCCACCCTTGCCCGAGGCCACGGCGATGATGTTCTTGACGTTGGCCATGACCGGCACCTGGGCCTGGGCCTTGTGCGCGGCGACCGCGCAGTCGATCGACACCTGGGCACTGGTGACGCCGTCAAGGTTGCCGATTGCTGTCTGCAGTACCTGGGCCCAGCCGTTCTTGAACAACCCTGCGGCATACCCCAGTTGCAACTGCACACTGACCTGACCGCCCTGGATATCGACGGCGCGCACACAACCGGCGCTGACCGGATCCTGGTTCAGATAGGGGTCGGTGTACTGGCGAAGCACGCCTTCGACGGCGGCACGGGTGACGGCACTCATGGAGACTCCCATTGGCAAACTGAATGTAAAACAGGCGCCTATCCTAACCCGTCAATCGTCAGCAGGTGCGACTGTGGGGTGAAATATCTTCGCCAGCCCTTTATAGTGGCCGATCACCCTCATTTTTACCCCGTAGCCAGATAAGTAGCCGAGCCACCATGTCCGAGCCACGTCAGATTCTCGTCACCAGCGCCTTGCCCTATGCCAATGGATCAATCCATCTTGGCCATATGCTCGAGTACATCCAGACAGACATGTGGGTCCGCTTCCAGAAGCTACGCGGCAACCAGTGCATCTACGTCTGCGCCGACGACGCCCACGGCTCGGCCATCATGCTGCGCGCCGAAAAGGAAGGCATCACGCCCGAACAGCTGATCGCCAACGTCCAGGCCGAGCACAGCGGCGACTTCGCCGATTTCCTGGTGGACTTCGACAACTTCCACTCGACCCACAGCGAAGAGAACCGCGAGCTGTCCAGCCTGATCTACACGCGCCTGCGTGAGGCCGGGCACATTGCCACCCGTTCGGTGACCCAGTATTTCGACCCTGAAAAGGGCATGTTCCTGGCCGACCGCTTCATCAAGGGCACCTGCCCCAAGTGCGCGGCCGAAGACCAGTACGGCGACAACTGCGAAAAGTGCGGCGCCACCTACGCCCCCACCGAGCTGAAGAACCCCAAGTCGGCCATCTCCGGTGCCACCCCGGTGCTGCGTGATTCCCAGCACTTCTTCTTCAAGCTGCCCGACTTCCAGGCGATGCTGCAGCAGTGGACCCGCAGCGGCACCTTGCAGGAGGCCGTCGCCAACAAGCTCGCCGAATGGCTGGACTCGGGCCTGCAGGAGTGGGACATCTCCCGCGATGCGCCGTACTTCGGCTTCGAGATCCCGGGCGAGCCGGGCAAATACTTCTACGTCTGGCTGGATGCGCCAATCGGCTACATGGCCAGCTTCAAGAACCTCTGCGCGCGCCGCCCGGAGCTGGACTTCGATGCGTTCTGGAAAGAAGACTCCACTGCCGAGCTGTACCACTTCATCGGCAAGGACATCGTCAACTTCCACGCATTGTTCTGGCCAGCCATGCTCGAAGGCGCGGGTTTCCGCAAGCCAACCGCAGTCAATGTGCACGGCTACCTGACCGTCAACGGCGCCAAGATGTCCAAGTCGCGCGGCACCTTCATCAAGGCGCGCACCTACCTGGACCACCTGCAACCGGAATACCTGCGCTACTACTACGCGGCCAAACTGGGCCGTGGCGTGGATGACCTGGACCTAAACCTGGAAGACTTCGTGCAGAAGGTCAACTCCGACCTGGTCGGCAAGGTGGTCAATATCGCCAGCCGTTGCGCAGGCTTCATTCACAAAGGCAACGAAGGTGTGATGGTGGCCGGCGATGCCGCACCTGAGCTGACCGAGGCCTTCCTGGCCGCCGCACCGTCCATTGCCGAGGCCTACGAGAGCCGCGACTTCGCCCGTGCGATGCGCGAAATCATGGCCCTGGCCGACCGCGCCAACGCCTGGATCGCCGACAAGGCCCCTTGGTCGCTGGCCAAGCAGGAAGGCAAGCAGGACGAGGTGCAAGCGATCTGCGCTCAGGGCGTAAACCTGTTCCGCCAGTTGGTGATCTTCCTCAAACCGGTACTGCCGTTACTGGCTGCCGACGCCGAGGCCTTCCTCAATGTCGCGCCGCTGACCTGGAACGACCACCAGTCGCGCCTGGAAAACCACCGTCTGAACGCCTTCAAGGCACTGATGAGCCGCATCGAACCGGCCAAGGTCGAAGCCATGGTCGCCGCGAGCAAGGAAGACCTGCTGGCTGCTGCCGGCCAGGCCCAGGCCCCGGCCGGCAATGGCGAGCTGACCAAGGAGCCGCTGTCGGCGGAAATCGAGTTCGACACCTTTGCCGCCGTCGACTTGCGCGTGGCCCTGATCGTCAAGGCCGAGGCCGTCGCAGGTGCCGACAAGTTGCTGCAACTGACACTGGACATCGGTGACGAACGCCGCAACGTGTTCTCCGGTATCAAGTCGGCCTACCCCGACCCCTCCAAGCTGGAAGGCCGCCTGACCATGATGGTAGCCAACCTCAAGCCTCGCAAGATGCGCTTTGGCGTGTCCGAAGGCATGGTCATGGCTGCCGGCCCTGGCGGTGAAGAGATCTACCTGCTCAGCCCCGACAGCGGCGCCAAACCAGGCCAGCGCATCAAGTAAGCCCCCTGCCCCGGCCTCAGTGCCGGGGCAGTTCCATCCCCCGCTGAATGCCGGACAATCGCTGTGATTCCCGGCTATCGTCAGTTCATGAGTGACTACATTCTGGTTCTGGTCAGCGCCACGCTGGTCAATCATCTGTGCTTGGCGCAACAGCCGACTTCCCGGCTGCGCTTGCATGTGCTCGGGCTGGCGTGCGCCTTGGCCATCGTGCTGGGGCTGATTGGCGCCCACCTGCTGAGGTGGCTGGTGCTCGACCCTTGGCAACTCCACGAACTGAGCCTGTTCCTGTTGCTGCCCTGGCTGGCGCTTCTGGCCTTCGGCATCCCCTGGGCACTGGCAAGGCTGCGCCCTGCTTGGCCGGTGGCTGACCTGCCCACACTGCTGCTGTGCAACGCCAGCGTGCTGGGCCTGGCGCTGCAAGGGGCAGGTGACGGCAATGCCTGGTCGGCAACACTGACCAAAGGCCTGCTGGCAGGCGCAGGTTTGTGGCTTGCTCTGGTTCTTTTCGCCGACTTGCGCCAGCGCAGCGCCCAGGCCGACATCCCAATCGCCCTGCGCGGCCTGCCCATAGAGCTGCTTGGCGCCGGAGTGATGGCCATGGCGTTTTCCGGCTTCAACGGACTCTTTGCGCAATGAAGCCCGACCCCCGCCTGCGCACGAGCATGGCCCTGGTGCTACTGGCCTGCCTCCCCGGTTTGCTGACACTACTGTGGCAGCAGGGCTGGGGGCTGCTGTGCAACCTGCTGCTATGCGCCAGTGCAGCGCTGCTCTGTGAAGCACTGCTATTGAAGCTGCGTGGCGAGCCCGTCAGCCTGGCACTGACCGACGGCAGTGCACTGGTGACCGCCGTGCTACTGACGGCGGCGTTGCCCACCCTGGCCCCTTGGTGGCTGCCCATGATCGCCGCTGGCACGGCTATCGGCATCGGTAAACAGGCCTTTGGCGGGGCCGGCCGCAACCTGTTCAACCCGGCCATGCTGGGCTATGCCTTCGTGTTGCTGAGCTTTCCCTCACAGATGAACCATTGGCCAGGTCAGCCAGCTGGCTTGTACGAGACCCTGCAGCAGGTATTTGGCGGCGCCGAGCACATCGATGCCTGGGCCCAGCCGACCCTACTCGATGGCCTGCGCCATAACCGCAGCCTGACCGTTGATGAATTGTTCGCCACCCACCCGGGCTTCGGCAATATCGGCGGGCGCGGCGCGGAATGGGCCAACCTGGCGTTTTTGCTGGGTGGGCTGTTTCTCTTGCAGCGCAAGGTGTTCAGCTGGCATGCGCCAGCAGGTTTGCTGGCGGGGTTGTCGCTGTTCAGCCTGCTGGCCTGGAACGGCTCAGGCTCGGACTCCAATGGCTCCCCCTTGCTGCACCTGTTTTCTGGCTCGACCATGCTCGCCGCTTTTTTCATCGCCACCGAGCCTGTCTCCGGCCCCAGGAGCGATTGGGCCAAGCTGGTGTTCGGCTTTGCTGTGGGCCTGTTGATCTACCTGATCCGCACCTGGGGCAGTTACCCCGACGGCACGGCGTTCGCCATTCTGCTGATGAACCTTGCGGTCCCCAGCCTTGAACGGCTTGCCTTGCGCCGCCAGCAGGCTGCCCGGTGAGCCCCCATGTGCGCACGGCAGGGTTGCTGCTGGTGACTGCGGTACTGGCATTGTCGACCACGCTGATCTGGCGCGAGTGGACCCTCCCCGCCGTCAGCCAAGCCGAAAAGCAGCTGCAGAGCCGTCAGAGGCTCGCCGTCCTGCCGGAGGGCAGTTACGACAACCTGCCGTTGGATACCCCACTGCCACGGCCTGCCTCGCATCGCCCGCACAGTCGCATCGTGGCGGCCTACCGGGCTACGCTGGCGGGTAAGCCTGCGGCCATCGTCCTGGTGACCCAGGCCCAAGGCTATGCCGGGCCAGTGGTGCTAAGCATCGCCATCGCCCCTGATGGGCGACTGATCGGTAGCCAGGTGGTCGAACAGCACGAAAGCCCCGGGCTCGGTGGTCGCCTTGCCGACCCGCAAGTGAACTGGCTGAAGCAATTTGCCAATCGCCGCCTGAGTGATCACTGGGCATTGAAGCGTGACCAGGGCGATTTCGACCAACTCGCAGGCGCAACAGTGACCTCGCGGGCAGTTATCGAGGCATTGCAAGATGCCCTGGTCTATTTCGATGAACATCGCCACGATCTCCTTGGGGACCCTGCCAATGAATAAGGGCTACCTGCTGGCCGCCAGCCTTGCCCCCCTTCTAGGGGCCACGCAAACGTTGCCCTTGGCCACGGCCATAGGTGCGTGCGCGGTGATGATGATCGGCCTGCATCAAGTAGTGCTGGTGCCGTTGCGCAACCGCCTGAAGGGCGCCGCACACATGCTCGCAAGCCTGCTGTTATTGGCGGCCCTGGCCAGTTGCCTGCAATTGGCCCTGCGGGCCTGGCTGCTGCCGGTAGCACTGCTGCTGGGCCCGTACCCTGCGCTACTGTGCCTGCCGTGCCTGATAGCAGACTATCTGCTGCCACAAGAAGGGCGTTGGCGCTCACTGTTGTTGAATCTGGCTGGCCTGCTGGCCGCCTGCCTGCTGCTCGGCGCCTGCCGCCAATGGCTAGCCGAAGGGCTGGGCCTGCACCTTGCCAGCCTCGCCCCTGGCGCGCTGCTACTGCTCGGACTGCTGTTGGCCTTGTACAATCACCTGCGTCCGGGCACCGCCCACCCACGTCGTCAAGGAAAGCGCTGATTCCATGAATGCCGCAAAACGCCTGGAGATCTTTCGCAGGCTGCACGAAGACAACCCCGACCCGAAAACGGAACTGGCCTATACCACACCGTTCGAACTGCTCGTCGCCGTCACGCTTTCAGCGCAATCCACTGACGTAGGCGTGAACAAGGCCACCGCTCGCCTGTTCCCCGTGGCCAATACGCCAGAAGCGATCTACGCCCTGGGCGTCGAAGGGCTGAGCGCATACATCAAGACCATCGGGCTCTATAACAGCAAAGCCAAGAACGTGATCGAGGCCTGCCGACTGCTGATCGAGCGCCATGACAGCCAGGTGCCAGAAACCCGGGAAGCCCTTGAAGCGCTGCCTGGCGTTGGGCGCAAGACTGCCAACGTGGTGCTCAACACGGCGTTCCGGCAGCCGACCATGGCGGTGGACACGCACATTTTCAGGGTCAGTAATCGCACCGGCATTGCACCCGGCAAAACGGTGCTTGAGGTCGAGAAGAAGCTGGTCAAGTTCGTCCCCAAGGACTACCTGCTCGATGCCCACCACTGGCTCATCCTGCATGGGCGCTACGTATGCCAGGCACGCAAGCCCAGGTGCGGGAGCTGTCGGATCGAAGACCTCTGCGAATACAAGCAGAAGACGTCTGACGATTGAGCCGATAGCGAAAAACCACCCGGCACGATTGAAAAAATCTTTTTTACCAGCGTCAGCTTTCTGGTTATAAGGACCGCCAATGGCCCCTTGGCTTGGAGCGACTCATGAGTGCCGATAAAGACGACCTGTCAATCGAAGATGATTTTGTTGCCGTGGATGATGAAGCGGAGCCCCAGGTAGAAACTGCAAAGACCAACCTGAGCAAACGCCGCACGATCGACAACCTGCTGGAAGAGCGGCGCCTGCAGAAACAACTGGCCGATTTCGACTACGATCTGTAGCTTTTTTTGCAAAGCCTCCCTCAGGGAGGCTTTGCATGCTGGCGGTCAGTTAAGCCCGTGGCGCTGAGCCAGTTCGATCAGGTCTACCAACGACCTGGCGTTCAGCTTGAGCAGCAAGCGTGACTTGTAAGTGCTGACGGTCTTGTTGCTGAGGAACATGCTGTCGGCAATTTCCTTGTTGGATCGCCCGCGCGACAGCTGCTGTAAAACGGTCATTTCCCGGGCCGAGAGGCGGTTGACCATATCCGTCTCGCTGCCACCACTGCCCCTGCCCCGTGACGCATGCAAGGCCTGGTTGGGGAAGTAGCTGTAGCCTGACAGCACGGCCTTGATGGCGCTTAGCAGCTCGGTCAACTCCTGTTGTTTGCACACATACCCCGCCGCCCCCGCCTGCATGCAGCGCATCGAGAAGTTACCAGGCACCTGCGAGGTCAGCACCAACACTTTGCTGCCTGGGCTGAAGGCTGCCATGCGGGCGATGACTTCAAGGCCATCGAGTTTTGGAATACCGATATCGAGCACCACGATATCCGGTAGGTGTTCACGCGTCAGTTGCAAGGCGGCCACGCCGTTATCGGTTTCCGCAACGACGTCGTACCCGTGCCGCTCCATCAGCATGCGCACGGCCAGACGTATAACCGGATGATCATCCACGATAAGGACTTTATTCATGCGATATCCATTCATTATTGATTTTTGCTGTGGCATGCCACGATAACCGACAGAACGCTTCAGGGTGCAACGATTTGCCAGTGAAACTCATGAATAGAGAAAACTTACAACACTTGCAGAAATTTCCTACAAAAGCATGTCCAGAGCCAACCGTGAAACTTAATGATCCGCAATTAAAACCTACCATCGCTCCAATCAACATGACCAGCTGAAAACAAACCTTCGCGTGCAGATTATTCCACTTCACAGGCGCTGAAAAAACCAGGCTTAACAGGTATTCAAAGACAATTCTCAACCGGGAAACAATCCAATCTTTAGTTGAGCGCCCGCGTAAGGTAATGATGAACAAAACCGCAGGAGACAGCCCTCATGCCCGAAGCACAACCTGTCGCCCCGCTGACGATCATTGCCATCTTCGCGGGGATTATCGAAGCATCCGCCCTTGCGACACTGCCGTTCCTCAGCGAATCCAGCCAGAGCCTCTATACATGGTTCCTGGTGGGCTTTCCGTTTTTCCTTACAGCGCTGTTCTTTTTGACGTTAAACTTCAATTACAAGTCGTTTTATAATCCTGTATCAAGCAAAACAACCAGCGACAGCCCCACCGCGACGGTCACGGAAGTATCCGAGCCTATTACCGTTATCTTCTCCGGCCCAGATGCCCAGCCCATGATGGAACAGCAAGTCCGCCTTGCCCTCGCGCAATCGCCTGAACCCGCGCACCGCTGGCGCTTCTGTAATCTCGAGAAAAACCAATGCGCAAGGCTGTCGGTCTGCACCCTCGAGCAAGATGCCGCCAATCTCAGGGGATGACGACCCGCTGGATGTCGACACAAAAAAAACCCCGGCCTGAGCCGGGGTTCGTGCGATGCGTGCCAGTACTCAGAGCAACGAACGGCCCTTGTTGGCGGCAATGCGCATACGCAGCGCATTGAGCTTGATGAAGCCGGCAGCGTCCGCCTGGTTGTAGGCGCCGCCATCTTCCTCGAAGGTCGCAATGTTGGCATCGAACAGCGAGTCGTCCGACTTGCGGCCAACCACGGTGACATTGCCTTTGTACAGCTTCAGGCGTACCACGCCATTCACGTTGACCTGCGACGCGTCGATCATCTGCTGCAGCATCACACGCTCCGGGCTCCACCAGTAACCGGTGTAGATCAGGCTGGCATACTTCGGCATCAGCTCATCTTTCAGGTGAGCGACTTCACGGTCCAGGGTGATCGACTCGATCGCACGGTGGGCGCGCAGCATGATGGTGCCGCCAGGGGTTTCGTAGCAGCCACGAGACTTCATGCCGACGTAACGGTTCTCGACGATGTCCAGACGGCCGATGCCGTTGGCACCACCGATACGGTTCAGGTCGGCCAGAACGGTGGCCGGGGACTTCTCGACACCATCGATGGCGACGATGTCACCGTTGAGGTAAGTCAGCTCGATATAAGTAGCCTGGTCCGGGGCGTTCTCCGGAGAGACGCTCCAGCGCCACATGTCTTCCTCGTGCTCGGTCCAGGTATCTTCCAGGACACCGCCTTCGTAGGAGATGTGCAGCAGGTTGGCGTCCATCGAGTACGGCGACTTCTTCTTGCCGTGACGCTCGATCGGGATGCCATGCTTCTCGGCGTAGTCCATCAGCTTCTCGCGGGACAGCAGGTCCCACTCACGCCAAGGGGCGATGACCTTGACGCCCGGCTTGAGCGCATAGGCACCCAGCTCGAAACGAACCTGGTCATTGCCTTTACCGGTTGCACCATGGGAAATGGCGTCAGCACCGGTTTCGTTGGCGATTTCGATCAGGCGCTTGGCGATCAGCGGACGGGCGATGGAGGTACCCAGCAGGTACTCGCCTTCGTAGACGGTGTTGGCGCGGAACATCGGGAACACGAAGTCACGCACGAATTCTTCGCGCAGGTCGTCGATGTAGATCTCTTTCACACCCATTGCCTGTGCCTTGGCACGGGCCGGCTCGACCTCTTCGCCCTGACCCAGGTCAGCGGTGAAGGTCACCACTTCGCAGTTGTAGGTATCCTGCAGCCACTTGAGAATCACCGAAGTATCAAGGCCGCCGGAATACGCCAGTACGACCTTATTTACGTCCGCCATGCCATCACTCCACGGGGTTGTACGGAAAGGGGTCGATTCTAACGGCGTTATGGAAAAATTTACAGTGGGGCGACAGCTTCTGACGACAAAGCGACAGTAATTGTCGATGGCGCGACGTCTGTCGGGCGCTATGGGACGGCTGTGAGGGGGCGCGCCGCCCATCTCACTTTCAGGGCACTTTCGCACCCGGTGCGGGGGACGCCGGCGCGGCAATAGGCGGACTGGCAGCAGCAGGCAGCTGTACAGGTTTTTCCACCTGCTTCTCGACGGCTGTCTCAGCGACTGCAACCCGATCCAGTTCGATATTCACCCGTCGATTGCGCGCCCGGTTGGCAGCACTGTTGTTCTTCGCCAGCGGATACCGCTCGCCGTGGAAGCGCACGGTGATCTGCGCCTCCGGCACGCCATGGGCTTTGAAATAGTCCGCCACCGTCATCGCCCTGCGCCGGGACAAATCACGGTTGGTCAGGCGGTTGCCGCTGTTGTCGGAATGGCCGTTGAGCTCAATGTGATTAACCGTCGGGTCGGCCTTGATATAGTCAAGAACCACATCCAGCCGTGCCTTGGCCGAATCGTCAAGTTCGATGCCACCGCCAGGGAAACCCACCTGAGTCTGGCGAACCTGGTCATAGTTCATCGCCAGCAACTTGCTGGCACACACCTGGTAGTCGCCATAGGCCTTGGCGAAACTGACCGGCAACACCCGCACTTCCATGGCCCGGCCCGCTTCGCCGGTGTAGTTGCGTACCACCGTGCTGCGCCCATCGAGCAGACCATTGATCAGGCGGCTGGCCTGACCCTGGGACGAGCTGAACAGCACGCCCGTGCGCGCCATGCGCACGCTGCCCAGGTTGATGTCACCGCGCCCAGGCTGCCAGGGCGCCGCCGCTGCCAGCAATGTGGCTGGCCCGGCCCCCAGCACATTGCTGTGCGAGCGCAGTTGGAACACCGGCTGCTCACCTGCCCGGCGCACGAATTCGCCACTGCCGAAACCGTCGATCGGCTGGATCAGACGGCACTCGAACTGGTCGCCCTCGACTTGCCAGGCAATGTTCTCCATGCGCGTCTGGAAAGTCAGTGCACCGGCCGGCAGGCTGGCGAACAGGGTGAACATGGCTAGGTAACGCTGGCGCACGGGCGGCTCCACAAATTCTGACGGCTTACCTGCAGGGTATCGGACGCTGCCCGAAAAACTTGATAGCCGTGCTCGGGCCAGGGTTTTCCGGTAGCATTGGGCCTTGAGTTCGACCCGCCTGGAATCCCCAATGTCCGATCGCCTGACCCTCCTGCGTCCCGACGACTGGCACATCCATCTGCGCGATGGTGCCGTCCTGCCCCATACCGTTGGTGATGTGGCGCGTACCTTCGCCCGTGCCATCATCATGCCCAACCTCGTACCGCCGGTGCGCAATGCCGTCGAAGCCGGTGCCTACCGTGAGCGCATCCTCAGTGCGCGTCCGGCCGGCAGCCGCTTCGAACCGCTGATGGTGCTTTACCTCACCGACCGCACCAGCCCCGAGGACATCCGCGCGGCCAAGGCCAGCGGTATCGTGTATGCCGCCAAGCTGTACCCGGCCGGCGCCACGACAAACTCCGATTCAGGCGTGACCAGCATCGACAACATCTTCCCCGCCATCGAAGCGCTGGCCGAAGTCGGCATGCCACTGTTGGTGCACGGTGAAGTGACGCGTAGCGAGATCGATGTCTTCGATCGCGAAAAGCGCTTCATCGACGAACACATGCGTCGCGTGGTCGAACGCTTCCCGACGCTCAAGGTGGTGTTCGAGCACATCACCACCAGCGATGCCGCGCAGTTCGTCAGCGAAGCGCCGGCCAACGTCGGCGCGACCATTACCGCCCAGCACCTGTTGTACAACCGCAACCACATGCTGGTGGGCGGCATCCGCCCGCACTTCTACTGCCTGCCGATCCTCAAGCGCAACACCCACCAGGTGGCGCTGCTGGACGCGGCCACCAGTGGCAACCCGAAATTCTTCCTCGGCACTGACTCGGCCCCTCACGCCCGTCACGCCAAGGAAGCCGCCTGCGGTTGCGCCGGTTGCTACACCGCTTATGCGGCCATCGAGATGTACGCCGAAGCGTTCGAGCAGCGCAATGCGCTGGACAAGCTGGAAGGCTTTGCCAGCCTGCACGGCCCGGCCTTCTATGGCCTGCCGGCGAACACCGACACCATCACCCTGGTCCGTGAAGAGTGGACCGCACCAGAAAGCCTGCCGTTCGGCGAGCAGACGGTGATACCGCTGCGCGCTGGCGAGAAGCTGCGCTGGCGCCTGCTGGAGGAAAACGCGTGAGCGAAGACCTCTACGAAGACGATCAGGACAGCCAGGCCGGCGGTGGCTCGCGCCACCCGATGGCAGAGCGCTTCCGTGGCTACTTGCCAGTGGTGGTGGATGTCGAGACCGGCGGCTTCAATAGTGCCACCGACGCCCTGCTGGAAATCGCCGCCGTCACCATCGGCATGGACGAGAAAGGCTTCCTGTTCCCCGAACACACCTACTTCCACCGGGTTGAGCCGTTCGAAGGGGCCAATATCGAGGCGGCCGCGCTGGAGTTCACCGGCATCAAGCTGGACCACCCGCTGCGCATGGCAGTGAGTGAAGAAAGCGCGTTGACCGATATCTTCCGAGGCGTGCGCAAGGCGCTCAAGGCCAACGGCTGCAAGCGGGCCATCCTGGTCGGCCACAACAGCAGCTTCGACTTGGGCTTCCTTAACGCCGCGGTCAACCGCAACGACCTCAAGCGCAACCCCTTCCACCCGTTTTCCAGCTTCGATACCGCCACCCTCGCCGGCCTGGCGTATGGCCAGACCGTGCTGGCGCGGGCCTGTCAGAGCGCCGACATCGACTTTGATGGGCGTGAAGCGCATTCGGCGCGTTACGACACCGAGAAGACGGCCGAGCTGTTCTGCGGCATCGTCAACCGCTGGAAAGAAATGGGCGGCTGGCGCGATTTCAACGACTAAGCAGCCACAAGCTTCAAGCAGCAAGAAAGGGCAGACAGCACACGCTCGGTTTTTCTTGAAGCTTGCAGCTAGAAACTTGAAGCAAAAAAAACCGGCCACGAAGGCCGGTTTTTTTATGCGCGCGGCAATTACAGCTTGCCAGCGTTCTCGCTCAGGTAAGCAGCAACGCCTTCTGGCGAAGCGTTCATGCCTTTGTCGCCTTTTTTCCAGTTGGCAGGGCAGACTTCGCCGTGCTCTTCGTGGAACTGCAGGGCATCGACCAGACGCAGCAGCTCGTCCATGTTACGGCCCAGTGGCAGGTCGTTGACGATCTGCGAACGGACCACACCGTTGGTGTCGATCAGGAAGGCGCCACGGAAGGCCACGCCGCCTTCGGACTCAACGTCGTAGGCCTTGCAGATTTCATGGGTGATGTCGGCAGCCAAGGTGTACTTGACCTGGCCGATACCGCCGTTGTTGACCGGGGTGTTACGCCAGGCGTTGTGGGTGAAGTGCGAGTCGATCGAAACGCCGATCACTTCCACGTTGCGGGCCTGGAAGTCAGGGATGCGGTTGTCCAGGGCAATCAGCTCGGACGGGCAGACGAAGGTGAAGTCCAGCGGGTAGAAGAACACCAGGCCGTACTTGCCCTTGATGGCCGAGGCCAGGTTGAAGCTGTCGACGATTTCGCCGTTGCCCAGCACAGCTGGAACGGTGAAATCGGGGGCTTGTTTACCAACGAGTACGCTCATTGTTATCTCCTGATGAGGGTGAAAAACCGTTTGCCGGGCCAGACGGGCTTGCCCGACATCCAACAAAGGCCGACCATCATACACGGCTTCTCATGACAGACCGAATCCAACCACCGGTCGCTCAAGCACCGCCCTCACAGAAAGTCTTTTGACAAGCATTCTCATTACGATTAAGCTCCAATCCATCGACTCAACCAGCGATGGTCCGACTTTATGTATGTGTGTCTTTGTGTCGGCGTGACCGACGGACAGATCCGCGATGCGATCTTTGAAGGATGCTGCAGCTACAAGGAAGTTCGAGCCGCGACCAATGTCGCCAGCCAATGTGGCAAATGCGCCTGCCTTGCCAAGCAAGTGGTCCGCGAGACCCTGACCGAGCTTCAGGTCAGCCAGGCCGCCCTGCCCTATCCGGTAGAATTTACCGCTGCCTGAAACCACTCATTTTGAAGAACCGGACCTTGTGTCCGGTTTTTTTATGCCCGAAATTCAATAACTTAGCACTCCAACGCGCTTCACAAACATTCTTATTCCTATTCATTTTCACTTATTATTCAATAACTTAGGTTTGACAGCCCTAAGTATCGGGCTCAAACTTCCCTGTATTGGCACACTTCTACAGGGCAGGAACCCGTCATGAAAGGCGACGTAAGCGTCATCCAGCATCTCAACAAGATCCTCGGAAACGAGCTGGTCGCGATCAACCAGTACTTCCTGCACGCACGCATGTACGAAGATTGGGGCCTGAACAAACTCGGCAAGCACGAGTACAAGGAATCCATCGATGAGATGAAGCACGCTGACAAACTGATCAAGCGTATTCTCTTCCTCGAAGGCATCCCCAACGTGCAGGACCTGGGCAAGCTGCTGATCGGCGAGCACACCAAAGAAATGCTCGAGTGCGACCTGAAGATCGAGCAGAAAGGCCTGATCGACCTGAAAGCCGCCATCGCTCACTGCGAAACCGTCGGCGACTTCGGCTCGCGTGACATGCTCGAAGACATCCTCGAGTCCGAGGAAGAGCACATCGACTGGCTGGAAACCCAGCTGAGCCTGATCGACAAGATCAGCATCGAGAACTACCTGCAATCGCAGATGGGCGAAGAGTAAAATCCCGCCCATAAAAAAACCCGCCATGAGCGGGTTTTTTTATGTCTGCGCGAAGATCAGGCTTCAGCAGCCTTTGCCTTGGCAGCAGCGTCCTTGATCAGGGCCTGCAGCTCACCCTTCTCGAACATTTCGAGCATGATGTCGCTACCGCCGACCAGCTCGCCCGCTACCCACAGCTGCGGGAAGGTTGGCCAGTTGGCGTACTTGGGCAGGTTGGCGCGGATTTCCGGGTTCTGCAGGATGTCAACGTAGGCGAACTTCTCGCCACAACCCATCACAGCTTGCGATGCCTTGGCCGAGAACCCGCACTGCGGGGCATTCGGCGAGCCTTTCATGTAAAGCAGAATGGTGTTGTTGGCAATCTGCTCTTTGATCGTTTCGATGATATCCATGGAACACCTCGTCTGAACTTTCCGACTCGATGGTCGGCACGGTGACGCATTGTATCGGAAAGCCGAGCGCTGTGCGCGGCCTTGCCATTGCTCAGGCGGCCTCCACGTGCACAGGCACGCCATTGAGGGCGGCATTGCCCGACACCTGATCGCGCAAGCGCTCATCGGTCAGGTCGTTGGCACTGACCCCGGGCTGCCCGTGGGCTATCCGCAATTGCACGCCCTGGCGCCCATGGCCATAGCCGTGCGGCAGGCTGACCACGCCTGGCATCATGTCCGTGCACGCCTGCACCTCGACTTCGAGGGTGCCGGTACGTGAGCGTATGCGCACGCGCTGGCCATCGTGCAACTGCCGCTGCTGCAAATCATCAGGGTGCATCAACAGCTGATGACGCGGCTTGCCTTTGACCAGCCGGTGGAAGTTGTGCATCCACGAGTTGTTGCTGCGCACGTGGCGGCGGCCGATCAGCAAGAGCGCGCCAGCAGCCATTGGCGCCTGCCGCGCAAGCCTGGCCAAGTCATCCAGCAACACCTGCGGTGCCGCCTCGATGGCCTGGCTGGCAGTGTTCAGGCGGGCCTGCAGATTGGCGCCTAGCGGGCCCAGGTCGAGCCCGTGGGGGTGCCGATCGAGTGCTTCCAGCGAGAGCTTCCAGGCCGAGCCGTCGCCGTAGCGCCCTTTGCGCAAGGCCCAATCGATCATCTGCGCCGGCGCCAGGGTTGGCTTGAGTTCAAGGGCGGCCCGTTCGGCCAAGGCCTTGGCCAGGCCGACAAAGATCTCCCAGTCATGCAGCGCGCCTTCGGGCTTGGCCAGGATCGCGCGGTTGAAACGGGTCACATTGCGCACCGCCAGCAGGTTGAAGGTGCTGTCGTAGTGATCGTTCTCCAGTGCCGACGTGGACGGCAGGATCAGGTCGGCATGGCGCGTGCTTTCATTGATGTACAGGTCGATGCTGAGCATGAACTCGAGCCCCGCCAGCGCCCCGTCCAGTTGCCGACCGTTGGGCGTGGACAGCACAGGGTTGCCCGCCACCGTCACCAAGGCCCGCACCTGCCCGTCACCGGGCGTGAGGATTTCTTCGGCCAAGGCGGCGACCGGCAGCTCGCCAGCGTACTCCGGCAGCCCCGAAACCCGGCTTTGCCAGGCATTGAAGTGCCCGCCCGAGGTACTCGCCACCAGGTCCACCGCAGGCTCGGTACACAAGGCGCCACCAACCCGATCCAGGTTGCCGGTTACCAGGTTGATCAATTGCACCAGCCAATGGCACAGGGTGCCGAAGGCCTGGGTCGAGACGCCCATGCGGCCATAGCAGACCGCCTTGTCGGCTGCCGCAAAATCACGCGCCAGCTGACGGATATCGGCGGCAGCGATGCCGCACAACGGGCTCATGGCGTCGGCGGTGAACAGGGCGAGTGCACTGCGCACCTGATCCAGGCCATTGATCGGCAAGTGTGATCCACGGGTCAGGCCTTCGTCGAACAAGGTATTGAGCAGGCCACTGAGCAATGCAGCATCGCCGCCGGGAAGAATGAACAGGTGCCGGTCGGCCATGGCCGCTGTTTCGCTGCGCCGTGGGTCCACCACCACCAACTGCCCGCCCCGCATACGCAGCGCCTTCAGGCGCTTTTCCACATCAGGCACGGTCATGATGCTGCCATTGGACGCCAGCGGGTTGCCGCCCAGAATCAGCATGAAGTCGGTGTGGTCGATGTCCGGTATCGGCAACAACAGACCGTGGCCGTACATCAGGTGGCTGGTCAGGTGCTGGGGCAACTGGTCCACCGAGGTGGCTGAAAACCGATTGCGGGTCTTCAACAAACCGAGGAAATAGTTGCTGTGGGTCATCAGCCCATAGTTGTGCACGCTCGGGTTGCCTTGATACACCGCCACCGCGTTGCGACCATGCGCCTGCTGGATGCTCCAGAGCTTGTCGGCCGCCAGGGCGAAAGCCTCGTCCCAGCTGATCGCCTGCCAGCGCTCGCCAATCCGACGGTGGGGCTGACGCAGGCGGTCGGGATCGTTCTGGATATCTTGCAGGGCCACTGCCTTGGGGCAGATGTGGCCGCGGCTGAACGGGTCGTCCGGGTCGCCTTTGATCGAGGTGATCAGCGCCTGCCCGTCGTCCTCATGGCTGACTTCGATGTTCAGCCCGCAGATCGCTTCGCACAGGTGACAGGCACGGTGATGCAGGGTCTTGGTCATGGCCGCCTCTGCCTGATGATGGGTCTGAGGGCGACTATGCGCCCAGCCGAACGCCCTCGCCAGCGCGCTTCGTGCCATGAATTGCCCGACATCAGGCAAACGATTCGCGACACGCATTTGCCAAATCGCGGGCAAGCCGTGTACAACCTCTGTAGCAAATAAAAAACAGCGCACGCTCAATGGGTAACGACACCCTTTGCAACAGAGCCGCTGTTCCCCCTCTTGGTTTCAGGCGACATTTAATTATAGTATTGCGCCTTTCCCTATTTCGTCCGCCCCGTGCGGCTTACGCCGCAGGTCACTCCCGTTGTCAAAAAAAACCATACGGTCGACCTGCATACCGTTGCAGATAAGGTAGTCAATCATGAGCGCTAGGCACTTTCTCTCCCTGCTGGACTTCACCACCGACGAATTGCTCGGGGTGATCCGCCGCGGCATCGAGCTGAAGGACTTGCGCAAGCGAAGCGTGCTGTTCGAGCCCCTCAAAAGCCGTGTGCTGGGGATGATCTTCGAAAAGTCATCGACCCGTACCCGCGTGTCGTTCGAGGCCGGTATGATCCAGCTGGGCGGCCAGGCCATCTTCCTGTCGCCACGCGATACCCAGCTGGGCCGTGGCGAACCGATCGGTGACAGCGCTATCGTCCTGTCGAGCATGCTCGACGTGGTGATGATCCGTACCCACGCCCACAGCACCCTCACCGAGTTCGCGGCGAAGTCGAGCGTGCCGGTGATCAATGCCCTGTCCGACGAGTCGCACCCGTGCCAGCTGCTGGCCGACATGCAGACGTTCCTCGAACACCGCGGCTCGATCCAGGGCAAGACCGTGGCGTGGATCGGTGATGGCTTCAACATGTGCAACTCCTATATCGAAGCCGCCCGTCAGTTCGATTTCCAGCTGCGCATCGCCTGCCCGGAAGGTTACGAGCCGGATCCACGCTTCATGGCATTAGGCGGTGATCGCGTGCAAATCATCCGCGACCCCAAGGAAGCCGTGCGTGGCGCGCACCTGGTGACCACCGATGTCTGGACTTCCATGGGCCAGGAGGAGGAAACTGCACGGCGCCTGGCGCACTTCGCGCCTTACCAGGTCACCCGCGAACTGCTCGACCTGGCGGCACCCGACGCCCTGTTCATGCACTGCCTGCCGGCCCACCGTGGCGAGGAAATCAGCCATGACCTGCTCGACGACCCTCGTTCGGTCGCCTGGGACCAGGCTGAAAACCGCCTGCATGCACAGAAGGCCCTTCTCGAATTCCTTGTAGAACCGGCTTACCACCACGCATGAGTCAACCCCTACTGCTCAACCTGCGCAACCTCGCCTGCGGCTATGGCGACCAGCGCATCGTCCAGAACCTCAACCTGCACCTGAACGCAGGCGACATTGGTTGCCTGCTGGGTTCATCCGGTTGCGGCAAGACCACCACCCTGCGCGCCATCGCCGGTTTCGAACCTATCCATGAAGGCGAGATCCAGCTGGCGGGCGAGGTCATCTCCCGGCCAGGCTTCACCCTGGCTCCAGAAAAGCGCCGCATCGGCATGGTGTTCCAGGACTACGCCCTGTTCCCGCACCTGACCGTGGCCCAGAACATCGCCTTCGGCATTGCCAAGCACCCGCGCCAGGCGCAGGTCGTCGAAGAGATGCTCGAGCTGGTCAAGCTCGGTGGGCTGGGCGGCCGCTATCCGCATGAGCTGTCCGGTGGGCAACAGCAGCGGGTCGCGCTGGCCCGCGCGCTGGCCCCGGAGCCTCAGTTGCTGCTGCTCGACGAGCCGTTCTCCAACCTCGACGTGGAACTGCGCCGGCGCTTGAGCCATGAAGTGCGCGACATCCTCAAGAGCCGTGGCACCAGCGCCATTCTGGTGACCCACGACCAGGAAGAGGCGTTTGCCGTCAGCGATCACGTGGGCGTGTTCAAGGAAGGTCGCCTGGAGCAGTGGGACACCCCTTACAACCTCTACCACGAGCCGCAGACGCCGTTCGTGGCCAGCTTCATCGGCCAGGGCTATTTCATCCGTGGCCAGATGAGCAGCCATGAGGCGGTCAATACCGAACTCGGTGAGCTGCGCGGCAACCGTGCGTACATCATGGCGCCGGGGAGTTCGGTGGATGTGCTGCTGCGCCCTGACGACATCGTGCATGCGCCAGACAGCCCGCTGCGGGCGAGCATCGTAGGCAAGAGCTTCCTGGGGGCGTCGACGCTGTATCGCCTGCAACTGGTTACCGGTAGCCAGCTGGAGGCGATCTTCCCCAGCCATGTCGATCATCAGGTCGGTGAGGAAGTCGGGATTGCCGTGGCCGCCGATCACCTGGTGCTGTTCCCGGTGCCGGGCAGTGTCGCGGCGCAGTTGCCGCGGCAGGAGAACGGCGTTCGTCGGTACAGTTCGGCGACCTGATTCACGATTGCCGGGGCTGCTGCGCGGCGGCCCCAGCCATTTCAGCCCCGGCCGATACCGGCAAACGTGCCCTGAGTATGTTCAGCCAGCACCGCAGCCGCCAACTCCACCTCCAGCCCGCGCCGCCCGGCGCTGACATGGATAGTTGCAAAGTGTTGCGCCGACTCGTCGATAAAAGTGCGCAGGCGCTTCTTCTGGCCCAACGGGCTGATACCGCCCACCAAGTATCCCGTGGCGCGCTGAGCCGCCGCCGGGTCGGCCATCTCGCACTTCTTCACACCGGCCGCATGGGCCAGTGCCTTGAGGTCCAGGGTGCCCACCACCGGTACCACGGCCACCAGCAATTCGCCTTTCTCACTGCTCGCCAACAAGGTCTTGAACACCTGCTGCGGCTCTAGCCCGAGCTTTTCCGCTGCCTCCAACCCATACGACGCCGACTTCGGATCGTGCTCATAACTGTGCACGCGATGTTCAGCGCGGGCTTTTTTCAACACGTCTAGGGCGGGGGTCATGCGCAGCTCCGGTCGAGTACAAGTCGGCGGCTACTTTAGGACATATCCCACATCACAGCCAATACACAGCTTACGCGCCTCTCTAGCGTGCGGTTTCGCGCGCCCTAACAACGTCCAGATCGTGACTGACCGTTCACTTTCGACCTTTGACATAAGCGTTTCTTGTCTATATTTTTTCGTTTCTGAATAAATGGTGCACTTTTAAGGTGCATTTCCAACTTCTGCCTGGGGTCAATGGGGATCGACACCGGGCTTTGCTGTCGAGCGCCACGCGCCTCACAACAAAAAAAACGAGGTCATACATGACGACTGCTCTACGCGAACCCACTCTGTCCAGCCAGTGCCTGGCCGAGTTTCTCGGCACTGCGCTGCTGATCTTCTTCGGCACCGGCTGCGTGGCCGCGCTCAAAGTCGCGGGTGCCAGCTTCGGCCTGTGGGAAATCAGCATCATCTGGGGCGTCGGCGTCAGCATGGCTATCTACTTCACTGCGGGCGTTTCAGGTGCGCACCTGAACCCGGCCGTGAGCATCGCCCTCACCCTGTTCGCCGGTTTCGACAAGCGCAAGCTGCCGTTCTACATGCTCGCCCAGGTCTGTGGCGCCTTCTGCGGCGCAGCGCTGGTCTACACCTTGTACAGCAATCTGTTCTTCGATTTCGAACAAGCCCATGCCATGTTGCGAGGCAGTACCGAAAGCCTCGAACTGGCCTCGGTGTTCTCTACCTACCCGCACCCCTCACTTTCGACCGGCCAGGCATTCCTGGTGGAAGTCGTCATCACGGCCATCCTCATGGCCGTGATCATGGCCCTGACCGACGACAACAATGGCCTGCCACGTGGCGCCGTCGCGCCGCTGCTGATCGGCCTGCTGATTGCCGTGATCGGCAGCGCCATGGGGCCGCTGACCGGCTTCGCGATGAACCCAGCCCGCGATTTCGGACCAAAACTGATGACATTCCTGGCCGGTTGGGGCGAAATCGCCTTCACTGGCGGACGAGATATTCCCTATTTCCTGGTTCCGGTGTTCGCACCGATCCTCGGCGCATGCCTGGGCGCTGCCGCGTATCGCGGCATGATCGCCCGCAACCTGCCGGTGGCGCCCACCGCGAACCCTGAGACAAACGACAATCGCCAGGGCGATACTCAAGTCAACTGATGCGGCCTCACGCCCAAGCCCTGACTTCCTCATTTTGCAAGGCCAACGACCATGACAGACACCCTGGATAAGCACTACATCATCGCCCTGGACCAGGGCACCACCAGCTCGCGAGCGATCATTTTCGACCGCGACGCCAATGTGGTCGGCACCTCCCAGCGCGAATTCGTCCAGCACTACCCGCAGGCTGGCTGGGTCGAACACGACCCGATGGAGATCTTCGCCACCCAGAGCGCCACCATGGTCGAAGCCCTGGCTCAGGCCGGCATCAGCCACGCCCAGGTCGCTGCACTCGGCATCACCAACCAGCGCGAAACCACGGTGGTGTGGGACAAGGAAACCGGCCGCCCGGTTTACAACGCCATTGTCTGGCAGTGCCGCCGCAGTACCGAAATCTGCGCGCAGCTCAAGCGTGATGGCCACGAAGACTACATCCGCGAGACCACGGGCCTGGTCACCGACCCCTACTTCTCCGGCACCAAACTGAAGTGGATCCTCGACAATGTCGAAGGTGCCCGTGAACGCGCCGAACGCGGCGAACTGCTGTTCGGCACCATCGATACCTGGCTGATCTGGAAGTTCTCGGGCGGCAAGGTGCATGTCACCGACTACACCAACGCCTCGCGTACGCTGATGTTCAACATCCACAGCCTGGAATGGGACGACAAGCTGCTGGAAATTCTTGGCATTCCACGCCAGATGCTGCCCCAGGTACGCCCCTCTTCCGAAGTCTACGGCCACACCAAGAGCGGCATCGCCATCGCCGGTATCGCCGGCGACCAGCAGTCCGCGCTGTTCGGCCAGATGTGCGTTGAGCCCGGTCAGGCCAAGAACACCTACGGCACCGGCTGCTTCCTGCTGATGAACACCGGCGACAAGGCCGTCACGTCGTCCCACGGCTTGCTCACCACCATCGCCTGCGGCCCCCGCGGCGAAGTGGCCTACGCACTGGAAGGCGCCGTGTTCAACGGTGGCTCCACCGTGCAGTGGCTGCGCGACGAACTGAAGATCGTCAACGATGCCCTCGACACCGAGTACTTCGCCAGCAAGGTGAAGGACAGCAACGGTGTGTACCTGGTGCCCGCCTTCACCGGCCTGGGCGCCCCCTACTGGGACCCCTATGCCCGTGGTGCCCTGTTCGGCCTGACGCGTGGGGTGAAGGTCGACCATATCATCCGTGCTGCATTGGAATCGATCGCCTACCAGACCCGTGACGTGCTTGACGCCATGCAACAGGATTGCGGCCAACGCCTGTCCGAACTGCGCGTCGACGGCGGCGCGGTAGCCAACAACTTCCTTATGCAGTTCCAGGCCGACATCCTCGGCACCTGTGTGGAGCGCCCGAAAATGCGTGAAACCACAGCCCTTGGCGCCGCCTACCTGGCGGGCCTTGCCTGTGGCTTCTGGAGCAGCCTGGACGAGTTGCGCGACAAGGCGATCATCGAGCGCGAGTTCAGCCCACAACTGGATGAGGCGCAAAAAGAGAAGCTGTACGCCGGGTGGAAGAAGGCGGTCGATCGTACCCGCGACTGGGAAGACCACGCGGTTTGAATCGGCGTTGAAGCGTGCGGCGTCATCGCGGGCTTGCCTGCGATGACGCCAACACCAACGTCCGCTGGCCGTCATCCCCTTCCTACGGCATCATTGCAGAATTTGTCCGGCTGCCCAAAAGGACCGCCCATGAATCTGCCCCCCCGCCAACAACAAATCCTTGAGCTGGTACGCGAACGCGGCTACGTCAGCATCGAAGAAATGGCACAGCTGTTCGTCGTCACCCCGCAAACCATCCGGCGCGACATCAACCAGCTCGCCGAGCTCAACCTGCTGCGCCGCTACCACGGTGGCGCCGCCTACGATTCGAGCATCGAAAACACCGCCTACGCCATGCGTGCCGACCAGATGCGCGATGAAAAGCAGCGTATCGCCGATGCCGTTGCCCAGCAGATTCCCGACCATGCTTCGCTGTTCATCAACATCGGTACCACCACCGAATCGATTGCCCGTGCGTTGCTGAACCATAGCCACCTGAAGGTGATTACCAACAACCTGCACGTGGCCTCGATTCTGGCTGCCAAGGACGATTTCGAAGTGTTGGTGGCCGGTGGCACGGTGCGGCGTGATGGTGGGGTGGTGGGCCAGGCCAGTGTCGATTTCATCAGCCAGTTCAAGGTCGACTTCGCCCTGGTCGGGATCAGCGGCATCGATGAAGATGGCAGCCTGCTCGACTTCGACTACCAGGAAGTTCGGGTTTCCCAGGCAATCATTGCCAATGCCCGGCAGGTTATTCTGGCTGCCGACTCCAGCAAGTTCGGGCGCAATGCCATGGTTCGCCTGGGGTCGATCAACCTGGTCGATTGCCTGGTGACCGACCAGACGCCCACGGCGGCCCTGAATCAGTTGCTCAATCAGTACAAGATTCGCCTTGAGGTGGTTTGAGCCCTGAGACTTCGAAGGCCTCGCTGGGAATAGAGTGAGGGCTGAAAGTCGCCTGCCTTGAGTGTTGCAGGGGCGTCAAAATCGAGCGCCGCGCGGGCGGCGCTCGATCTCACAGGCGCCAAAGATGTTGTGACAAGCACTTGCAACCCCACACCCTTCCAGAACACCCCGCAAACCCCGCAATTTTCGATTTTGTTCATTTTCTTCTCATTCAATCAGTTTTTTCTATAACCCACGACTGGATACTGCCTTTCCATTGCGCTAGTATTTTCGGAAACGAACATCAATGTTCATATTCGATGTGAACAGCCCCAGGAGGCCTTGCCCGTGTCCCAGCCCGTTTCGTCCCAGCCCCCCCTCGCCGACTGCTATGACCTCGCCGTGATCGGCGGTGGCATCAATGGCGTGGGCATCGCTGCCGACGCCGCCGGGCGTGGCCTCAAGGTCTTCCTCTGCGAAAAGGACGACCTGGCCCAGCACACCTCCTCCGCCAGCAGCAAGCTGATCCATGGCGGCCTTCGTTACCTGGAGCACTACGAGTTCCGGCTGGTCCGCGAAGCACTGGCCGAGCGTGAAGTGCTGCTGGCCAAGGCGCCGCATATCGTCAAGCCCATGCGCTTCGTGTTGCCACACCGCCCGCACTTGCGCCCGGCCTGGATGATCCGTGCCGGCCTGTTCCTCTACGATCACCTGGGCAAGCGCAAGCGCCTGGGCGCCTCGCGCAGCCTGCGCTTCGGCCCGGGCTACCCGCTCAAGCCGGCGATCACCCGTGGCTTCGAATACGCCGACTGCGCCGTTGACGACGCACGCCTGGTGGTGCTCAACGCCATGGCCGCACGCGAAAACGGTGCACACATCCATACCCGTACCCGTTGCCTGCGCGCCGAACGCGTCGACGGCCTGTGGCACGTGGAGTTGCAGCAAGCCGATGGCAGCGTGCACAGCATTCGCGCCCGGGCATTGGTCAACGCCGCCGGCCCTTGGGTCGCCAGCTTCATCAAGGATGACCTCAAGCTCGATGCGCCGTACGGCATTCGCCTGATCCAGGGCAGCCACCTGATCGTGCCGCGCCTGTACGAAGGGGATCACGCCTACATCCTGCAGAACGAAGACCAACGTATCGTCTTCTGCATCCCCTATCTGGACCGTTTCACCTTGATCGGCACCACCGACCGCGAGTACAGCGGCGACCCGGCCAAGGTGGCGATCACCGAGCAGGAAACCGACTACCTGCTGAAGGTGGTCAACGCGCACTTCAATCATCAACTGAGCCGCAGCGATATCCTGCACACCTACTCCGGCGTGCGCCCGCTGTGCAACGACGAATCGGATAACCCGTCCGCCGTCACCCGTGATTACACCCTCGCGCTTTCCGCCGCTCAAGGCGAGGCGCCTTTGCTGTCGGTGTTTGGCGGCAAACTGACCACGTACCGCAAGCTGGCCGAGTCGGCCATGGCAGAACTCAAGCCGTTTTTCAGCCAGATGAGCCAGAGCTGGACAGCCCACTCTGCCCTGCCCGGTGGTGAAGGCATGAGCACGCCTCAGGCCCTGGTCGACGACCTGCTCACGCAGCACCAATGGCTCGCGCCGGATATCGCCAAGCGCTGGGCAGTGACCTACGGCAGCCGCACCTGGCAGTTGCTGGAAGGTGTGAACGGCCCGGACGATCTGGGCCAGGCGATTGGTGGTGGCCTGTTCACCCGGGAAGTCGATTACCTGCGCGAAACCGAATGGGCTGTCAGCACTCAGGATATCCTCTGGCGCAGAACCAAACTGGGCCTGTTCACCAGCGACAGCGAACAGCGCGCACTGGCTGATTACCTGGCTCAGGGCGACGCACGCAGCAACGCCGCCTGAACCCTGCGCGGCGACCGCCTGACGGTCGCCCGCACTCAGAACTCCCGACCGTACGCCTCCTTTGCCAACTCCAGGTAAAGGGCACGCTCTTCGCCATTGAGCGTTTCCATCAATGCCGCAGCGCGCTCAAGGTACTGCTGCTCGCCCGAGTCGCCAGCCTGAAGCTCATAAGCCTCCAGCTGTTCATGAAACGGTGCGGCCAAGGCTTCGAAGCGCTCAGGGTAGCGATTGCGCACATAGCCTTGCCAGAACTCTCGTTGCGCCAGTGCCTGGCTCAGCACGTCGGTATTTTCACCGGCCAGCACGCTAGTACCCGCACGCATGATCCGCGTACGGGTCACACCGCTGTGCTCAAGGTAATTCATGTGCCGCGGTTGGGCCGGTAGATCGAGCCTGTCAGCCAGGTGAACCCGGTAGGCAAGGTAAACTTCGATGTCATCCACCGCGGCAAAAGGGTCCTGGCGCATTTCCTGGATATGCCGAGCGGCAATACTGTCCAGTTCGTCCAGGCGATAAAGCGAGCGCCCGAGCCTCAGCAAGGTCGCCTCGGCCCGCGCGCCCCCCTCACCGGCCGCGTGCAAGGCAATATGGGTTCTGACTTCCAGTTGGCTGAGGATCAGTAACAGCCGGTCCTCACAGGTCCTGCGTCCTTGCGTCTGCCAGAACACCGCTTCACGCACGTCAGTGTTGTCCGCGCAAAGCTCGAGTATCCGCGACACCCTGGCGCGGTAGTAGCGCGGGTGATCGAGGAAGTCATCAGAACTTGCGAAATCTGCCAGAAAACGAAACAGATCTACCGACTGTGTCTCCTGAGACAAACTCGTCCAGATCTGCGTGCGCTGGGTGCGTACGGCTTCGTCGGTACCCTCCATCCATCGATCCAGCAGCGTACTGTCGGCGATGGCGTGTTGATAAGAGCTACGCCGGTGGAGGGTCGCAACCGTGTGACTGTGGGCAATCAGCTCCTCGCCCGCTTCGTCCAGAGGGTTGTCATGCAGTGCCAACCGTTGCAGTCGATCGCTCAAGCTGCGCAACTGCCCGTTCAACTGACGAATCTGATTCTCGCGAACATCCACCAACCCCCTCCAAGGCATCTGGTCGTCATCTGGCAATTCTTGCAGCCCGGTTCCGCGCAGCGACACTTCGCGCAAGTTACGCAACCCTGAAAGGTCTGGCGCCTGGCCCAAGGGGTTATAGTTCAGATCAAGTTGCTGGAGCATCGCAAGGCTTGCCAGCCTTTGACTGCCCGCCCCATCGACGGTAATCCAGTTACCCGACAGTCGCAGCGTACGCAGCTCGGTTAAACGTTCCAGGCCAAGTGGCAAGGTGCTCAACTGATTGTCCCGCAGGTCCAGTTCGCGCAGGTGGGTGAACCTGCCCAGGAAATCCTCATCGACCTGCTCAAGGCTCATGTTGCGTAACGTCAAGCGTCGCACATGGCCAAACTCGATGCCTGCCGGCAAGGCCGGCAAGCTGCCCACCTGTTCGCCATCGATATGCAGGACAAAGTCATCACCGGCAAGGCCGGTCGTCTTGCGCCGCCAGGCACGACGAATCTGGTTGGCCACGCGTCGCCGCCTGAGCCCATCCATGAAGCTCACCCGCTGCCGCTGCCAGGCGTCAAGTGCACCGCGCAGGCTTTCCAGCCGCTGCTGAAGGCTGCTGAGGTGGTCCCAAAGGCCGACCCTGCGTTGCATCAGGTCGAGCAGGTAAGCGTCCAATTGAGCATCGGTCAGGGTAGGGAAAATTTCATGTAAGCCGCGCCGGATCGCCTGACGGCTGCTCTCGCCGCCGCCACTCAGTGCATAGCCAATTCGGCCGTCTGCTATGCGCTGCGGCGGTCGATAGCGTTCAGCGATAGGCGGCAAGCCCATCATTTTTGCGGTTTTTTCGCGATCGACGCTGGCTTGTCGGGAGAGCCTTTGGCCGAGTTCAGGCGCCATCAACTCGGGGCCGCCAAGCGCCACTTTCTGATCGTCCTCCAGGGTGTGCAGCAAACACGGCAACAAGCCCGTAGCTGACCCTGCTGGGGTGGCATCACTCAAGTAATAACCCTGCTCGGTCTGGATGATGCGTCTGACTTGCGACGCGTCGTTAGCGCCCTTCGACGCCAGCAAGCGACCGCCCGCTTCCCCAAGGCGCAGTTCAATGCGCACCGACGGCGGCCAAGGCGCCAGTTCATTGATCAGCTCCAAGGCCAAGCGCTGGGTATCGAAATTGATCTCACCTTCATGCTCGAACCCCATCAGTGCGCGGTCCAGCCGACTTTCCCGCAAGAACCAGCGTGCACGCTCGGCCATTGCCAATGGCACACGACCACTGGCCAGCAGCGCCTTGATTTGCTCACCGTTTGCCAGCTCGAGAATTTCTTCGGCGCAACGCACGGACAAGCCCGGAAATACCCTCATCAGTATTGCGCCGGCAGCAGAGGGTACAGCCTGGCGAATAGCCAGCTCGCGCTCGAAAGCGGCGCCCCGCAGGTGCGGCTCAAGGACATGGCACTCGTGGCGTGCATGGGCATCAAGCAGCCGTGCTGGGGCTGGCGCCTCTTGCAGGTGCAGATGGCGCAACTGGTTGTGTTCGAGTCCGGTTACCCGAAGCAGCGTTTCGGCAGTCTGGTCAGAGGCTTGCGCGAAGTCCCCGCCAAATCTGCGCATCAGCGGGCCGCCGCCATCGAGGTGATGGGCCGAGAGCGGCCGGTCCGCCAACCTGCAGCGGCCCTCGCCTTCGTGCAGGGGCGTGAGCGCATCGACAAACGGCACCCGTTCCAGCACCCGGCCCACACCCACTACCCCAACGCCCACCGCGGCACCGACAGCAAGGTTCTCTGCCACGCCAAACAGGTGATCCAGTGCCCCTTGGCGGTCCCCTATCCGCCAATCGGCATAGCTTTTGTAGACTTCGCTGACCACGTCCACCGCAGCCACGGCAAACATCACCTCCCCCAATACCGGAATGAACAGCGCAGCCAGGTTGAGCACATCGAGCCCCGCACTCTTGAGCGCTTCCAGCCGCTGATGGCGCTCGATGGCGGTTTCGTCGGCGGTGGGCACTGCCAGGATTCTTGCATCATCAAGCATCTTGTCGACCTGCAAGCCACGCAGATAGGCGAACAAGGGCGTATCGATGGCGAAATTGCGCCCATCCAGAACAGCTGGCGCTTGCATGCTACTGGCTTCGATCAGGCGCTCCAGGGTGGCCGTGAAGCTGGGCCGGTCACGTTCACTGATGAAGCGTCTGAAAAAGGATCGGTAATGAGGCGCACGCAACCGTTTGGCCAATGACTGATACAAGGTCTCCCAGGAGGCGTGCCTGGTCACCGGCCGATACGGATCCCGCGGTATCCAACTGATGATCCCCACCAGCGGCCCTTCAGCACGCTCGCGTAGCTCCAGGGTGACAAGCCCATGGATACGCTTGCCCAGCAGATATAACTGGCGGGGCGTTACAACACCCGGGGTCGCCGGCACGATGGGGTTGCTTGCGAACACCGGCAACAAGCGCAAGTAGTCGACTTCGGCCAGCTCGGACTTGATCCTTGCAATACGCACTGCAACGTCCAGCTGGGCACGCAGGTTTTCTTCGAACATGCGCTCTACAGCGACACGGGCAAAACCCTCGGGTGCCGGGGGCCTGCTTTTGGGAAAAAGTTGCGAGCGGAGCATTTTCTGATACTGGCCGCCAATGTCCAGCTCCCTGCAACAGCGGGCAAACGCTTCGAACTTCAGCGAAAGCTTCTCCCCACGGCCGTCCTGCAGGTAGGCACGTCGATGGAGTGACGGCAAGGTCTCGTCCTCGTGAAAATTATGCAACGCAGCCGTCAGCAACGGTTGCACGCTGTGGAGTGTCCTCCACGGTGTATGCAGGCGTGGTGCTGCGCTGGGCAGGGGCACATCGTCCTCGATGTAGACCTGCATGCTTCGCACATCGACATCGTCCAGGCCCTTGGCGCGCAATGCCTTTTCGAGCAGGGGCGTGGCAAAAGCCTCCAGGCTGGGAATGCCTGCCAACCTGTTTTTGACATTTTCCGCAGCGGCCTGCTGTTGGCGCAGCGCCCTGTGCAAGGTCAGAAGAAGATCGACATTGGCAGTTCTCAGCCAATCGGCAAGCTGGTGGGCAATGAAGGCATCGACGGAATCGGAGGGGATCGGAATGACGGACACGGCATGCGCTCCTGATGATGAGGCAGCCAGCTCAACATTTGCGTTTCATGCCGATGTGTTACTTAAAGCTGATGCCCCCGTTCGGATTGCCGAACGAAAAAAACCCACGCATTCGGCGTTCCGACTATGGGTTATTCCAGAAAAACCTTGAGATAGGGCTGATGCCCAGGCTTTTCGGGGGGTTATGATCATTCACAGAGTTTGGCACGAGTCATGCTCTACACTTGGAAGCCGAATGCACCGCTTCATGCTGTATTCGTTGAACGAAAGAGTCCGCCAACGGCTCCATAAAAAAAACAAACACGTCGAGGAAAATTTGATGCGTATCGTTCGTCAATTGCTGGGCGCCGCCATCGCGGCTGCAGTCATCGCTTCGCCTGTCATGGCCGAGGAGCTGACCGGCACCCTGAAGAAGATCAAGGACTCGGGCACCATCACACTGGGGCACCGTGACTCATCCATTCCATTTTCCTACCTGGCAGGCAGCACCACGCCCGTCGGCTACTCCCACGACATCCAGCTCGCTGTGGTCGAAGCGCTGAAGAAGCAGCTGGGCACCGACATCAAGGTCAAGTACAACCTCGTCACCTCCCAGACCCGTATTCCTCTGGTGCAGAACGGCACCGTCGACCTGGAATGCGGCTCCACCACCAACAACGTCGAGCGCCAGCAGCAGGTCGGTTTCTCGGTCGGCATCTTTGAAGTCGGTACCCGTCTGCTGACCAAGGTCAAGGACGGTCAGCCATCCTATAAAGACTTCCCGGACCTGGCCGGCAAGAACGTGGTGACCACCGCCGGTACCACCTCCGAGCGCATCCTCAAGGCGATGAACGCCGACAAGCAGATGAAGATGAACGTGATTTCCGCCAAGGACCACGGTGAAGCCTTCAACATGCTCGAAAGCGGCCGCGCCGTGGCCTTCATGATGGACGACGCCCTGCTGGCCGGTGAAATGGCCAAGGCGCGTAAACCTGCGGATTGGGTCATCACCGGTACTCCACAGTCGTACGAAATCTACGGCTGCATGGTGCGCAAGGAAGACGCTGCGTTCAAGAAAGCGGTCGACGACGCCATCGTGGGCTACTTCAAATCGGGTGAAGTCAACAAGAGCTACGACAAGTGGTTCATGCAACCGATCCCGCCAAAAGGCCTGAACCTGCAGTTCCAGATGAGCGACGAACTGAAGAAACTGATCGCCGAGCCGACCGACAAGGCCGCGGACGAGAAGAAGTCCTGATCCTCAGATAGTGGCCTGGTGCGCAAGCGCACGAATCTATTCTGCAGGCCACTCATTAGTGTCTAACCTTTCATCCGAGGGCGCCGAGCGCCCCCGGATGCTCGAAGGTGCCCGTGAAACAACCGTCTGAGGGGAAATCCCGATGAATTACAACTGGGACTGGGGCGTGTTCTTCAAGTCCACCGGCGTGGGCAGCGAAACCTATCTGGACTGGTACATCACCGGCCTGGGCTGGACCATCGCCATCGCCATCACCGCCTGGATCATCGCACTGCTGCTGGGGTCGGTACTCGGCGTCATGCGTACCGTGCCTAACCGCCTTATATCGGGCATCGCCACCGCCTACGTGGAGCTGTTCCGTAACGTACCGCTGCTGGTGCAATTGTTCATCTGGTACTTCCTGGTACCAGACCTGCTGCCCGAGGGCCTGCAGGAATGGTTCAAGCAGGACCTCAACCCGACCACCTCGGCGCTGATCAGCGTGGTTGTCTGCCTGGGCCTGTTCACCGCCGCGCGAGTCTGCGAACAGGTGCGGACCGGTATCCAGGCGCTGCCCCGCGGCCAAGAGGCCGCTGCCCGTGCCATGGGCTTCAGCCTGACGCAGATCTACACCAACGTGCTGCTGCCGCAAGCGTACCGGATCATCATTCCGCCGCTCACCTCCGAGTTTCTCAACGTGTTCAAGAACTCCTCGGTGGCCTCGCTGATCGGCCTGATGGAGCTGCTGGCACAGACCAAACAGACGGCAGAATTTTCCGCCAACCTGTTCGAGGCATTCACCCTGGCCACGCTGATCTACTTCACCCTGAACATGGGCCTGATGCTACTCATGCGCCTGGTCGAGAAGAAAGTTGCCGTGCCTGGCCTGATTTCCGTGGGGGGCAAGTAAATGGACATGGATTTCAGCGAAATCATCCCGGCCCTGCCTGCCCTGTGGGGCGGCATGGTCATGACCCTGCAATTGATGGTCATGGGCGTGGTCGGCGGCATCGCGCTCGGCACCCTGTTGGCATTGATGCGCCTGTCGTCGAGCAAGCTGCTGTCGCGTGTGGCGGGTGCCTACGTCAACTACTTCCGCTCGATCCCGCTGCTGCTGGTGATCACCTGGTTCTACCTGGCGGTGCCGTTCGTGCTGCGCTGGATCACCGGCGAAGATACCCCCGTCGGTGCGTTCACCTCCTGCGTCGTCGCGTTCATGATGTTCGAGGCGGCGTACTTCTGCGAAATCGTCCGCGCCGGCGTGCAGTCGATTTCCAAAGGGCAGATGGGTGCCGCTCAAGCACTGGGCATGAATTACGCCCAGACCATGCGCCTGATCATCCTGCCCCAGGCCTTCCGCAAGATGACCCCGCTGCTGCTGCAGCAGAGCATCATCCTGTTCCAGGACACCTCGCTGGTGTATACCGTGGGCCTGGTCGACTTCCTCAACTCGGCACGCTCCAACGGCGACATCATCGGGCGCTCCCATGAGTTCCTGATCTTCGCCGGGGTTGTCTACTTCATCATCAGCTTCTCCGCTTCGTGGCTGGTCAAGCGCCTGCAAAAAAGGATCACCGTATGATTTCCATCAAGAACGTCAACAAGTGGTACGGCGACTTCCAGGTACTGACCGACTGCAGCACCGACGTCAAGAAAGGTGAAGTGGTGGTAGTGTGCGGCCCGTCGGGCTCGGGCAAGTCCACCCTGATCAAGTGCGTCAACGCCCTCGAACCGTTCCAGAAAGGCGACGTGGTGGTCGATGGCACCTCGATTGCCGACCCGAAGACCAACCTGCCCAAGCTGCGTTCGCGGGTCGGCATGGTGTTCCAGCACTTCGAGCTGTTCCCGCACCTGACCATCACCGAGAACCTGACCATCGCCCAGCGCAAGGTACTTGGCCGCAGCGAGGCGGAAGCCACCAAGAAGGGCCTGGCCCTGCTCGAACGCGTCGGCCTCAGCGCCCATGCCAAGAAGCACCCCGGCCAGCTCTCCGGCGGCCAGCAGCAGCGTGTGGCGATCGCCCGCGCCCTGGCGATGGACCCGATCGTCATGCTGTTCGACGAACCGACCTCGGCACTGGACCCGGAAATGGTCAGCGAGGTGCTGGATGTGATGGTGCAACTGGCCCACGAAGGCATGACCATGATGTGCGTGACCCACGAGATGGGCTTTGCCCGCAAGGTCGCCAATCGGGTCATCTTCATGGACAAGGGCAGCATCATCGAAGACTGCACCAAAGAGGAGTTCTTCGGTGACCAGAGCGCCCGCGACCAACGCACCCAGCACTTCCTGAGCAAGATCCTGCAACACTAAGTCGGCCTCCAGCTCCGCTGCTCGCCCCCTCCGGGCAGCGGATGCTGGTCGTGACAAGGCCACTGTGATGAAATGCGACCCTTCGCTACTGCTCCCTGCCAAGCCTGCCGTGAATTCCCGCCTGATCCGCCAATTGCTGTTGCCGCCTTTGATCATCCTGCTGATGGTCGGCTTGGGGCTGGCCGGTTACCTGGTCAGCGAGAGCAACGGCATCCGCACCTTGAGCGAAAACGGTGAACGTCAGCTGGAGCTGCACGCGCGTACGGTCGAAAGCGAGATCAGCAAGTACACCTACCTGCCCAGCTTGCTGGAGCTTGAAGACAGCGTCTCGCACCTGCTCACCGACCCTGACGGCGGCTCCCGCCAGGCCGTCAACGAATACCTCGAAGGTTTGAATCGGCGCAGCCGCAGCCGGGCGATCTTCGTCCTCGACACCAATGGCCGGGTGCAGGCCACCAGCAACTGGCGCGATGCCGATTCGTTCCTCGGTGAAGACCTGTCGTTCCGAGCCTATTTCCAGACGGCCGTGCGCGGCGAACCCGGGCGCTTCTACGGCATCGGCAGCACCACCGGCGAGGCTGGCTACTACCTGGCCCACGGGCTGGAAGAACACGGCAAGATCATTGGCGTGGCGGTGATCAAGGTGCGCCTGGACACCCTTGAGGAGCGTTGGCAACGGGCCCGCCTGGAGGCTTTCGTCAGTGACGAAAACGGCATCATCATCCTCTCCAGCGACCCGGCCCGGCGCCTGAAATCGGTGCGCCCGCTGACCCCGCAAATCAAGGAGCGCCTGGCGCGCAGCCTGCAGTATTACTGGTGGCCGTTGAACGAGCTGCAACCATTGGCGCGGGAAACCCTGGCCGATGGCGTCGAGAAGCTGACCTTCCCGGCCAACAGCGAAACGGTTCAGGGCAAAGCCCATGAAGTGGCCTACCTGGCACAAACCCGGCGCCTGGTGGATACCCCGTGGCACTTCACCCTGCTGACCCCGCTGCAGGACTTGCGCCGTGAATCCATGGTGCAGGGCATCCTGGTTGGGGTGGCATTCGCCCTGCTGGCGATTCTGGGTATCGCCTGGAATGAGCGGCGCAAGGTCATCGCCACCCGCCTGGCCGCCCGCGAGGCACTGCAGGAAGCCAACAGCCAGCTCGAACGGCGTATCACCGAGCGCACCGCCGACCTGCGCGCCAGCAATGAACGGCTCAAGGGGCAGATCCGCGAGCGCCGGCATGCCGAGCAAACCCTGCGCCACGCCCAGGACGAGCTGGTCCAGGCAGGCAAGCTGGCCGCCATCGGGCAGATGTCCACCAGCATCGCCCACGAACTCAACCAGCCCTTGGCCGCGTTGCGCACCTTGTCGGGCAACACCGTGCGCTTCCTCGAACGCGGCGCACTGGAAACGGCCAGCACCAACCTGCGCACCATGAACGACCTGATCGATCGCATGGGCCGTATCACCGCCAGCCTGCGTTCGTTCGCCCGTCGTGGCGACGACAGTGGCCAGGCGTCGCTGGCCAAGGCAGTGGACGCCTCATTGCAGGTGCTGGCCAACCGTATCAGTGGCTGCCACTTGCAGTTGCACCATCAGTTCGAAGACCAGCAACTGGCCATTGACCAGACCCGCCTGGAGCAGATCCTGGTCAACCTGATCGGCAATGCCCTCGACGCCATGGCCACCCAGCCCTTGCCAGAGCTGTGGCTGGAAGGCGAGCTGCAGGGCGACAAATATCGCCTGCGCGTGCGCGACAATGGCCATGGCATCGACGCCGAGGCGCGCAAGCACCTGTTCGAACCCTTCTTCACCACCAAACCCGGCGAACATGGCCTGGGCCTGGGCCTGACCTTGTCGGCGAGCCTTGCCGCCGCCGCCAAGGGCAGCCTGAACGTCGAGCACCCCGCCAGTGGCGGCACGGCCTTTGTCCTGGCCCTGCCTCTGGTATCCCCCCCTAGCGAACCGGCGGAGCACCCATGAACCAAGCGCCTCTTACCGTCCTGATCGTCGAAGACGACCCGCATGTGCTGCTCGGCTGCCAGCAGGCGCTGGCGCTGGAAGACATCGCCTGTGAAGGGGTCGGCAGCGCCGAACAGGCCCTGGAACGCATCAGCGACGACTTCGCCGGCATCGTCGTCAGCGATATCCGCTTGCCGGGCATCGACGGCCTCGAACTGCTCAACCGCCTCAAAGCCCGCGACCGCAGCCTGCCCGTGGTGCTGATCACCGGCCATGGCGACATCGACATGGCGGTCGGCGCCATGCGCAATGGCGCCTATGACTTCATGGAGAAACCCTTCTCGCCTGAGCGCCTGGTCGATGTGGTGCGCCGCGCCCTCGAACATCGCGGCCTTTCCCGCGAAGTGGTGGCCCTGCGCCGCCAATTGGCCGAACAGAGCAGCCTGGAGGGTCGCATCATTGGCCGCTCGGCCGCCATGGAGCAGCTGCGCGAGTTGATCGCAAATGTGGCCGACACCTCGGCCAACGTGCTGATCGAAGGCGAGACCGGCACCGGCAAGGAACTGGTCGCCCGCTGCCTGCACGACTTCAGCCGCCGCCAGGGCCAGCCCTTCGTGGCCCTGAACTGCGGGGGCCTGCCCGAGAACCTGTTCGAAAGCGAGATCTTCGGCCACGAAGCCAACGCCTTCACCGGTGCGGGCAAACGCCGAATCGGCAAGATCGAACACGCCAACGGCGGCACGCTGTTCCTCGACGAAGTCGAAAGCATGCCGATCAACCTGCAGATCAAACTGCTGCGGGTGTTGCAGGAGCGCACCCTGGAACGGCTGGGCTCGAACCAGAGCATTGCGGTGGATTGCCGGGTGATTGCCGCGACCAAGGCCGACCTCGATGCCATGGGCCAGAACGGGCAGTTTCGCAGCGACCTGTACTACCGGCTGAACGTGGTGACGCTGGAACTACCGCCACTGCGCGAACGCCGCGAAGACATCCTGCAACTGTTCGAACACTTCCTGCAGCAATCGGCCCTGCGCTTCGATCGCGAAACGCCGACCTTGGACAGCCAGACCCTGTCGCGGCTGATGGCCCATGACTGGCCCGGCAACGTGCGCGAACTGCGCAACGTGGCCGAGCGTTATGCCTTGGGCCTGCCGGCGTTCAAGAAAGGCCCGAGTGGTGGCGCCAGCCAGGGCCTGGGCTTTTCCGAGGCCGTGGAGGCCTTCGAGCGCAACCTGCTCAGCGATGCCCTGCAGCGCACCGGCGGCAACCTCAGCCAGGCCAGCCAGGAACTGGGCATGGCCAAGACCACGCTGTTCGACAAAGTGAAAAAGTACGGGCTGAGCTGAAAGATCGGCATCGCCCTCTTCGCGGACAAAACCGCTCTCAAAGGCCTGCGATATGCGTCGCGTCCTGCCGGTGTGACTGCAGGTGAGGCAGCACCGCCCCCAGCAACGGCGCCTTGAACGGCTCCTGGAAGCGGTGCGCCAAACCCGGTATCAAGCGCAACTGGCTGCCTTGGATATGCGCTGCCAGGTGCACCCCATGCATCACCGGCAACAAGGGGTCGGCCGTGCCGTGCACCACAAGGGTCGGCACGCGCAACTGGTTGAGCAGCGCTACCCGGCTCGGTTCGGCAAGGATCGCCATGATCTGGCGCTTGGCGCCCTCAGGGTTGAACGCCCGGTCATAGGCCACGGCCGCCTGCTGCATCAGCGCCGCACGGTCATCGTGCACCTCGGGGCTGCCCAGTGCTGCCAGCAAATCAGCCTGCTGTTCGATGGCCACCTCGCGGTTCGGCGCACTGCGCCGGGCCAGCAACTGCACCAGGGCCGGATCTGGCGCGGGCAACCCTGCGGCCCCCGAGCTGGACATCACCAGCGTCAAGCTGCGCACCCGCTCCGGCGCCATCGCCGCCAGGTGCTGCGCGATCATCCCCCCCATGCTGACACCCAGCACATGGAATTGGTCTATGCCCAGTGAGTCCATCAGGCGCAGCCCATCCCCGGCCATGTCGGTCAGCGTATACGGCGCGGCGACTGGCAAACCCAGCTTGTAGCGCAGCAGCTCGACAGTCAGATTGGCCGAAGGGGGCAGTGGGTTCCAGCGTGACAGGCCAACATCGCGGTTGTCATAGCGAATGACCCGAAAACCCTGGCGGCACAAAGCTTCGACCACGTCGTCCGGCCAGTGGATCAGTTGCCCGCCCAGGCCCATGACCAGCAGCAGTGCCGGGTCTCGAGGCGCACCCACGCTCTGGTAGACCAGGCTCAGGTTGCCCAGCTCCGCCCGCTGAGCCGCCACGTGAACGTCGCAGCGCTGCTCGGCGAAGCTAGCCGGCACGCTGACAAGAAAGAACAAAAACAGCAGAAAAGCCCGCATGAAAGAAACACCAGAATGCAGATCCCCAGTAGAACGCGAGTCTGATGAAAATCATTCAAGCGCGCTGCCACAGTTCAATGACAATTTCGTGAACCTCGCCAGGCGGTCAGTGTGGCAACACACGTAAACCCTGATGACAGCCAGGCCAACTTGAGCCAGACTCAACGACTACCCCGTTTCCTCCCGTATTCCCAATGGAAAGTCGTTGTGCTTGAAATTCGCCACCTGAAAACCCTTCATGCCCTGCGCGAGTCCGACAGCCTGGTGGAGGCCGCCGAGCGCCTGCACCTGACGCAGTCAGCCCTGTCGCACCAGTTCAAGGAGCTCGAAGAGCGCCTTGGCCTGCCGCTGTTCGTGCGCAAGACCAAGCCGATCCGCTTTACCAGCGCCGGGCTGCGCCTGCTGCAACTGGCCGATGCCACCTTGCCGCTGCTGCGCGGCGCCGAACGTGACATCGCCCGCCTGGCCGGCGGCACCGCCGGGCGCCTGCACATGGCCATCGAATGCCATAGCTGCTTCCAATGGCTGATGCCGACCATCGACCAGTTCCGCGATGCCTGGCCGGAAGTGGAGCTGGACCTGGCCTCAGGGTTCGCCTTCGCCCCGCTGCCAGCCCTGGCCCGGGGTGACCTGGACCTGGTGGTCACCTCCGACCCGCTGGACCTGGCCGGTATCACCTATGTACCACTGTTCACCTACGAAGCCATGATTGCCGTCGCCAACCAGCATCCGCTGGCCAGCAAGCCTTACATCGTGCCGCAGGACCTGCTCGACCAGACCTTGATTACCTACCCGGTGGAACGCGACCGCCTGGATATCTTTACCCGCTTCCTGGAGCCGGCCGACATCGAACCGGCCGCCGTGCGCACCTCCGAGCTGACCGTGATGATGATGCAACTGGTCGCCAGCGGCCGCGGGGTGTGCGGCATGCCGCACTGGGCGCTGCACGAGTACAGCTCGCGCGGTTATGTGAAGGGCAAGCGCCTGGGCGAAAAGGGCCTGTTCGCCACGCTTTATGCGGCCGTGCGCACCGACATGCTCGACGCACCGTACATGCGCGACTTCCTGTTGACCGCCAAGGACACCTCGTTCGCCACCCTCGACGGGGTCAGCGCGGTACGCTGACCGCTTTGCGGTAGAGCGGCAGGATCAAGTCGCGGGTCAATGGCGCCAGCTCAAGAGTGGGCGCCTGGTCGGCGGCCAGCCAGACCACTTCTTCGATTTCCGCCGCTGGCACCACGGCCTCGGCGCTGTCGACCCGAAACAGCTCGGCCTGTACCTCATGACCTGGCTCGTTGGCCGCCGGGGCGCTGAAGCGGCCCAGGGGGATGGCCTGTGCAGGGTCGATGCGCAGGCCCAATTCCTCGTGCAGTTCGCGCACCAGTGCGGCCACCGCTGTCTCCCCTGCATCGATCTTGCCCCCAGGCTGCATGAAGGCCCGGGTGCCGCGTTTGCGGACCAGCAGGGTGCGGCCCTGGGGGTCGATCAGCAGGGCGGCGGCAATGCGGATGGTCTTGGTCATGGGATGGGCTCACAGGCAAAGCCAGAGAGCATCCCATGGGGCTCATGGCCAGACAAGCACAGGTAGCCTCCCCCATGCACAGACGAACGGCCCCTTGCCAACCCGCCGCCGACCCTCCATAACCAACACATGAACCTGCCCGCCCAACAGCACCCGGTGCTCGCACTGTTCCACCCCGCCGTCGGCACCTGGTTCCGTCGCCATTTCGCCACGGTCACCGACGCCCAGGCCCGTGCCTGGCCATTGATTCACGCCGGTCAGTCGATGCTGCTGGCCGCGCCGACCGGTTCGGGCAAGACCTTGAGCGCCTTCCTCGCGGTGCTCGATGAGCTGTTCCGCCAAGGCCTTGAACACGGCGGCGAACTGCCCGCACAGACGCAGGTGGTCTACGTCTCGCCGCTCAAGGCCCTGTCCAACGATATTCGCCTGAACCTGCAGGCCCCGCTCGAAGGCATCAGCCAGGCGCTCGAAGACCAGGGCCTTGAAGCGCCCCGTATCACCACCGCCGTGCGCACTGGCGACACACCGCAGAAAGAACGTGCAGCCATGCGCAAGCTCGCCCCGCACATCCTGGTGACCACGCCGGAGTCACTCTATGTGCTGATGGGCTCGGCCTCGGGCCGTGCCGGCCTTGCCAATGTGCACACGGTGATCGTCGATGAGATTCACGCCCTGGCCGGCAACAAACGCGGCGCCCATCTGGCGCTGACCCTTGAGCGCCTGCAAGCCCTCGCCGAACGGCCCTTGCGGCGCATCGGCCTGTCCGCCACCCAGCGGCCGGTGGAGCGCGTGGCGCAGTTTCTGGTGGGTCATCAGCGCCCCTGTGCGATCGTCGACATCGGCCACGCACGCACGCGCGACCTGGCCCTGGAAGTACCACCCGTGCCCCTGGGTGCGGTGATGGCCACCGACGTGTGGAACCTGGTCTACGACCGCCTGGCAACCCTGGCCCGCGAACACCGCACGACGTTGGTATTCGTCAACACCCGGCGCCTGGCCGAACGCCTGACCCGCCACCTCAGCGACCGCCTGGGCAAAGAAGCCGTGGCCGCGCACCACGGTAGCCTGGCCAAGGAGCTGCGCCTGAACGCCGAACAGCGCCTGAAGCAGGGCCAGTTGCAGGTGCTGGTGGCCACGGCTTCGCTGGAGCTGGGCATCGATATCGGCGATGTCGACCTGGTCTGCCAGATCGCCTCGCCAGGTTCGATCGCGGCCTTTTTGCAACGTGTCGGCCGCTCGGGCCACCAGGTCGAGGGCATTCCCAAAGGCCGGCTGTTCCCGACCTCGCGGGACGACCTGATCGAATGCACGGCCCTGCTCGACTGTGTGCGCCGAGGCGAGCTCGACCAGCTGCACATCGCCAAGGCCCCCCTGGATGTACTGGCCCAGCAAATCGTCGCCGAAGCCAGCAACCAGCCGTGGCAGGAGCAGGCGCTGTTCGACTGCCTGCGCCAGGCAACGCCCTACGCCGAACTCGACGTGCAGCATTACCAGGCGCTGCTGAGCATGCTTGCCGAGGGCTACAACGGCCGCCAAGGCATCCGTAGCGCCTACCTGCACCGCGACGCGGTGAGCGGCACCTTGCGCGGCCGTCGCGGCAGCCAGCTGACGGCCTTGACCAGTGGCGGCACCATCCCCGAGACCGCCGACTACGCCGTGCTGCTCGAACCCCAGGCGCTGAGCATCGGCAGCGTCAACGAAGACTTCGCGGTAGAAAGCATTGCCGGCGATATTTTCCAGTTGGGCAATGCCTCGTACCGGATCCTGCGGGTCGAACCTGGCCGCGTGCGGGTCGAGGACGCCCATGGCCTGCCGCCGACCATTCCGTTCTGGCTGGGTGAAGCACCAGGGCGCAGCGATGAGCTGTCAGCGGCGGTCGCCCGCTTGCAGGCACGCATCGACGAGCGGCTGGGGTTGCCGGGTGCAGATAGCGCGGCGGTGGTGCAATGGCTGCGGCGCAGCTTCGAACTGGGCGAAGACAGCGCCAGCCAGTTGCTCGATTACCTGGGGCGCACGCGGGAAGTACTGGGCGCCCTGCCCTCGCAACAGACGCTGATCATGGAGCGCTTCTTCGACGAGTCCGGCGGCACCCAACTGATCATCCACTCGCCCTATGGCAGCCGTATCAACCGCGCCTGGGGCCTGGCCCTGCGCAAGCGCTTCTGCCGCACGTTCAATTTCGAGCTGCAAGCGGCGGCCAGCGAAGATGCCATCGTGCTGTCGTTGTCCACCAGCCACAGTTTCGCCCTGGACGAGGTGTGGCGCTACCTGACCAGCCGCAATGCCGAACAGGTCCTCATCCAGGCCCTGCTCGACGCGCCGCTGTTCGGTGTGCGCTGGCGCTGGAACGCTGCCGTGGCCATGGCCTTGCCGCGCTTCGTTGGTGGGCGCAAGGTGGCCCCGCAGATCCAGCGGATGAAAAGCGAAGACCTGATTGCGTCGGTGTTCCCCGACCAGATCGCCTGCCTGGAAAACATCGTCGGCGAACGGCAGATCCCCGATCATCCGCTGGTCGAGCAGACCCTCGACGACTGCCTGCACGAGGCCATGGACAGCGAAGGCTGGCTGGCCCTGCTGCGGCGTATGGAGAGCGGCGAGGTGCGAATGATCAGCCGCGACCTGCCGGCACCGTCACCGCTGGCCTCGGCTATCCTCAACGCCAGGCCCTACGCGTTTCTGGACGATGCACCGCTGGAAGAACGCCGAACCCAGGCGGTACTCAACCGACGCTGGAGCGACGTGCGCAGTGGCGATGATCTGGGCGCGCTGGATGCCGATGCCATCCGCGCCGTGGAAGACGAGGCCTGGCCGCAACCGGTCAATGCCGATGAGATGCACGAAGCGTTGATGAGCCTGGGCGCCATCACCCAGCATGAAGCCCAGGCCAACGCCAGTTGGGCCCTGCTGCTTCGGCAACTGGCCAAGGCAGGCCGAGCCTTGCACCTGCCCGATCAACAGCTCTGGCTGGCCCGTGAGCGCCTGAACCTGCTGCAGGCGCTGTATCCAGGTGCAGCCACAGAGCCGGCCTTGAACCTGCTGCCCGGCTTTGATCAGGCCATCGACCCCGACACTGCGCTGAGCGAGCTGCTGCGCGCCCGCCTGGGAGGTTACGGGCCGCAGACCTTGGCGCAGATCGCCAGCCCCCTGGGCAAACCCCTGCCGGACATCGAGCAGGCTCTGGCTCGCCTGGAAAGCGAAGGCTATGTGCTGCGCGGCCATTTCAGCCCAGGTGCACACGACCTGCAGTGGTGCGAGCGCCACTTGCTGGCGCGCATCCACCGCTACACGGTCAAACGCCTGCGCCGGGAGATAGAACCGGTCAGCCTGCAGGACTTCATGCGCTTTCTGTTCGATTGGCAGCACCTGGCCGCAGACGAACGCCTGCGCGGGCCGCAGGCGGTGGCCGAGGTACTGGGCCAACTGCAGGGGTTTCCGAGTGCTGCGGGTGCCTGGGAAGCCGAACTGTTGCCTGCGCGGATCAAGGACTACAGCCCGCACTGGCTCGACGACGCGTGCCGCAGCGGGCAGTTCGCCTGGAGCCGCCTGGCAGCGACGCAGTCGAGCAGCACGTTGGCTAGCACCCCGCTGGTGTTGTTGCCCCGGGACCAGCTCAATACCTGGCGCAGCCTCGCGCCAGCCCCTTCCCCCGAGGCGCTAGGCCCGCGCGCGCAACGTGTGCATGAAGCGCTGAAAACGGAAGGTGCGCTGTTCTTCGATGAACTGGCCAAAGAGGCGCACCTGTTGCCCAGTGAGCTGGAAACGGCACTGCAGGAACTGGTGGGCTCAGGCCTGGCCGGCGCCGACAGCTTCACCGGCCTGCGCAGCCTGATCACACCAGCGGCCAAACGCGCGCCACGCCACAGCCGCCGCGGCCATGCGCCGTTTTCGAACAGCATGGCCCACGCCGGGCGCTGGGCGTTGTTGCGGCGCGGTACCGCCAACCTGAACGAAGACCAGCGCCTGGAACACATTGCCCGCACCCTGCTGCGTCGCTACGGGGTGATCTGCTGGCGCCTGCTGGAACGCGAGAGCGATGTGCTGCCCCCGTGGCGAGCGTTGCTGCGCTGTTATCACCGGCTGGAAGCCCGCGGCGAAATTCGTGGCGGGCGGTTTATCGCCGGGTTGGCCGGCGAGCAGTTCGCCTTGCCGGAGGCGGTAGGCCTGTTGCGGCAAGTGCGACGGCGTGAACCGGAGGGCGCCCTGGTGATGGTCAGTGCCAGCGACCCGCTGAACCTGGTGGGCTCGCTACTGCCGGGGGCCAAGGTACCGGCAGTGAGCGGCAATCGCTTGCTGTACCGCGATGGGGTACCCGTAGCGATGCGGGTTGCCGGGCGATACCAATTTCTCATCGACGCGTCGTTGGAAGAACAGCAAGCCTGGCGCCACCGCCTGTTACTCAAGCAGCACGACTGAGCAACCAGCCCGTTGTGCGAATGATTTTCGATACCCCGATTTTCATTTTCACTACCGCCCAACCGGGCTATGGTCGGGGTTTGCCCCAGGCCCCTGAGCCTGACCGCGCCATCGCAAGGACCCCGTATGAGCCTGTCACTTCTCAGCCGCTACGCCTTCTTCGCCGCCTGTGTACTGTTCACCCTGGCGAGCCTGCCGTTCACCCACCACGAGTGGTTGTGGCCCTTCACCCTGACCACTGCCGTACTCAGCCTGATCGGCGTGTTCGACCTGCTGCAAAAGCGCCACGCAGTACGCCGCAACTACCCGATCCTCGGCAACATCCGCTACCTGGTCGAGGGCATTCGCCCGGAAATCCGCCAGTACCTGCTCGAAGCCGACAGCGACGCCCTGCCCTTCTCCCGCGCTCAGCGCTCGCTGGTGTATGCCCGGGCCAAGAACGAAGCCTCGGACAAACCCTTCGGCACCCTGATCGACGTCTACCAGTCCGGCTTCGAATTCATCGGCCACTCCATGCGCCCGGCACCGCTGACCGACCCTGCGGGTTTTCGCATCGTCGTCGGCGGGCCGCAGTGCAGCCAGCCGTATTCGGCATCGATCTTCAACATTTCGGCGATGAGTTTCGGTTCACTCAGCGCCAACGCCATCCGCGCCCTGAACGAAGGCGCCAAGCTGGGCAACTTCGCCCATGACACCGGCGAAGGCAGCATCAGCCCCTACCACCGCGAACACGGTGGCGACCTGGTGTGGGAGCTGGGCAGCGGCTACTTTGGCTGCCGTACCGCAGACGGGCGGTTCGACCCGGAACGCTTCGCCGCCCAGGCACGTACCCCCCAGGTACGGATGATCGAAATCAAGATGAGCCAAGGCGCCAAGCCCGGCCACGGCGGCATCCTGCCCAAGCACAAGGTGACCCAGGAAATTGCCGAAACCCGCGGCATCCTCATGGGCGAGGACTGCATTTCGCCGTCGCGCCACAGCGCCTTCTCGACGCCGATTGAAATGATGCAGTTCATTGCCCAGTTGCGCGAGCTGTCCGGCGGCAAGCCGGTGGGCTTCAAGTTCTGCCTGGGCCACCCATGGGAGTTCATGGGCATCGCCAAGGCCATGCTGGAAACTGGCATCCTCCCCGATTTCATCGTCGTCGACGGCAAGGAAGGGGGCACTGGCGCGGCGCCAGTGGAGTTCACCGACCATATCGGCGTGCCGCTGCGCGAAGGCTTGCTGTTCGTGCATAACACCTTGGTCGGCCTGAACCTGCGCGACAAGATCAAGCTCGGTGCCAGTGGCAAGATCGTCAGTGCTTTCGACATCGCCAGCGTATTGGCCATCGGCGCCGACTGGGCCAACGCAGCGCGTGGCTTCATGTTCGCGATTGGTTGCATCCAGTCGCAGAGCTGCCATACCAACAAGTGCCCGACCGGTGTGGCCACTCAGGACCCGTTGCGCCAGCGCGCACTGGTGGTGCCGGACAAGGCCCAGCGGGTACTGAACTTCCACCACAACACCCTGCGCGCCCTGGCCGAAATGCTCGCTGCGGCCGGCCTGGAACACCCGGCACAGCTGGAAGCCAAGCACTTGGTGCGACGGGTATCGGCCACTGAGATCAAGCTGTTCTCGCAGATGCATGTGTTCCTCAAACCGGGGGAGTTGCTGACCGGTGAGGTGGATGGGCAGTTCTATTCGCGGATGTGGCAGATGGCGCGGGCCGACAGTTTCGAGCCACAAGCGGCCTGAGGCGGCTCACGGTTCAGCGATTGGCTTGTTCTGGCACTGCAAACAACAATGCCTTGAACGAGCCCTCGACGATTTCATCAACTTTCACCCACCCGTCGAGGGGCATACGCGGCGTGTAAGCAGACGAAGGTTCAGTCACCAGCCAGAGACGTTTGAAGTGGTTCGCCAGTCTTTGTGGCGTTGTTACGTAAAGCTCATCCGAGCGTTGATAAAACAACGTCAAGGTACCGTAGGTGGTCGCCGCCTTACCGGTCGCATCAGGTTCAATCTGGGTATAGAGAAATGCCGGGCGTCCCGTGGCATTGTAGTACTCGATCGAGAGGTAGTGCCTTTTGCGATCGCCTAACAAAGCATCCCCTGAGCGCCAGTACTTATTAACATGTGCCATCACCGTACCCAGATCACCCCCCGGCTTGGCCTGGTAATTGTAGGCATAGGCCAGCCCTGCAAGTTCGATGAACAGACAGCCAGCAACCGATGCCAGTAACGTTCGCCTCGGCCACGTATCAGCGGCGACCGCTACCAGCAACGGCAGCCCCATGAGGGAGAAAAGCAGATAACGGTTGATGAATAACGGCATGGCATAGGAGACCAGCCAGACGACAAGGATGGGAACAAAGCAATAACTCAATAGCAATACATTCGGCTGCCCACGCGTCGAGACATGGCGCAATACCCGTAGCGAAGCAAACACGAGAAAAATGGACAGCAACACAGACAAGACGTCTGCATAGGCAGCCTCCTCACATTGGGTAAACGCATTCCAGAACGATCGCGGCATGCTCAAGAGGGAAGCCGGATAGTGAACAATCCAGGCCACCAACTCACGGTGATGCAGTTGACGATACAAGATGGGCAGCCAAGGCAGATAGGCCAAGACGATTCCCACATGCCCCACCCACCAGGCACGAGCCAACACAAGTCGCTTGCCATGTGAATCCCTAGTCACTGACAGGTAGACCCAATTGGCCAATGCGCACAAGGCTGCAAAGTAGTGGGTGTACAACGCGGCGACCATGAGTAGGCTGTAGGCAACCAGGTAGAGGTTTTTTTGCCTGGATACCCACTGCCAAAGCATGTAGATCGCCGACAGCAGCAGCAGACTCAGCAACGCGTACATTCGGGCTTCCTGGCTAAAACGTATGGCCATGGGAAAGAATGCCAACAAGAGGCCAGCAATCATTGCGGCACGCCAAGACGCCAGGTGCCTTGTCAGCAACATACCCATGCCTACCGAAGCGACGCCCGCGCAAACGCTCAAACTACGCACCGCCAGCGCATCGCTGCCAAACCACTGCATCCAGTAATGCAGAATCAAGTAATACAGGGGCGGATGGACGTCCCGGGCGGTATGAAACAGTATCTGCTCAGGCGACAGGCGGCTGAGTAAGACACTGAATGCCTCATCCAGCCAGATAGTGCGCGTCGTCACCTGATGAAAGCGCAAGGCAGCACTCATCAGCAAAATTGCCACGACCACGCAAGCTTTTGCACGGGTCTCTTGCCAGCGTAGCGAAACGGCCATTATCTCTCCTTGATCAACACCCGCCCTGATTGCGCCGGGTCACACCCGACCTTGCCCCTGACGACATAACGAGGGCGATGCTTGGATTCCATGTAGATACGGCCAATGTATTCACCCAAGACTCCGATCCCGATCAACTGCACGCCACCGAGAAACAAGATGGCCGTCATCAGCGAGGGATAGCCTGGGACAGGGTTGCCAAAGATCAGCTTGTCAGCGACCAGCACCGCTGCGTAAACCAACGCTGTGAAGGCGATAGTCCCGCCCACATAGGTCCACAGCCGCAACGGTACAGTGCTGAACGAGGTGATGCCGTCCAATGCCAGATTCCATAACTTCCAGGCGTTGAAACGGCTACCGCCCTGAGCCCGTGCAGCGCGCTCATATTCAACCACCGTGGTGCTGAACCCCGCCCAGGACAGCATGCCTTTCATGAACAGCTGTTGTTCAGGCATCGACTTGATCACGTCCACGACTTTGCGGTCGAGCAGCCGGAAGTCACCGACGTTCTCTTCAATGTGTATCTGCGATATCCGCTTGAGCAAAAAGTAGAAGCCTCCGGCCGTTAATCGCTTCAAGTAGCTGTCACTGGAACGGTCCCGGCGCTTGGCAAGCACCACTTCAAAACCGGCTCGCCACTGCTCGATCAACAGGGGTATGACCTCTACCGGATCCTGCAGGTCGACATCGATAGGGATAACTGCATCGCCACGGGCCATTTCCAGCCCGGCGAGGAGTGCCGCTTCCTTGCCAAAGTTACGTGAGAGGTCGACCAGCATGACATCCGGGTCACCCGCAATCAGCTGACGAACCTGCTGTTCACTGCCGTCCTGGCTGCCATCATTGACGAAGATCACCTCGACCCTTGCCGGTTCCCCGTGCAGCGCACGGCGCACCGCGTCATAGAATGGGCGGATTGCCAGTTCTTCATCGAATATCGGGACGATCAGCGAAATAACCATTTGCGCTGCTCCGTGAAGATCCACCGCGACAACAGGAAACCCAGCAGCAGACTCATGGCTGAGTACAACGTGACAGTGACAACCGGCCGCCACTGCTGATTGTCAGCGATAGCCCCCAGCGCCAGGCTGAGGCTGCCCATACCGGCCACGAACACCAGATACCGCAAGAGCGAAATACGCACCTTGAAGGTATATCGGGAGTTGGCCAGAAAAGAGAACGACAACGCTGTGAAGAAGGCAGTGAGGTTACTGATCGCCTGGTCAGTACCGGCAAACAGTTGCATGGCAGTGAACACTGCCACGTGGATGGCGGTATTGAAGATACCGACGATCACGTACTTGAAAAACGCGGGTGCTCTGCATCGCATGGTCACAGATGCCCTTCCTTGCCTGGCCTGAACGCCACGTTAGGCAATAAATCTAGGGCGTTCTACTGACAAAAATGCCAGTTGACGAGCAATGACCCAGAAGGGCTGTAGCTGAAAGGGCCGCCCGAAGGCGGCCCCCGGCCTCGTCAGGACGCTGGGCTGACGATGCCCTGCGGCTGTTTCGGCGCCAGGCGGAAGGTGTAGTACAAAGCGGTCAGCAACACCAGGAACGCCGGGCCGATATACAGCGCCACGCGGGTGTCTTCGAAGTACGCCATCAGCCCTACCACCAGCACCAGGAAGGCCAGTGCCAGGTAGGAGCTCAGTGGCCACAGCCACATGCGGTATTTCAGCGCCTTGCGCTCGGCAGTGGTGAGCCCGGCGCGGAACTTCAGCTGCGCCAGCAGGATCATCACCCAAGTCCAGATCGCGCCGAAGGTGGCGATCGACGTCACCCAGACAAAGACCTTTTCCGGCACCAGGTAGTTGGCCAGCACGCCCAGCAGCAGCGCGCCGATCGACAGCAGCAGCGCATTGCGCGGCACGCCGTTTTTCGAGGTGCGGGCAAAGGTGGCCGGGGCCTGGCCATTCTGCGCCAGGCTGTAGAGCATGCGACCGGTGCTGAAGATACCGCCGTTGCACGACGACAGTGCTGCAGTGATGACCACGAAGTTGATGATGCCGGCAGCGGTCTTGATACCAAGGCGTTCGAAGGTCATGACGAACGGGCTGCCCTGGCTGCCGATCTCGTTCCACGGGTAGATCGACAGGATCACGAACAACGCCCCTACGTAGAACAGCAGGATGCGCCAGAACACCGAACCGATGGCCTGCGGAATGGTTTTTTGCGGGTTGCGTGCCTCGCCGGCGGTCAGGCCGATCATTTCCACGCCCAGGTAGGCGAACATCACCATCTGCAGCGACATCAGCACGCCGGTCACGCCGTTGGGCATGAAACCGCCATTGCTCCACAGGTTGGAGATACCCATGGCCACGCCGTCGTTGCCCAGGCCGAAGGCAATGATGCCGATACCGCCCAGGACCATGGCAATGATGGTGACGATCTTGATCAGGGCGAACCAGAACTCGAACTCACCGAACGCCTTGACCGCCACCAGGTTGACCGCGCCCATGCTGCCCAGCGCCGCCAAGGCCCAGATCCAGCGGGGGACGTCGGGGAACCAGATGCCCATGTAGATGGCCACGGCGGTGATTTCCGCCACGCAGGTCACCAGCCACAGGAACCAATAGTTCCAGCCGGTGAGAAAGCCCGCCAACGGGCCGAGGTAATCCTGGGCATAGCGGCTGAACGAGCCGGCAACGGGGTTGTGCACGGCCATCTCGCCGAGGGCACGCATGATCACCAGGATGGCCAGGCCACCAATGATGTAGGACAGCATGATGGCTGGGCCGGCCATTTCGATGGCTTTGGCCGAACCGAGGAAAAGACCGACACCGATACAGGCGCCCAGCGCCATCAGACGGATGTGCCGTTCGCCAAGTTCACGCTTCAGAGGGCCGCCCTGGGCGGTCTCGGCGTGGGCAGGGTGGTTGCCGACGGGCATAGCAATACAACCTCATTTTGTTATTGGATTTGACCTTCGTGCAGCACCGGCCGCGCCGATAGGCGGGACGTAGACTTGCCGGGCTGGCCTCGTGGGCCGGCCCGTGTGCCGGCGTAGAGCGTCCGGCAGGGCGAAGGGGGCGAGCAGTATAGGAAGCTCCCTGTAGGGATTTTCACTGTATAAACGGGGAAATTCGGCGAGAAATCTCGCCCCTGCGGGCGCGGCCTTGAGTCGCGACAAGGGCTGCGAAGCCGCCGTAAAAATCCTGTAGCCACCTTAACAACATCGCCTCCCCCCGAAACCCACACCAAAGCCGCATATCCCTACGCCACTTTTCTCGCCCTCTTACAAATTTTTCACCTAACCCGGTCAACGTCTAAGCTTCAGACAAGCAAGACGAAAATACCTGGCCGGATTGAAGACTATGGGCGCACTGTGGCAATCGGAACCAACCAGAACGGAAGCACCCGCAACCCCTCCGGCCGAGACGCCACCTGTAAAGTCCCCACGTCAGCGTCGGCTCTGGTGGCGGCTGATCATCCTCATCCTGCTGGTGGCCATCATCGCCCTCGGCTTTGCCGCCTATGACGAATTCCGCACCTCCAACCTGCAATCGCGGGAATTCAGCAAACTGGCCACCACCCTGACCTATTCGCTGCAGCCAGGGCCCAGCGATGCCATCGTCTACCCCGGTGAAGGCCCCTTCGACAAACGCCTGGGCTACAGCGCGCTAGGCGAATTCCTGCCGCGGTTGCTCAAGCGCGACTACCTGATCAGCGAACAGGTGAAGTTCTCCCCCGCGTTGATGAACTACGTCGATCACGGCCTGTTCGCCCCCTATATCGAGAAGATCCAGGCCGGCCTGTCGATCACCGACTGCCGTGGCGACACGCTCTACCAATACAACTACCCGCAACACCTGTACCCGAACTTTGCGGCGATCCCGCCGGTGATCGTCAACAGCCTATTGTTCATAGAAAACCGCGACCTGCTCGACAGCAAGGACCCGCGCAACAACCCCGCGGTCGACTGGCCGCGCTTCGCCAAGGCGGCCTACAGCCAAGTGGCCAAGTACTTTGCCCTGCCCGGCCAGTCGGCTGGCGGCAGTACTTTGGCAACGCAGCTTGAGAAGTACCGCCACTCACCGGATGGCCTGACCGTTTCTGGCGCCGAGAAGATTCGCCAGATGATTTCTGCCAGCGTGCGCGCCTATCAAGGCGGCCCGGACACCACCGAGGCGCGCCAGCGCATCGTGCGCGACTACCTCAACAGCGTGCCGCTTTCGGCTGTGCCGGGCCACGGCGAAGTGCATGGCATGGCTGAGGGCCTGCGGGTGTGGTACGGCGCCGATTTCGACCAGGTCAACCAGGCCCTGACCTCGACCGCCCAAGACCCTGAAAGCCTGGCCGCGCGTGGCCTGGCCCTGCGCCAGGTGCTGTCGTTGATGATCGCCCAGCGCCGCCCCTCGCATTACCTGTCCAAAGGCCGGGTCGAACTGGCCGAACTCACCGACTCGCATGTTCGCGTACTCGTCGCCAACCAAGTCATCGACCAGCCGCTGGCCGACGCGGCGCTGGCCAGCAAGGCGGTGTATCGCGACTGGGTGGCGCAACCGACCATCGTTCCGATCATCACCAACAAAGGCATCAGCCTGGCCCGTAATCGCCTGGCGGCCATGCTCAACCGCCCGCTGTACGACCTCGACCGCCTCGACCTGTCGGCCACCAGCACCTTGCAGGCCGACCTGCAGATGCAAGTAAGCCAGTACCTGAAAAACCTCTCCGACCCCGAGTTTGCGGCACAGATCGGGCTGATCGGCGAGCGCCTGCTGACCGCCAAGACCACCGACCAGGTGCGCTACAGCTTCACGCTGTTCGAGCGCACCGAAGACGGCTCGCGGGTGCGGGTGCAGACGGACAGCACCGACCAGCCCTTCGACATCAACGAAGGCAGCAAGCTGGAGTTGGGTTCTACCGCCAAACTGCGGGTGCTCACCACCTACCTTGAGATCATTGCGGAGTTGCACGACAAGTACGCCGGCAAACCTGCTGCCGAGCTGAAAAAGGTCGAGGTGGCCGAACTGGACCGCCTCACCCAGTGGTCGCTGGAATGGCTGATGCAAAACAGCAAAAACCAGAACCTCGATGCGATGCTCGACGCCGCCCTGGAACGCAAGTATTCGGCCAATACCGGCGAAGCCTTCTTCACCGGGGGGGGCATGCACGTGTTCAACAACTTCCGCAAGGAAGACAACGGCCGCAACCCGACCCTGAAGATTGCCCTGCGCGAGTCGATCAACCTGCCGTTCATCCGGCTGATGCGCGACGTGGTGCGTTATGTGACCTACCAGCAGCCGTTCAACCGGGTACCGCTGCTCAAGGACGACGCCGACCCACGCCGCCAGGAATACCTGGCCCGCTTTGCCGACAAGGAAGGCACCAACTACCTGATGCGGTTCTGGAAGAAGTACCAGCGCAAGACCTCGCAGCAGCGCCTGGACACCTTCCTCGACAGCATGCGCGTGACCCCACAGCGCCTGGCGGCAGTGCACCGTTACCTGTTCCCCGAAGCCGGCCAGGAAACCTTCAATGGGTTTGTGCGCGCCCACAGCAAGGACGACAAGATCGCCCTGGGCAAGCTCACCGACGGTCGCCTGTCGGAAATGTACGACGCCTACGGCCCAGGCAAGTACGACTTGCCCGACCAGGGTTACATCGCCAAGGTCCACCCCCTCGACCTGTGGCTGCTCGGCTACCTGCTCAAACACCCAAGCTCGACGCTGACCGAAATGGTCAATGCCAGCCGCTTCGAACGCCAGGAGGTGTACGGCTGGTTGTTCAAGAGCCGTCACCAGGGCGCCCGCGACAGCCGCATCCGCACCATGGTCGAGATCGAAGCGTTCCTCGACATCCACCAACGCTGGAAGCGCGTGGGCTATCCGTTCGACCATCTGGTGCCGTCACTGGCCACCGCCATCGGCAGCTCGGGCGACCGCCCGGCCGCCCTCTCCGAGCTGGTCGGCATCATCCAGAACGACGGCGTGCGCCTGCCCACGTTGCGCATCGATACCCTGCACTTCGCCGATAACACGCCCTACGAGACCAAGCTGGTGAGTGACCCGGACCGCGGCCAACGGATCTTGCCGGTGGAGGTTGCTCGTGCGCTCAAAGGGGCCATGTCGCAAGTGGTAGACGCGGGTACCGCGCGGCGTATTTCCGGCAGTTTCAAGCTGCAAGACGGCACGCCACTGGTGATGGGCGGCAAGACCGGGACCGGCGACAACCGCATCGAAAGCTTCGGCGCTGGCGGCCGCTTGATCGGCTCGCGTTCGCTGAACCGTACCGCCACGTTCGTGTTCTTCCTGGGCGATAACCACTTCGGCACATTGACCGCATTCGTACCGGGGCGCACGGCGGAAGCCTTCAAATTCACCTCGGCATTGCCGGTGCAGGTGCTCAAGGGCATGGCACCGATCCTCATGCCATACCTGCAACCGGGCAACCCGAATGAGTGCAAAGCGCCCCAGGTAGCCATGCATGGGAATAACCCATCAACTATTTAGTTGATAATCATCTGCATCTAGGGCTTGTCTTTAGATATATCTTGAGTAATATCTTAAGATATATCGCACAAGACGGAGCCCATGATCATGCGCGAACATTCACCCCACGACCCTTTCGAGCGACGCCCCGGCCGCGGTGAACGCGGCCCACGCGTATTCGCCCCCGGCGACCTCAAGCTGCTGATGCTGGCCTTGCTGGCTGAGCAACCTGGCCACGGTTACGACCTGATCCGCCAGATCGAGAACCAGTTCGACGGCAGCTACAGCCCAAGCCCCGGCGTCATCTACCCGACCCTCAACTTCCTTGAGGAAGCCGAGCTGATCAGCGGCCAGCCCCAGGGCAGCAAACGCCTCTATGTCATCACCGATGCCGGCCGCAACGCCCTGGCCGAACAGGCTGTGGCCCTTGACGGCGTGCGCATGCGCATCGAAGTCAGCAAGCGCGCCCTGCGCGGCCACGACCGCCCACCCGAGATCCACGAGGCGGTCGGCAACCTGCGCCATGCCCTGCACATGCACAGCGGGCGCTGGACACCCGAAGAAATCGAGCGCGTCCGCGACCTGCTCAACACCACTGCCAAGGCCATCGCCTCCGGGCCGGCCAACCCTGTTTCGGAGAACACCCCATGAGTGACACCATTCACCGCGTCAACCATGAGATACGCCAACGCCGCCTCGAGGTGCTGCGCGTCACCGACCTGACCCCGCGCATGCGCCGTATCACCCTGGGGGGCGCGGAACTGGCGGGCTTTACCAGCGTCGGCACTGATGACCACGTGAAGCTGTTGTTTGCCGAAACGCCGGAGCAACAGCAAGCGATCGAAGCACGCAATCTGGGCCGCGACGGTGGCGCACGCCCCACCATGCGCGAATACACCCCACGGCGCATCGACCTGGTCGGCCATGAGCTGGACCTCGACTTCGTCCTGCACGGTGATGGCCCTGCCTCCACCTGGGCCGCCCAGGCTAAACCGGGCCAGTACCTGAACATCGCCGGCCCACGGGCCTCGATGGTGGTACCGGACATCTTCGACAGCTACTTGCTGATCGGTGACGAAACCGCGATTCCTGCAATCGGGCGGCGCCTGGAAGAACTGCCTGCGGGGCGCCAGGTGCTGGCGGTGATCCAGATCGAAGACGAACAGGAGCGCCAGCCGCTGCCGAGCAAGGCACAAGTGGACGTGATCTGGGTACGGCGCCAGGAAGAAGACCTGCTGGCGCTGTTGAAGAACCTGACCTTGCCGCAAGGCAGGCTGTACGGTTGGGTAGCCCTGGAAAAAGCCCTGACCCGCCAGGCCAAGGCCTTGTTGCTGGAGAAAGGCGTGCAGGAAGATGCGCTGAAAGCGGCTGCCTACTGGCGCGCCGACGGTACTGCGGACGACGCGTGATGGGCCCGGGTACAAACAACCTGACAGTCACCAGAACCCCGCTAAATCAATGATTTAGCGGTTGTTCCATGACAGAGCGGCCGCGCCACCGGTCCAGGCCAAGCAGCACCAGGCCAATCGCCCAGAACCCTGCCAACACCCCCAGCGCATTGAGCATCACCTGCCCATACCCGAGGCTCGCCACGTCGATGAACGGGTAGGCATAGACGCCAATCTCACTCCCCCGCCACAGTGCATAGGCAAAATACAGCGCCGGGTACAGCGCCCAGGCCGCCAGGTGCCACAGCCGCAACCTGCCCTTGGGCACGGCAAACCACCAGTACACCACGAACAGCGCGGGCATCACATCGTGCAGCAACTCGTCCGCCAGCCACTGCCAGCCCTCGGGCTGCCACAGGTGGCGCAACAGCACGCTGTAGGCCAGCGCCACCAGCACGATACTGGCCGCTACAGCAGAACTCACCGACGGCAGTAGAAAGAAGCGCCTGGCGCGACCCTCCCGGCCGAATGCCGCATAACTCAGCACCGTCGCCACCAGGGTGTTGGTCAACACGGTGAAGTAGCCGAACACGTTGACCAGGCCGCCAATCAGGCTGGCCTGCTCCTGCCAGCGCGCCAGCAATACCAGGTAGACCTGCACGGCCAGGCCGAACCAGCCGAGCACGGCGGCCAGGCACAGCCACGGGTGGCGCCGCATCTCAGGCGTTGCGCTGCAGCTTCACGTACAGCTGCTCGACCTTCTCCCGCGCCCAAGGGGTCTTGCGCAGAAAAGTCAGGCTCGACTTGATGGTCGGGTTGCTCTTGAAGCAGCGCACGTCGACGCGCTCGGCAAGGCCCTGCCATTGGTAGTGAGCCACCAGCTCGGTGAGGATCTGCTCCAGGGTCTTGCCGTGCAGCGCGTTGTGTTGGGCCGTGCTCATGCCAGTGCTCCAGCGTGGGAAAGGTGCGCACCTTACACGAGTGTAGTGGCCGGGGAACCTCAAGCCGCTTGAAAAACCGCTGGCCAGAGGCAAAACCCTTGTGATGAAATAGCAATGTTATACAGTTACATTACAACCGCCTCTGCTAAGGAACGCCCCATCCCCATGCTGTACATCCCGCTCCGCCTCTCCCCCCTCGCCGTCGCGCTCTGGCTGGCCTCATCCCCCAGCCAGGCCGTTGAACTCGAACCCCAGGTGATCACCGCCAACCCGCTGGGCAACCGTCAGCTGGCCGCCCCAAATACAGTGCTCGAAGGCGACGACCTGCTGCAGCAGCAACAAGGCAGCCTCGGTGAAACCCTGAACAAACAGCCCGGTGTCGCCTCTACCTGGTTCGGCCCAGGCGCCAGCCGCCCGGTGATCCGCGGCCTGGACGGCGACCGCATTCGCATTCTGCGCAACGGCGTCGGCGCCCTGGATGCGTCGTCGCTGTCCTACGACCACGCCGTGCCGCTCGACCCGGTGACCGTGGAGCGCGTCGAAATCGTCCGCGGCCCCGCCGCCCTGCTGTATGGCGGCAATGCGATAGGCGGGGTGGTCAATACGTTCGACAACCGCATCCCCGATGCCCCCATCGAAGGCATCCACGGCGCTGGCGAGCTGCGTTATGGCGGTGCCGACACCACCCGCAGCAGCGCCGGCAAACTGGAGGCCGGCAACGGCGCCTTCGCCCTGCACCTGGACGCCAACAGCCGCCAGTTCAACGACCTGCGCATCCCCGGCTACGCCCGCAGCTCTAAAGTACGTGATGCCGACGAGCCGGGCAGCAAGCACCGCCTGGAGAACAGCGACGGGCGCCAGGATGGCGGAGCGATCGGCGGCGCCTACCACTGGGATCACGGTTATGCCGGCTTGTCCTACAGCCGCTATGACAGCAACTACGGCTCGGTGGCCGAGCCTGGCGTACGCCTGGACATGCAACAGGATCACTACGGGTTCGCCTCCGAACTGCGTGACCTGGACGGCCCGTTCAGCTCGGTCAAGGTCGATGCCGGTTATACCGACTACGAACACCGCGAGATCGAACAAGGCGAGGTGCACACCACCTTCAAGAACAAGGGTTACGAGGCGCGCATCGAGGCACGCCATCAGCCACTCGGGCCCGTTGAAGGGGTGATCGGCGCCCAGGTCAGCCGCAACGAGTTCTCGGCACTCGGCGAGGAGGCTTTTGTGCCGCAGACCGATACCGACAGCCTGGCGCTGTTCATGCTCGAACAATGGCAGGCCACCGAGCGCCTGAACCTGAGCCTGGGCGCGCGTCTGGAACACACCCGGGTCGACCCAGATGCCAAGGGCAACGAAACCTTTTCCGCCGCTGACAGCGCCAGCAGTTTCAATGCTTTCAGCCTGTCATCGGGGGCGGTGTATCAACTCGACCCCATATGGTCGTTGGCCGCCAACCTGGCCTACACCGAGCGCGCCCCCACCTTCTATGAGTTGTATGCCAACGGTGCGCATGTGGCCACGGGGGCCTTTGAGGTGGGCGATGCCAGCCTGAACAAGGAAAAGGCCATTTCCGCCGACCTGGCCCTGCGCTTCGACAATGGCACCCACAAGGGCAGTGTCGGCGTGTTCTACAGCCACTTTCGCAACTACATTGGCCTGATCGGCACGGGCAACCTGCGTGAAGGCCATGACCACGACCATGGCGAAGATGACCATGACCACGATCATGACCACGACCACGGCGGCTTCCCGGAATACCAGTATCAGGGCGTGCGGGCGCGCTTCTATGGCATCGAAGCGCAAGACCGCTGGCAACTACTGCAGAACCGTTACGGCAGCTTCGCGCTGGAACTGTCCGGCGACTACACCCGGGCCAAGAACCTCGACAGTGGCGAGCCACTGCCGCGTATCGCACCGCTGCGGTTGAACAGCGGCCTGGTCTGGGAGCTGGATCGTTGGCAGGCGCGGGTCGATGTGCAGCACGCCTCGTCGCAACATCGCAAGCCGGGCAATGAGACCAGCACCGATGGCTACACCACGCTGGGCGCCAGCGTGGGCTACCGCTTCGACATCGGGCAAAGCCAGTGGTTGGCGTTTGTACGGGGTGAAAACCTGACGGACCAGACGGTACGTTATGCCAGTTCGATTCTGCGGGACATCGCGCCAGCGCCTGGGCGCAGTGTGCAAGTCGGGTTGCGTACGTCGTTTTGAAGTCCCCGGGGGGGCGCTTTGCGCCCCCTTCGCGGGTCAACCGGTCCCACAGGGTGGGCAAAAGTCAGTACCGCATGGAGCACTGTTACAGGTTCAACAACAATCAACTGCGACAATTTGTCTTTTTTTCTTACAACTTCCCCTATATCCTCCCCGCCGCAAGCTGAATCGCTTCATCGAATCTACCTTGTTGCCATTTCCATTGACGGGCTCGCCCTTCGATGCACTTGCCGTTTGTTCAATAATCAAAAGATAGCGCTATCTCATGTTTCTGTTGCCCAAAAACTGTTTCATCGGCCTCGCCTTGACCACACTTGCCGCCCCCACCAGCGCCAGCGAGATGTTCGCCAGCGATTCCCCCTGGATGCTGGGCGACTGGGGCGGTACCCGCAGTGAACTGCAGGCAAAAGGTTACGACTTCACCCTCGGCTACACCGGCGAGATGGGCAGCAACCTGCACGGTGGTTACGACCACGATCGCACCGCGCGCTACAGCGACCAGTTCACCTTCGGCAGCCACCTGGACCTGCAGAAGATTTTCGGCTGGAACGACACCGAGTTCCAACTGACCCTCACCGAGCGCCACGGCGACAACATCAGCAACGACCGTATCAACGACCCACGCGTCGGCGGCTTCACTTCCGCCCAGGAAGTCTGGGGCCGTGGTGAAACCTGGCGGCTCACGCAGCTGTGGGTCAAACAGAAGTATTTCGACGGCGCGCTGGACGTCAAATTCGGCCGCTTCGGTGAAGGTGAAGACTTCAACAGCTTCCCCTGCGACTTCCAGAACCTGGCCTTCTGCGGCTCGCAGGTGGGCAACTGGGTCGGCGGCATCTGGTACAACTGGCCGGTCAGCCAGTGGGCCCTGCGCGTGCGCTACAACCTGGCCGACACCCTGTATGCCCAGGTCGGCGTGTACGAGCAGAACCCCTCCAACCTGGAATCGGGCAACGGCTTCAAGCTCAGCGGCAGCGGCACCCAGGGCGCGATCATGCCGATCGAACTGGTGTGGAGCCCACGGGTCAATGGCCTGAAAGGGGAATATCGCGCCGGCTACTACTACAGTAATGCCAAGGCACAGGATGTGCTCGACGACAGCAACGGCCAGCCGGCCGCCCTCAGTGGCGCCGCCTACCGCAGCCGTTCGAGCAAGCACGGCATGTGGCTCGGCGCCCAGCAGCAGGTCACCTCGCTGGCGTCCGACCAGTCGCGCGGCCTGAGCCTGTTCGCCAACGCCACTTTGCACGACAAGAAGACCAATGCCATCGACAACTATGTTCAGGCAGGACTGGTATACAAAGGGCCTTTCGATGCCCGCGCCAAGGACGACATCGGCTTCGCCCTCGCCCGCGTGCACGTCAACCCGGCCTATCGCAAGAACGCCCGCCTGGCCAACCAGGCCGCCGGCCTCGACGACTACGACAACCCTGGTTTCCTGCCTGTGCAGGACACCGAGTACAGCGCCGAGCTGTACTACGGCATTCACCTGGCCGACTGGCTCACGGTGCGCCCCAACCTGCAGTACATCCGCCATCCGGGCGGGGTGTCGCAGGTGGACGGCGCCCTGATCGGCGGCCTGAAAATCCAGAGCAGTTTCTGAACCCACTTTTTGACCTAACGGAGAACCTACGATGAGCACTGACGGTGCCAAGAATGGAACCCGCTGGCTACCGCGCCTTCTGGGCGTGCTGCTGCTGCTGATGGGCCTGGCCCTGCTGGCTGGTGGTATCAAGCTGAGCCAGCTGGGCGGATCGCTGTACTACCTGATCGCAGGCATCGGCTTTGCCTTGTCCGGCATCCTGCTGCTGGCCCAGCGCCGCATCGCCCTTGGGCTGTATGGCCTGGTGCTGCTCGGCAGCACGGCCTGGGCATTGCTGGAAGTGGGCCTTGACTGGTGGCAACTGGTGCCGCGCCTGGCCATCTGGTTCGCCATCGGCGTGGTTCTGCTGCTGCCATGGGCGCGTCGCCCGCTGATTGGCCCGGCAGCCAAGGCCAACACCGCGCTGCTCGGCGTTGCAGTGCTCGCCTCTGGCGCCTGTGCCCTGGGCAGCCAGTTCACCCACCCCGGTGAAGTGTTCGGCGAAATCGGCCGCGAGAGCAGCGAGATGGCCAGTGCCGCGCCCGCCATGCCCGACGGCGAATGGCAGGCCTACGGCCGCACCGAGCATGGCGACCGCTACTCGCCACTGCGCCAGATCACCCCGCAGAACGCCTACCGCCTGGAAGAAGCCTGGCGCATCCGTACCGGCGACCTGCCGACCGACAACGACCCGGTGGAGCTGACCAACCAGAACACCCCGTTGAAGGTCAACGGCATGCTCTACGCCTGCACCGCGCACAGCAAGCTGCTGGCACTGGACCCGGACACCGGCGCGGAGATCTGGCGCTACGACCCTCAGGTAAAGAGCCCGGTCGGCACCTTCAAGGGCTTCGCCCACATGACCTGCCGTGGCGTTTCGTACTATGACGAGAACAACTACGTCAGCCGTGACGGCAGCCCGGCACCGAAAATCACCGACGCCGGCCAGGCCGTCGCCCAGGCCTGCCCGCGCCGCCTGTACCTGCCCACCGCCGACGCCCGCCTGATCGCCATCAACGCCGACAACGGCAAGGTCTGCGAAGGCTTCGCCAACCAAGGCGTGATCGACCTGACCACCGGTATCGGCCCGTTCACCGCTGGCGGCTACTACTCCACTTCGCCTGCGGCGATTACTCGTGATCTGGTGATCATCGGCGGCCATGTCACCGACAACGAGTCGACCAACGAGCCGTCCGGCGTCATCCGCGCCTATGATGTGCACGACGGCCACCTGGTGTGGAACTGGGACAGCAACAACCCGGACGACACCAAGCCACTGGCACCCGGCAAAACCTACAGCCGCAACTCGGCCAACATGTGGTCGATCGCCAGCGTCGATGAAAACCTGGGCATGATCTACCTGCCGCTGGGCAACCAGACCCCAGACCAGTGGGGCGCCGACCGCACCCCGGGCGCCGAAAAGTACAGCGCCGGCGTTGTCGCCCTCGATCTGGCCACCGGCAAGGCCCGCTGGAACTACCAGTTCACCCACCACGACTTGTGGGACATGGACGTCGGCAGCCAGCCGACCCTGGTCCACCTCAAGACCGCCGATGGCGTGAAACCGGCGATCATCGTGCCGACCAAACAGGGCAGCCTGTATGTGCTGGACCGCCGCGACGGCACACCGATCGTGCCGATCCGCGAAATCCCGACGCCACAAGGCGCGGTGAAAGGCGACCACACCTCGCCAACCCAGGCCCGCTCCGACCTCAACCTGCTCGGCCCTGAGCTGACCGAACAGGCCATGTGGGGTGCCACGCCGTTCGACCAGATGCTGTGCCGCATCCAGTTCCGCGAACTGCGTTACGAAGGCCAGTACACCCCGCCGTCCGAGCAGGGGTCGCTGATCTATCCGGGCAACGTCGGCGTGTTCAACTGGGGCAGCGTGTCGGTCGACCCGGTGCGCCAGTTGCTGTTCACCTCGCCCAACTACATGGCGTTCGTGTCGAAGATGGTGCCACGCGAGCAAGTGGCCGCCGGCAGCAAGCGCGAGAGCGAAACCAGCGGCGTGCAGCCGAACACCGGTGCACCGTATGCCGTGACCATGCACCCGTTCATGTCGCCGCTGGGCGTACCGTGCCAGGCACCGGCCTGGGGCTATGTGGCGGCCATCGACCTGTTCACCAACAAGGTCGTGTGGAAGCACAAGAACGGCACCACCCGTGACAGCACCCCGGTGCCAATCGGCCTGCCGGTGGGTGTACCGAGCATGGGTGGTTCGATCGTCACCGCTGGCGGCGTCGGCTTCCTCAGCGGCACCCTGGACCAGTACCTGCGTGCCTACGACACCAACAACGGCAAGGAACTGTGGAAAGCCCGCCTGCCGGCCGGTGGCCAGGCCACGCCGATGACTTACAGCGGCAAAGACGGCAAGCAGTATGTGCTGGTGACCGCTGGTGGCCACGGCTCGCTGGGCACCAAGATGGGGGATTACATCATCGCTTACAAACTCGCCGACTAAGCTTCTAGCGGCAAGCTACAAGCCACAAGAGAAAGCGGGGCCTGCATGGCCCCGTTTTTTTTGGAGCTTGCAGCTTCTAACGCGAAGCTTGAAACCCATCCCCCCGCGCCCCATCTAAGCACCATAGTCATTCACGCAGGTGCACCATGAACGACCAGCAGGATTTCCCGGAACACCCCGACGAACACAGCGAAGTCGAGCATACCGACACCCAGGCCGTACCCGGCCACGCCCTCGCACTGCCTGGCCAACAGCTGCCGGACAAGGTCTACGTGATCCCGATCCACAACCGCCCGTTCTTCCCCGCCCAAGTGTTGCCGGTGATCGTCAACGAAGAGCCCTGGGCCGAGACCCTCGACCTGGTGGCCAAGACGCCGGACCACTGCCTGGCGCTGTTCTTCATGGACACGCCGCCCGAAGACCACCGCCATTTCGACACCTCGGCGCTGCCGGAGTACGGCACCCTGGTCAAGGTGCATCATGCCAGCCGTGAAAACGGCAAGCTGCAGTTCGTCGCCCAGGGCCTGACCCGCGTACGCATCCGCACCTGGCTCAAGCACCATCGCCCGCCCTACCTGGTCGAGGTGGAATACCCGCGCCAACCCGCCGAGCCTACCGATGAGGTCAAGGCCTACGGCATGGCGCTGATCAATGCGATCAAAGAGCTGCTGCCGCTGAACCCGCTTTATAGCGAAGAGCTGAAGAACTACCTCAACCGCTTCAGCCCCAACGACCCTTCGCCGCTGACCGACTTTGCCGCGGCCCTCACCTCGGCCACCGGCACCCAGCTGCAGGAAGTGCTCGACTGCGTGCCCATGCTCAAGCGCATGGAAAAGGTACTGCCGATGCTGCGCAAAGAGGTCGAGGTGGCGCGCCTGCAGAACGAGATCTCGGCCGAGGTCAATCGCCAGATCGGCGAACACCAGCGCGAGTTCTTCCTCAAGGAGCAGCTCAAGGTCATCCAGCAAGAGCTGGGCCTGACCAAAGACGACCGCAGCGCCGACCTCGAACAGTTCGAGCAACGCCTGGAAGGCAAGACCTTGCCCGCGCAGGCCCAGAAGCGCATTGACGAAGAGATGGGCAAGCTGTCGATCCTCGAGACCGGCTCGCCGGAATACGCCGTGACCCGCAACTACCTCGACTGGGCCACCGCCCTGCCGTGGGGCGTTTACGGCAAGGACAAGCTCGACCTCAAGCACGCCCGCAAGGTGCTCGACCAACACCACGCAGGCCTTGACGACATCAAGGAACGCATTCTCGAATTCCTCGCCGTGGGTGCCTGGAAAGGCGAGATCAGCGGCTCGATCGTGCTGCTGGTGGGCCCACCCGGTGTGGGCAAGACCAGCATCGGCAAGTCCATCGCCGAATCGCTCGGCCGGCCGTTCTACCGCTTCAGTGTCGGTGGCATGCGCGACGAAGCGGAAATCAAGGGCCACCGCCGCACCTACATCGGCGCCCAACCGGGCAAGCTGGTGCAGGCACTGAAAGATGTCGAAGTGATGAACCCGGTCATCATGCTCGACGAGATCGACAAGATGGGCCAGAGCTACCAGGGCGACCCGGCTTCGGCGCTGCTCGAAACCCTCGACCCCGAGCAGAACGTCGACTTCCTCGACCACTACCTCGACCTGCGCCTGGACCTGTCCAAGGTGCTGTTCGTCTGCACCGCCAACACCCTCGACTCGATCCCCGGGCCCTTGCTCGACCGCATGGAAGTAATCCGCCTCTCCGGCTACATCACCGAAGAGAAACTGGCCATCGCCAAGCGCCACCTGTGGCCCAAGCAGCTGGACAAGGCCGGCGTGGCCAAGACCAGCCTGAGCATCAGCGACAGTGCCCTGCGCACCGTGATCGAGGGCTATGCCCGCGAGGCCGGCGTGCGGCAGCTGGAAAAACAACTGGGCAAACTGGTGCGCAAGGCCGTGGTCAAGTTGCTGGAAAACCCCGATGCCAAACTCAAGATTGGCAGCAAGGACCTGGAGGCTGCGCTCGGCATGCCGGTGTTCCGCAGCGAACAGGTACTGGCCGGCAAGGGCGTGATCACCGGCCTGGCCTGGACCAGCATGGGCGGCGCCACGCTGCCGATCGAAGCCACCCGCATTCACACCCTCAACCGCGGTTTCAAACTGACCGGCAAACTGGGTGATGTGATGAAGGAGTCCGCCGAAATCGCCTACAGCTACGTCAGCTCCAACCTCAAACAGTTTGGTGGCGACCCAAGCTATTTCAACGAAGCCTTCATCCACCTGCACGTGCCCGAGGGCGCCACGCCCAAGGATGGCCCGAGCGCCGGGGTAACCATGGCCAGCGCCTTGCTGTCGTTGGCACGCGACCAAGCGCCGAAAAAAGGCGTAGCGATGACCGGTGAACTGACCCTCACCGGCCAGGTGCTGCCGATTGGCGGTGTGCGTGAGAAGGTGATTGCCGCCAAGCGGCAGAAGATCTTCGAGTTGATCCTGCCTGAGGCCAACCGCGGCGACTTCGAAGAACTGCCCGACTACCTGCGCGAAGGCTTGACGGTGCATTTCGCCAAGCGCTTTGCCGACGTGGCGAAAGTGCTGTTTTGATTCTGTGCAGGCCTCTTCGCGGCGCGAACCGCGAAGCGGCCTATACCGGTAGGTAGCACAAATCTGCATGTGGTTCGGTTATCCTCAGGCCATCGCCAGCCTTCGGAGCCAACATGGCCGCCCCACGTCTGCTCGTTCCCCTGAGCCTCGCCCTGCTGACTGCCTGCGCCCAGCAGCCCAGGCAAACCGTCCAACTCGACGCTGAAAGCGAATGCCCCAAGCGGCTGCAGGTCGGTCAGGCGCTGACCCTGACCCTGCCCAGCAACCCCACTACCGGATACCGCTGGTTGGTGCAGAACCCCGCCTCGAATGTACTGCGTAGCCTCGGCCCCGAGGTTTACAGCGCCCCCGAGGATGCAGGTATCGTTGGCAGCGCGGGCATTTCCTCCTGGCGCTTCGAAGCCCGCGCTGTTGGGGAAGGGCATTTGGTGTTGGTCTATCAGCAGCCGTGGGCGCCGGAAGTGCGCCCCGTGCAGACGTTTGATTGTTCAATCAACGTGAATTGAACGCACTTCAGACCGTTTCGAAACGGCGGCGCAAGGCTAGCAGGTAATCACGTGCTTGCCCTAACGCAGCCCCAAGTGCTTCTGGTGTAGTGGAAGCACTCAATGCATCGCAATGAACCTGCCATGCATCGGTGAACTTGCCCGCTTGTTCCAACCAGGGTGTACGGTTCTCAAGCAACGCCTCCACACTGGCAAATTGACCGGCTTCATACTCTGCCTTTTTCAGTTGCTGTCGAAGATGATCCAACGTTCTTTTTTGTTCGACCTGAGCATCGCTAAGTTTCTTTCTGGCCGTAACGACATCGGCGAACCTTCGGCCTTGCTCCAGCAGATCCAGGTGCTTGTTGAGGTTGCTCAAGGCCGCCTTGACCAGTTCTGGGCTAACCGTGGGATCTTTAATCGTTGTCAGCACGCGATCTATATCACGTTCCTCTGGAACGGTGTTGCGCAACGCCTTGCGTACAGAAGGCCGATCGAGTGTCTCGAACAGAGCATCCACTTCTTCCAGCTTTGAAAGCTTGTCGGCGAGCATTTTTTCGACCTCTGCAATGCCCTCTCGCTGCTTCACGACAACAGCCTCATGCGCTTGCTTAAGTTCTATAACACTCGGTGAGCGATAGCCACCTACCCGCCCTATAGCCTCGACAATATCGCTGACTTCTGCACGCAGGTCTTGGCGGATACGCAGCAATTCTTGTTCATCCTGCTGGGGCAGCGTGTCATCAAGGGCGAGGTTCAATGCGATCAAGCTTACCACCGCTTTTTCCCGCAGAGCATCATTGCCGGCTCCAACCAAGGTGATCAGATCCAGCAAGCGCTCACGCACGGCGGGCAGCATTGCAGTGGACTCACTGTAGTAAAGACCTTTCATCCGAGTCTCGACCTGCAGCATAACTTTTACATCAGGAAGGTCATCCATTATTATTTCCATAGCAGCACAGCTCCTTAATCACCCCGCAGGGTCTCATTGAACAGCTCAGAGAGTTTCTTGGTAATACCTAGAATGTCACGCCACGGTGTGATTACCCGCTCAAAACCAGCGGCAAACTGCTTAAGCTCTAACTGGGTCGACACACGCTTCACTTTTTTTAGCGAGTTAGTTGCGTAGGCCTCCAACAACACCCAAACATCTTCGAGATTTTTGGTCGCCGTGCTCACATCCACCAACCTGAATTGCATATCATTCAAAATAGCCTTGATACCTTCGAACTCTTTGACTCCTCCCCCCAACAATACATCCTTATTAACGGACAGTTGCTCATGTTGTTTGATCAGCACGTTTTTCTGCGCCCTGACGGTTTCAGCTTGAGCGCCATAGATTCCGCCTGTTACTAACAGCCCGAGCGGCCCAAAAACCAAGCCGTAGAACGCGGCACCGACAAGGCCATTGTACTCGTCAAGTTTCCGCTTAATGTCGCCATCGAGTTGGACGAGTTGATCTTCGATCGATTTCAGCCTGTCAGCAGCATCGTGACTCTTAAAATTATCTAACAAACTTCTGGCCATAGGCACCAAGTGATTGGTAATCGTATCGCCAAAACGATCAATGAGCTTTTTGACCTGCCGAATACTTTCTAGCTTGTCGGCTATATCCTGAGTAATGCCCGCCAGATGAGCATCCACACCTTCATTAAATGTTTTAGATTCGAAAGCAGAAAGCGTGAGAGTCGCAAGAACAGCGGAATCTTCTGGCAAGGAATCCCACGCGTCGAGGTTCTTGATGATTGCTAAAAGGTTGACGCCATCCTGGATCAGGTTCTCAGCAAATATCTGCAGCTCAGCCCCCATTTTTTTGCACGAATCTTCAATGTCATCCCAGGTGTCTACGTGCGCGCGCAGGTTATTGAAAAACGCGTTGATGTCCTCTGCCTCAAGACCGAGATCGGACAGCACCTCGATTTCTGAAACTCGGGCAGGCGTCGGCAGCTGGCGAACCTTATCCCCATAACGCTTGATCGCTATCAGATTCTCCCGACTAAAAATAAAGGCAGGCTCTTTCGCCTTTAATTTAAATATCTGACTGGGTATCAGTATTGCCCGCTGCTCTTCAGTCAGCTCTTCAAATGGCTTCCGTTCATGCTGCGCACCACTACCTTTAAAAAAAGGCACATTGTCTACGCTACTGTTTCCCATACAAAAGCTCCACGGCGGATATGAAGTATTCCAAGCAAGATCTAACCACCCAAACAAAGTAGCGCTGGCAGCTGATTACTGAAGTCAGGGTATTGTCGATAACTTGCCGGAAAAGTCGCCATGCGCGGACGGATCAATGAATGGGGGAACACGCTCCCCCCCTCCCCTCTGCCACTTCGGTCCGATAAATAGGCAGCCGCAGACTCTTTTCGCTAGAATATTGCCCCCTCATTACCCACGCCTGAGTCTGCCGTGAGCCAATCCCCCGACCGCCTCTTCGCCCACCCCCTGGAGCAGGTACCCGATTTCGCCTTCAACGAAGACGTGGTGCGCGTATTCCCAGACATGATCAAGCGTTCGGTGCCGGGCTACCCGACCATCGTCGAGAACCTCGGCGTGCTGGCCGCACGCTTCGCTCAGCCGAACAGCACGCTGTATGACCTGGGTGCTTCGCTGGGCGCCGTCACTCAGTCACTGCGCCGTCATGTGCGCAATGATGGTTGCCGGGTCATCGCCGTCGACAACTCTGCGGCCATGGTCGAACGCTGCCGCCAGTACCTCACGGCCCAGGACTCGATGTTCCAGGAGTTGCTGCCAGTGAACGTGCTGGAAGCCGACATCCTCGCCCTGCCCTTCGAGCCGGCCTCGGTGGTGGCGATGAACTTCACCCTGCAGTTCATCGCCCCCGATCAGCGCCTCGAACTGCTTGGCCGTATTCGGCAGGCGCTGTTGCCGGGTGGCGCGTTGATCCTCTCGGAAAAGCTGCACTTCGCCGACGACGACGAACAGACCCTGCTCAATGAACTGCACCTGGACTTCAAACGGGCCAACGGCTACAGCGAACTGGAAATTGCCCAGAAGCGCAGCGCCATCGAAAACGTGATGAAGCCAGACACCCTGGAGACCCACAAGGCGCGCCTGCGCGCTGCCGGGTTCTCGAAAGTGGTGCCGTGGTTCCAATGCCTTAATTTCGCCTCGCTGATAGCCCTGCCATGATCGATCTATCCCCCCTTGTCCGCCGCCTGGCGGGTACGCCCCTGGCTTCCTGGTCGCAAGGCCTGCAAGCACAGCTGGAAGCCAAACTGGAAAAAGGCCACGGCGACCTCGACCGCTGGCGCGGCGCGCTCGACGCCCTGCCCGCCGTGCAACCGAGCGAAATCGACCTGGTCAACGGGCTGCGCCTGGACTGCGACTGCGACGATGCCACCCGCGCGCGGATGCGTGAGGCGCTGATGGGCCTGTCGCCCTGGCGCAAAGGGCCGTTCGATCTGTTCGGCGTGCATGTGGATACCGAATGGCGTTCGGACTGGAAATGGTCGCGGGTCAGCCCGCACCTGGACCTCAAGGGCAAGCGCGTACTCGATGTCGGTTGCGGCAATGGTTATTACCAGTGGCGCATGCTCGGCGCCGGTGCCGACATGGTGGTTGGGGTCGACCCCAACTGGCTGTTCTTCTGCCAGTTCCAGGCGGTGCAGCAGTATTTGCCCGATCTGCCAGCCTGGCATTTGCCGTTCGCCCTGGAAGAGCTACCCGCCAACCTGGAAGGTTTCGACACCGTGTTTTCCATGGGCGTTTTCTACCACCGCCGCTCCCCTATCGAGCACTTGCTGGCGCTCAAGGACTGCCTGGTCAAAGGGGGTGAACTGGTGCTGGAGACGCTGGTGGTCGAAGGCGATGAGCAACAGGTTCTGGTCCCAGAAGACCGCTACGCGCAGATGCGCAACGTCTGGTACCTGCCCTCGGTGCCGGCCCTGGAGCGCTGGTTGCGCCGTGCCGGGTTCAGTGATGTGCGCTGCGTCGACGTCAGCGTCACCAGCATCGACGAACAGCGCAGTACCGATTGGATGCGCTACCAGTCGTTGAGCGACTTCCTCGACCCGAACGACCACAGCCGCACCATCGAAGGCCTGCCAGCGCCGCGCCGGGCGACACTGGTAGCGCGCAAATAAAAAAGGCGCCCAACGGGCGCCCGAACAACCTTGCGACGAGGAGCGATGGCGCCGCAGGTGGGTAAAGTCAGTCCTTGGCCACCTCGCGGGCCTGCTGCTGCGCTGTGCGCTCCCGTTCCACCACGGCCTGTTGCTTTTCACCGTGCAGGCGCTGCTGGTCCTGACGGAAGGCTTCCCAGAACTGCCGGGACCGCTCGGCGCCACCTTCGGCATAGGCGCTGACGCTGCCAAAGGCCAGGGTTGCCAGCAGCAGGTATTTGATCAGGTTCATCGTGCTTGCCTCGTGATAACCGTTCAGATGGGGCCATCCTAGCGAGGCGTAGCTAACGCCAAGGTGAGGCGGGCATTACAGTCCTGCAATGTGGCCAGGTGCCCGCTACCAGGCAGCGGCATGACGCACGGATTACAAATCCGTTATCCAGGCAAATCTTCCCCTCTCATGCCGTAACATCCTGCCGCTTGACCCTGATGTCACTACAGGGTCGAGAATCGCCCCCTTTTCACCTCTGCGAGCCCCCTTATGCGCCTACTGATCATCGAGGACGAGCTGCGTACCGCCGATTACCTACTGCAAGGCCTGCGCGAGAACGGCTACGTGGTCGACTGCGCCCATACCGGCACCGACGGCCTGCACCTGGCCCGCCAGCAGGCCTATGACCTGGTCATCCTCGACGTCAATTTGCCCGAGCTCGATGGCTGGACAGTACTGCAGCGACTGCGCGCCGAATCCGCCACGCGCATCATGATGCTGACCGCCCACGGCCGACTGGCCGACCGGGTCAAAGGGCTGGACCTGGGCGCCGACGACTACTTGCTCAAGCCGTTCGAGTTTCCCGAGCTGCTGGCGCGAATCCGTAGCCTGCTGCGCCGCAACGACCAGCAACTGCAGCCCAGCACCCTGCGCGTGGCCGACCTGGAGCTGGACCCTGGCCGCCATCGTGCTTACCGCGCAGGGCAACGCATCGACCTGACCGCCAAGGAGTTCGCCTTGCTGCACCTGCTGATGCGCCAGACCGGCGAGGTGCTGTCACGCACGCAAATCATCTCGTTGGTGTGGGACATGAACTTCGACTGTGACACCAATGTGGTCGAGGTCTCGATCCGCCGCCTGCGAGCGAAGATCGACGACCCCTTCGATGACAAGCTGATCCACACCCTGCGCGGCGTCGGCTATGTACTCGAGGCACGGTTTTGAACAACGCCAGCCTGTCGCTACGCCTGGGCTTGGGCGTCACGCTGATGGGGGCGGTGCTGGTGCTGCTGTTGGCCTGCCTGGCCGTAGTTGCCCTGGACCACGAACTGGACAGCCGCGCGCGCAAGGACCTGGCGCGCAAGATGCTGCAGGTCGAGCACAACCTGCGGGTCGACCTGCGCAGCGAAGACCTGGGCAGCCGCGCCCACCCTCTGCTTGACCTGGTGATGGGGCACGACAACCTCAGCCTCAGCGTGCTGGCCCTCGAAGGCCGCCACCCGCATCTGCTCAGCCTGGGGCCGGCGCTGGAGTCGCGCGTGGGCGAATTGCAGACCGGTGCCCGGCTGGCGTTCCACGCATGGCGCGACAGCCGTGGCAAGCAGATGCTGACTGCGACACGTCAGATGCGCTTGCGCGACGACACCCCGGTACGGGTGATGATGTCGCTCGACCGGGCCGACGACAACGCACTGCTTCAGGCTTACCTGCGTTCTACCGTGCTGGTCTTGCCTTTACTGCTGATATTGATCGGCGCTGCGGCATGGTGGCTGGTGCAGCGCGGGTTGGCCCCCCTGCAGCACTTCCGGCGCATTGCCGGGCAGGTATCGGCCCAGGACCTGCAACACCGCTTGCCCGCTACCGGCCTGCCGCAGGAGTTGGCAGCGTTGGCCACAAGCATCAACGTGATGCTCGACCGCCTCGACCAGGGCGTGAGCCAGCTGTCGCAATTTTCCGACGACTTGGCCCATGAGCTGCGCACGCCCTTGAGCAACCTGATGGGCAAGGCTCAGGTTACCCTGAGCCGTGAGCGCGACAATGCCAATTACCGGGAAGTGCTGGAAGACAGTATCGAAGAGCTGACCCGGCTCAACCGCATCATCAACGATATGCTGTTTCTCGCCCAGGTCAGCCAGCCGCATGCCCAGGTGGCGCTAAAGCCCCTGGCACTGGCCGATGAGACGGCACAGGTGGTCGAGCTGTTCGCCATAAGCGCCGAGTTCAAGGATATCGAACTGCGCATTCGCGGTTGGGGCACGGCATCGGGTGATCGGTTGATGTTCCAGCGTGCCTTGTCGAACCTGTTGAGCAATGCCCTTCGGCATGCGCCGCCAGGCAAACCCATAGACCTGGGTATCGAGCGCCAGGGTGGCGATGTCAGGGTATGGGTTGAGAACCAGGGGGTGGGCATTGCCGCAGAGCATCAGCCGCAGTTGTTCGAGCGATTTTACCGCGTGGGCGCTGGGCGCTCACGGCAGGAGGGTGGCACTGGCCTGGGGCTGGCAATTGTGAAATCGATCATGCAATTGCATGGGGGGCGGATTGAGGTCATGAGCAGCCCGGCAGGGCCGACCCGGTTTAGTCTGATATTTCCGGGTTAGCGATGGCCCTGGCAATGTCGCCGCGTGCAGGAGCGGCCTTGCGTCACGAAAGGGACGCAAGACCGCGCGTACAAAGGCCCTATGATCAGCGCGACGCCGCCACGATCAACGCCTTCATCTCCGCCACCGCCGCCTTGAAGCCGACGAACAGCGCATGGGCCACCAGCGCATGGCCGATGTTCAGCTCATTGATGCCCTTGATCGCCGCAACCGCCTCGACGTTGTGATAATGCAGGCCGTGGCCGGCATTGACGATCAGCCCCTGGGCCACGCCAAAGGCCACACCGTCAGCGATGCGCTTGAGCTCTTCAGCCACTTCGGTGGGGGTCTGGGCATCGGCGTAACGGCCGGTGTGCAGTTCGATGGCCGGGGCGCCCACGCGGCGTGAAGCTTCGATCTGGCGCTCGTCGGCGTCGATGAACAGCGACACTTCGGCACCGGTGCGCGCCAGGCGCTCGACGGCAGCCTTGATCCGCGCCTCTTGCCCCGCCACGTCCAGGCCGCCTTCGGTGGTCAGCTCCTGACGGGTCTCGGGCACCAGGCAGATGTGTGCCGGGCGAATCTTCTCGGCAAACGCCATCATCTCTTCGGTAACGCCCATCTCGAAGTTCATGCGCGTCTGCAGCACATCCTTGAGCACCACCACGTCGCGTTCCTGAATATGCCGGCGGTCTTCGCGCAGGTGCACGGTGATGCCGTCGGCACCCGCCTCTTCGGCGTCCAGGGCAGCCTTGACCGGGTCAGGGTAACGCGTGCCCCGGGCCTGGCGCAGCGTCGCCACGTGGTCGATGTTTACGCCGAGAAGCATGCGGTTGCTGTGAGTCACGAAAGGCTCTCCTGAAGATTTAGCCACACAGCATACGACGGGATCAGCGCTTGCGAAACAGTTCCCGACTGACCAGGGGCTTAGGGCCCAGGTGAACAGCCAGTGCCTGGCGCATCAGCCGTTTGGCGGCAAGCAAGGCACCTGGGGCTTCCCAGTCTGCTTCAGCCAGGGCCAGCAGCTCGGCACCCTGGAACAGGCCTGGCTGCACTAACTCGACCCGCTCAAGCCCGGCATCCACGCGCAAACGATAACGGCCATCGGCATCGATCGGCGTCCCGTTGACGTCATGCTGCAACGAAAACGCATAGCCGAGTTCGTCCAGCAGGCGCCATTCGAAGGAACGCAGCAGCGGCTCCAGAGGGCGCCCGGCGGCCAAGGCCTGCAAGGTCAGGGTGTAGTGTTCGAACAGCGCCGGGTGTGGGGCTTCGGCCGGGAGCAAACGCATGAGTAGCTCGTTGAGGTACAGCCCGCTGAACAGTGCATCGCCATGCAGCCAGGCGGCGATACCGAGGGCATCCAGGCGGCCGACATTCTTCAGCTCACCGCGCCCGCGCAGCTCCATCTCCAGCGGCACGAACGGCCGTACCAGGCTGCCCCCTTTGCCCCGCGCCCGGCGCAGCACGGCCCGCACTCGACCTTGCGGCGTGAGGAAGTCCACCAGTGCGCTGGTTTCCTTGTAGGCACGACTGTGCAGCACATAGGCCGGCTGGCCGACTGGTTGTTCCATGGGGAGTGGCCCGAAAGCAGAGCGGCCCGGAGAGATCCGGGCCGCTGGAGGGGTTACAGGTCGCCGTAGCCCAGCGAGCGCAGGGCGCGCTCATCGTCGGACCAGCCGCCCTTGACCTTGACCCAGAGGTTGAGCATGACCTTGGCGTCGAACAGCACTTCCATGTCCTTGCGCGCATCGGAACCAATGCGCTTGATACGCTCGCCCTTGTCACCGATGATGATCTTCTTCTGGCCATCACGTTCGACCAGGATCAGCGCATGGATGTGCAACACATGCCCCTGCTGCTTGAACTCTTCGATCTCTACGGTGATCTGGTACGGCAGCTCCGCACCCAACTGACGCATGATTTTCTCGCGCACCAGCTCAGCCGCCAGGAAACGGCTGCTGCGGTCGGTGATCTGGTCTTCCGGGAAGAAATGCTCGTTCTCTGGCAGGTGCTTGGCGATCAGCCCTTCCAGTGCCTCGAGGTTATGCCCCTGCTGGGCGGAGATCGGCACCACTTCCGCGTTCGGCAGTTGCTCCTGGAGCCATTGCAGGTGCGGGATCAGATCGGCTTTTTCTTCCAGACGGTCGGTCTTGTTGACCGCCAGGATGACCGGGCCACTGACGTACTGCACGCGCTCGAGCACCAGCTGGTCCTCGTCGGTCCAGCGGGTGCGGTCGACCACGAAGATCACCACATCGACGTCTTTCAAGGCAGCCGAAGCGTTACGGTTCATGTAACGGTTCAGGGCCTTGTCGTTGGCCTTGTGCATACCCGGCGTATCGACGTAGATCGCCTGCACATCACCTTCGGTCTTGATGCCGAGCATGTTGTGGCGGGTGGTCTGTGGCTTGCGCGAGGTGATCGCCAGCTTCTGGCCGAGGATGTGGTTGAGCAAGGTCGACTTGCCCACGTTGGGGCGGCCGACAATGGCTACGTAGCCGCAGCGGGTCGGATTGTTATCAGTCATTGCCATTCTCCACGCCCAAGGCGATCAGTGCAGCCGCGGCGGCGACTTGCTCGGCGATACGCCGGCTTACACCCTGACCACGGCTCTTGTTGTTCAGCAGAACCACTTCGCATTCGACGAAGAAGGTGCGGCAGTGCGGTTCGCCTTGGATGTCCACCACCTCGTAACGCGGCAGCTCACAGCTGCGCGACTGCAGAAACTCTTGCAGGCGGGTCTTGGGGTCCTTGTTGGTGTCGACCAGGGTCAGGCTTTCGAACTCATCGGCCAGCCAGGCCAGCACACGCTCGCGAGCGGTCTGCATGTCCGCGTCCAGGTAGATGGCGCCAATCAGCGCCTCCAGGGCATCGGCCAGGATCGATTCACGGCGGAAACCGCCGCTTTTAAGCTCACCAGAACCCAGGCGCAGGTATTCACCCAAGTCAAAGCCCCGGGCCAGACGGGCCAGGGTTTCACCCTTGACCAGGCGGGCACGCAAGCGCGACAGCTGGCCTTCGCGGGCCTGCGGAAAGCGCTCGAACAGCGCCTCGCCCGCCACGAAGTTGAGAATGGCGTCGCCAAGAAACTCCAGGCGCTCGTTATTGCGCCCGGCGTAGCTGCGATGGGTCAGGGCCAGAAGCATCTGGTCCTGATCCTTGAAAGTGTATCCGAGCTTTCGCTCCAGAGTGGCAAGGGAAGCAGTCATGCGGCCACCCGTTGGTTGTTCAACGCGTTGTTCAAATCAACATCCTGAAAGACTGTTTGGCTGTGGTCCGCCGCTGCACACGACGAATCTCTCGATCCCTGAGAACACAGCCTATGTCAGAAATGCATTCGGCGCTGTCTGCTGGACAGCGCCGAAGGGTATCAATGGATCAGGCCGACCCGCGACAGGTTAGGCAGGTGGCTGAGCTTGGGCTCTGGCCAGCTCATCCAGACCGCGAAGGCCTTGCCGACAATGTTCCGGTCCGGAACCATGCCGTGCAGTTCCTTGGGAATGTTCGGATCATCCCAGTAGCGGCTATCGTTGGAGTTGTCGCGGTTGTCGCCCATCATGAAGTAGTGGCCGGCCGGTACGGTCCATTGCTGGTCCGGCGGCATGCGATAACGGCTCATCTCCTTTCGGATCAGGTGCTCGGCCTCGCCCAGCTTCTCCTTGTACAGCTCGGCGCTGCCCAAGGTGCCCGGCTCGGTGCCCACCAGTTGCTCGGCAATCGGCTGACCATTGACGTACAACCGCTTGTCATTGGTGTAGCGGATCTGGTCGCCCGGCAGGCCGACCACACGCTTGATGTAGTTGACGTTCGGGTCGCTCGGGTAGCGGAACACCATCACATCACCGCGTTGCGGGTCACCCACCTCGATGACCTTCTTGTCGATCACCGGCAGGCGAATGCCATAGGAGAACTTGTTCACCAGGATGAAGTCGCCCACTTCCAGGGTCGGTTTCATCGACCCCGAAGGGATCTGGAACGGCTCGACCAGAAACGAGCGCAGCACCAGCACGATGAACAGCACCGGGAAGAACGACTTGCCGTACTCGACCAGCAGCGGCTCCTTGTTCAGGCGCTCGACCACCGCCATCTCGGGCTGGCTGACGCTACCCTGATAGTTGGCGATTGCCGTTCGCCGGCGCGGGGCCAGGAACAGCAGGTCGATCAAGCCCAACAGGCCGCAGACGGCTACGGCGATGACTAGCAACAGCGGGAAATTTAGCGACATAGGACCTAGCTATCCAACCTGAGCACGGCGAGGAAGGCTTCTTGTGGAATTTCCACGTTACCGACCTGCTTCATGCGTTTCTTACCGGCCTTCTGCTTCTCCAGCAGTTTCTTCTTACGGCTGACGTCACCACCGTAGCACTTGGCCAGTACGTTCTTTCTGAGCGCCTTGACGGTTGTCCGCGCGATGATCTGGCCGCCAATGGCTGCCTGGATCGCCACATCGAACATCTGCCGAGGGATCAGCTCCTTCATCTTCTCGGTCAACGCACGGCCTTTGTAGGCCGCGTTGTCGCGGTGCACGATCAGGGCCAGGGCATCGACCTTGTCGCCGTTGATCAGTACATCCAGCTTGACCAGGTTGGCCGACTGGTAGCGATCGAAATGATAGTCCAGCGAAGCGTATCCGCGACTGGTCGACTTGAGGCGGTCGAAGAAGTCCAGCACCACCTCGTTCATCGGCATGTCGTAACGCACCTGCACCTGGCTGCCAAGGAACTGCATGTCGCGCTGTACGCCACGCTTCTCGATGCACAGGGTGATGACGTTGCCCAGGTGCTCCTGCGGCACCAGGATGGTCGCGGTAACGATCGGCTCGCGGAAGTCGGTGACAGCCGAGACGTCCGGCAGCTTCGACGGGTTGTCGACGATGATGGTTTCGCCGGTCTTGAGTTCGAGCTCGTAGATCACGCTAGGAGCGGTGGTGATCAGGTCCAGGTCGTACTCGCGCTCCAGGCGCTCCTGGATGATCTCCATGTGCAGCATGCCCAGGAAGCCGCAGCGGAAACCGAAGCCCAGGGCGTCGGAGCTTTCCGGCATGTACTGCAACGACGAATCGTTGAGGGTCAGCTTTTGCAGGGCGTCACGGAAATCTTCGAAATCCTCGGAGCTGACCGGGAACAGGCCGGCATAGACCTGTGGCTGGATCTTCTTGAAGCCTGCGAGCACTTCGACTTCCGGGGTCGAGGACAGGGTCAGGGTGTCACCGACCGGTGCACCGTGAATGTCTTTGATGCTGGCGATGATGAAGCCCACTTCACCGGCCTTGAGGTCGGCGGTCTGGGTGTGTTTCGGGGTAAAGACGCCGACGCTGTCGACCAGGTGCACCTTGCCGGTGGACTTGACCAGGATCTTGTCGCCCTTCTTGACCCGGCCCTGGCGCACGCGCACCAGCGAGACCACGCCCAGGTAGTTGTCGAACCAGGAGTCGATGATCAGCGCCTGCAGCGGCGCGTCGATCTCACCCACAGGCGCGGGGATGGTGTGCACCAGGCGCTCGAGCACCTCGTCGACGCCCATGCCGCTCTTGGCACTGCAGGCCACGGCGTCGGTGGCGTCGATGCCGATGATCTTCTCGATCTCGTCCTTGACGCGGTCCGGGTCAGCCTGGGGCAGGTCCATCTTGTTCAACACCGGCATGACCTCGAGGCCTTGCTCGATGGCGGTGTAGCAGTTGGCCACGGACTGGGCTTCGACGCCCTGGCCGGCGTCCACCACCAGCAGCGCGCCTTCACAGGCGGCCAGCGAGCGCGAGACTTCATAGGTGAAGTCGACGTGGCCGGGGGTGTCGATGAAGTTCAGCTGGTAGGTCTTGCCGTCTTGCGCCTTGTAGTGAAGCGTGACGCTGTGGGCCTTGATGGTGATCCCGCGTTCGCGCTCCAGGTCCATGGAGTCAAGGACTTGAGCTTCCATTTCGCGCGCAGACAGGCCACCGCACATCTGAATGAAACGGTCGGCCAGCGTCGACTTGCCATGGTCGATGTGGGCGATGATGGAGAAATTGCGGATATGACTCAAATCACTCACGGGTCAACACTCGAAAAGGCTGCGAGCCGGGACGCCCGCCGAAAAATAGCCGGGAATTGTACCTCAAGCAGCAGGGATATGGGAGATTCCTGATCGGCTGTCTGTATGGGCCCTGTCGCCGGCAAGCCGGCACCCATAGCGACAGCAACCCGCCTGAAACCGGCGTAGTACCGGTCAAGGCCGGCTTGCCGGCGGTAGGTAGCGCACATGACCCCTGTCTATTTTCATGAAAAAGGGCAGCCATGGCTGCCCTTTTCCTACCCGATGACCAGCTTATTCAGCCAGCTTGAAGGTAATGAAGCTTGCACGCCCCTGACGCAGCACGCGCATGGACACCGAACGGTTCTTCGGCAGGTCCTTGGCAATCTCGGTGAATTCCTTGGCCGAGCCGATTGCCTGGTTGTTCAGGTGGCTGATGACGTCACCCGGGCGCAGGCCGATCAACGCTGCCGGGCCATCCTGAACTTCCTTGATCACCACGCCGCCCTTGAGTTCCAGAGCTTTCTTCTGCTCGGCGCTCAGATCGGCAACGGAAACACCCAGACGGTTGCTGCTGCGCTCGGCACTGCCTTCAGCGCCTGTACCGATGTCGGCGTCATCGTCCGGCAGTGCGCCGACGCTGACGTCCAGGTTCTGACGCTTGCCGTTACGGATAATCTCGAGCTTGGCCTTGTCACCATCCTTGAGACTGCCGACCAGGTGCGGCAGGTCGGCCGACATGATGATCGGCTGGCCGTTCATGCTCAGAATCACATCACCCACCTGCAGGCCACCCTTGGCTGCCGGGCCGTCTTCCAGCACCTGGGCTACCAGGGCACCGGCCGGCTTGTCGAGGCCAAAGGATTCAGCCAGGTCCTTGTTGACCTCCTGAATGACCACGCCCAGCCAGCCACGGCTGACCTTGCCGTCTTTTTTCAGCTGGTTGGACACGTCGATGGCCACATCGATCGGGATAGCAAACGACAGGCCCATGAAACCGCCAGAGCGGGTGAAGATCTGCGAGTTGATACCCACGACCTCGCCATTCATGTTGAACAGCGGGCCACCGGAGTTACCCGGGTTGATGGCCACGTCAGTCTGGATGAACGGCACATAGGTATCGTTTGGCAACGTGCGCCCCTTGGCGCTGACGATGCCTTTGGTCACCGAGTGGTCGAAGCCAAACGGCGAACCGATGGCCAGTACCCACTCGCCTACCTTGAGCTTCTCGGAGTCACCCAGCTTGACGGTCGGCAGGTTCTTGCCTTCGACCTTGAGCAGCGCCACGTCGGTGCGCGGGTCGGTGCCGACCAGCTTGGCCTGCAGTTCGCTGCGGTCCGACAGGCGGACGATGATCTCGTCGGCATCGGCCACCACATGGTTGTTGGTCAGCACGTAGCCATCGCTGGAAATGATGAAGCCCGAGCCCAGCGACTGCGCTTCGCGCTGGCGATCACCACGCGGCGAGCGGGGTTGCTGCGGCATGTTGCGCTCGAAGAACTCACGGAACATCGGCGGCAAGCCTTCGAGGTCCGGCATCTGCCCTGCGGCGATGCGGCGGTCCGGCAGCTTCTGCTTGGTACTAATATTGACCACGGCCGGCGAGGCCTGCTCGACCAGCGTGGTGAAGTCCGGCAGGGCTTCTTCGGCCTGGGCGGTGAGCACCTGGCCGAGCATCAGCACGGCGGCGAACATCGATAGGTAGGGTTTCAAGCGTGGAATTGACATACGGCTCCCGTCACAACGAGCGTGGTTAGCGTAAGGCCCCTGCACAAGCAGGAAAGGCCAGGCTCCAAGAAGCCTGACCTATAGAAAATTTACCGAAAGAATGCAAATGACAATGCTTAAATTTCATTTCAGAGGCAGGTCTCTCACGCCGTAAACCGCCTGAAAAAGCACGTCATCATTGCCGCGCCTGGGCATCCTGAGCCCGCATCGACAGCGCAATGCGCTCTGCGGTACCCAAGGGTATTTCACCGACCACGGTGACCAGGACCTTGCCTTTGGGGGTATTGAGGCGGCGCGATACCGCTACGGTCGGGCCCAACTGAACGCGCGTATCGATGCCTGAGTTGTCGTTGACCGGTTCGACGAATACCGATACGCGAGCCAGGCCATCGTCATACATCAAGCTGGTGACCGAGTTGTTGCGAGCCGCGTCGCGGCGTACCGAGCTGTTGACCAACTCGAAACCCGGCGGCAGCCAGTCCGAACGCCAGCCAGAGACCGCTTCTTGCGTCGTAGTGGCGCGATGCTCCACCGGCTTGCAGGCGGCACTGGCGCGCAAGTCTTCATCGGTAGGCAGGTCATCGGTATCCAGGCGGGTCATCTGGAAGCGCTCGAGCAACTGCCCTTTGTCGTTGAGCATCAACGAGCGCAGCGGCAAACCGGTACGGCGGTCCAGATGCAATTCGAAAGCGTAACGGTGCTGGTCGCGCGGGGTGAGCGTAACGATCACCGCATCGCGCCCGGCGACACGAGACTTGCCCGCCAAGCTCAGGTCGTACCAGCCCATCAACTTGAGTGGATCGAGCACACGCGGCGCGGCATCGGGCGGCGTCTTCACGCCGCTGACCAAGGCACCACTGACGCACGCCACCTTGCCGTCCACGCGCACGATTTCCTGGGCGGCGCCGTCGAGCTGCAGAAGCCGCTCGCTGACCTTGCCGTCCTGAACCTTGTGCCAGATATCGTGGGAAGAAAAGCTGCCGTTGCGTTCGTAGATGAAAGAGCCTTGGTAGCTCTGCTTTTGCTCGGCCTGTGCCAGCTTGTTCAGCCACTCACTCGCCTCGGGCGAAGAGTTGGCCGCCAACGCTGGCACCGTCATGCAACTGCCTATCAGCAGCGACAAGAGAGGTAGCGCGCGCATGATCCTCCTTACTTAACGGGGTTATCCAGGCTGGCGGCGCGGGCATAAGGCAGAGCCGTTTCATTGCCCTTGAGCGCAGATTCCTGGGCATGCTGGCGCAGGTAGCCTGGCAGACGCTGATCCCAGCCGGCCTGGTTCTGCAGCACACCGTTGGCCATCGGCCCGGTCGGTTGCTCACTGCTTTCACTATAGCCTGCCAATACAGCCGGGCCCTGAGTTTGTGGCACGCTCAGCCCCTGCTGTGCAGGTTGCTGGGAAGCCAGCTCGGCACCGGTGATTTCATCCTGGTTGTACATGCGTACACCCGCCAGCACTGCGATCGTCACCGAGGCAGCAACTGCCAGCCGGCCGATGCTGCGCAATGGGCCTTTCTTGACCTTGGCCGGTACCGCTTCGTCGGCCAATGCTGCAGACACCGCCGAGGCGATATCGAGGTTTGGCAGCAGCAGTTCCTTGTGCATCGCTGCGCGGGCTACCTGGTAACGCGACCAGGTGGCACGGGTTTCGGCATCGTCGACGGCACTCAGTACCCGACGTAATTCCAGTTCGTCCGCTTCGTTATCCATTACCGCGGACAGCGATTCCTGCAACGCTTCACGACTCATGGCGGTTCCTCTCTTGGCTGTAGCCGCTGTCTCAGGTTTCCTGCAACAACGGCTGCAGGGCTTTATCTATGGCCTCCCGAGCGCGGAAGATTCGAGAGCGCACGGTACCCACCGGACATTGCATGACACTGGCAATGTCTTCGTAACTCAGTCCGTCGAACTCACGCAGGGTCAACGCCGTGCGCAGGTCTTCGGGCAGCTGCTGGATGGTGCGATGGACAGTGCCTTCGATTTCATCCCGCAACAACGAGCGTTCTGGGGACTCGAGATCCTTGAGACCATGATCGCCGTCGTAAAACTCCGCATCCTCGGAGCTGACATCGCTGTCTGGTGGCCGTCTTCCACGGGACACCAGGTAGTTCTTCGCCGTGTTGATGGCGATGCGGTACAGCCAGGTATAAAACGCACTGTCTCCGCGGAAATTGCCAAGCGCACGGTAGGCCTTGATAAAGGCTTCCTGCGCTACATCCTGGGCCTCGTGGGTATCGTGAACGAACCGCACGATCAACCCGAGAATCTTGTGCTGATACTTCAGCACCAACAGATCGAACGCTCGCCTGTCTCCACGCTGTACGCGCTCGACAAGCTGCTGATCCTCTTCCTGGGTTAGCATGAACACTCCTCAGTGAACTCGAAGGAGCGTTGCAACAGCCATCGTTCAGGCTTGCAAACATAGACTCGGGCTTTGCGCAAAAGTTCTCCCCTCCAAGCAAGTTTCCTGCAGCCCTTGGTCGGCTCGCACGGAAGACGCGGCGCGGACACGGCCGGCAACGTCGATAATCAGGTTTCGAATACGCAGGTGTCAGCCCGGATAGAGCTGCCGCCCTGCGTCGCCGCGGCAATATGTGGCGTGCGGGCAGCCTTCATAGGATTTCCGGCAATGTCGGAAAGTTCCCACAAAGGTTACCGCAAGCTGGCAAGTGGCATGGAAATTGGCCACCCGGGGCTGCTATAAAGGCAACCCGGCCTGGTTTAACGATAGTTTCACAATGCCATCGGCGCGTGACTATTGTGCCGCGCCCCTTCCGTAGATTACTAGTGTCCCGACATGAGCCAACAATTCCAACATGATGTCCTGGTGATCGGCAGCGGTGCCGCCGGTCTCAGCCTGGCACTGAACCTTCCCAGCCACCTGCGCGTCGCCGTGCTCAGCAAGGGCGACCTGTCAAATGGCTCGACGTTCTGGGCCCAAGGTGGCGTCGCCGCAGTGCTGGACGACACCGACACCGTCCAGTCGCATGTCGAGGATACCCTCAATGCCGGCGGCGGCCTGTGCCATGAAGACGCCGTGCGCTTCACCGTCGAGCACAGCCGCGAAGCCATCCAATGGCTGATCGAGCAAGGCGTGCCCTTTACCCGGGACGAGCAGCACGGCGTCGACGATGGGGGCTTCGAGTTCCACCTGACCCGCGAAGGCGGCCACAGTCATCGGCGCATCATCCACGCCGCCGATGCCACCGGCGCCGCGATCTTCACCACCCTACTGGCCCAGGCCCGAAAACGCCCGAATATCGAGTTGCTGGAGCAGCGCGTGGCGGTCGACCTGATTACCGAGCGCCGCCTGGGCCTGCCCGGCGAGCGCTGCCTGGGTGCGTATGTGCTTAACCGCAACAGCGGCGAAGTGGACACCTTTGGTGCGCGCTTCACCGTGCTGGCCACCGGTGGCGCGGCCAAGGTCTACCTGTATACCAGCAACCCGGACGGCGCCTGCGGCGACGGTATCGCCATGGCGTGGCGGGCCGGCTGCCGGGTGGCCAACCTTGAATTCAACCAGTTCCACCCGACCTGCCTGTACCACCCCCAGGCCAAGAGTTTTTTGGTCACCGAAGCCCTGCGCGGCGAAGGCGCCCTGCTGCGCCTGCCCAACGGCGAGCGGTTCATGCCGCGTTTCGACCCACGCGAAGAACTGGCCCCCCGCGACATCGTGGCCCGCGCCATCGACCACGAGATGAAGCGCCTGGGCGTGGACTGCGTGTACCTGGACATCACCCACAAGCCGGCCGAGTTCATCAAGGGCCACTTCCCCACCGTGTACGAGCGCTGCCTGACGTTCGGCATCGACATCACCCGCCAGCCGATCCCTGTGGTACCGGCGGCTCACTATACGTGCGGCGGGGTGGTGGTCGACGACCGCGGCCATACCGACGTGCCGGGGCTGTATGCCATCGGCGAGACCAGCTTCACCGGTTTGCATGGCGCCAACCGGATGGCCAGCAATTCGCTGCTCGAGTGCTTCGTCTATGGCCGCGCGGCTGCCGCAGACATCCAGGCGCACCTGGACCAGATCGAAATGCCCAAAGCCCTGCCCGGCTGGGATGCAAGCCAGGTCACCGACTCGGACGAGGACGTGATCATCGCGCACAACTGGGACGAGCTGCGCCGCTTCATGTGGGACTATGTCGGCATCGTGCGCACCAGCAAACGCCTGCAGCGTGCCGAACACCGCGTCCGCCTGCTGCTTGATGAAATCGACGAGTTCTACAGCAACTACAAGGTCAGCCGCGACCTGATCGAGTTGCGCAACCTGGCCCAGGTGGCGGAGCTGATGATTCGTTCGGCGATGCAGCGCAAGGAAAGCCGTGGTTTGCATTACACGCTGGATTATCCAGGGATGCTGGACGAGGCGAAGGACACCATCCTCAGCCCGTTCTGAAAACCATGCAGGCCTTTTCGCGGGTAACCCTGCGAAAAGGCCTGCGCCGTTTCGATCTATACCTGGCTTGCCTGCCCCCACCTGCGCCGGCTGAATTTCAGCCGTACCCGCAACCGCCGGTGCTCATCAGCCCCCAGCGCATCCGGCGGTATGCATTGGCTTTCCCCCAGCCAGCCCCCCGCCCGCACAAAGCGCAGCACCACCAGCCCCGGCACCGCCACGCTATCGCGGCACAAGCGCACCGGCTGCCAGCCTCGGGCACGGCTCAGTACCTGCCAGCCACGCGCATCACGGCGCACGCCCACAACGGCATGATCATGCGTCAACAGAATACGTCGGGGGATGGCCCAACTGGCGTGGGCAATGCAGGCGGCAGCAACAGCAAGGGACAGCCACCAGGGCAACGCACTCACCCACACGGTAAGCAGCGCCAGCGCCTGGCAACTCAGGTAGGCCGTCAGCAGCAGGCGCGAGCCCTGCCAACGGCTCTGGAAAAACTCACTTGGGCTGGACACGGTCCAGGATGATGCGGACCATGCGCTGCAACTCCGGGTCTTCAGACTCGGTGCGCTCCATGAACCAGCCGAACATGTCCTGATCCTCGCAGCTCAACAGGCGCACATAGAGCTCACGGTCGGCTTCGTTGAGGGTGGCGTAGACTTCCTGGGTGAAAGGCACCAGCAGTACGTCCAGTTCCAGCATGCCGCGACGGCTGTGCCAGAAAAGCCGGTTGAGTTCAGTTTGTTCGACCATGGGGCCCTCCTCGAATGGCCCGCCAGTATACAGCCAGGCGAGCGAAGCGGCACAGGGCGTTGGTCTAGTCACCTACCTATTTTGTTACTGGCGTTCTATGATGGCCGCCAGTCTTTAAGCCACCGCGATGACCCATGGCCGATTCCGCTTTCTTCAGCCCTCTGTCCCACGAGGGCATCCTCGCCGTCCGCGGCTCCGACGCAGGCAAGTTCCTGCAGGGCCAGCTGACCTGCAACATCAACTACCTCAGCCAGGAACATGCCAGCCTCGGCGCTCGCTGCATGGTCAAGGGGCGCATGCAGTCGAGTTTTCGCATCGTGCCGGAAGGCAACGGCTACCTGCTGGCCATGGCCAGCGAACTGCTCGACGCGCAGTTGGCCGACCTGAAGAAGTACGCCGTGTTCTCCAAAGCCACCCTCAGCGACGAAAGCGCCGCCTGGGCACGCTTTGGCCTGCAGGGCGGCGATGCAGCGCTGCTGGCACTGGGTGTGACGCCACCCACCGAGGCGGGCGCCACCGTGCGCCACGCGGGCCTGATCGCCATTGCCGTGTCGGCGGGCCGGGTTGAACTGTGGGCACCGGCCGAGCAATCCAGCGCAGTGTCCGCAACACTTGCCGCAAGCTTGCCCGAAGGCAGCCTCAATGACTGGCTGCTGGGCCAGGTTCGCGCCGGCATCGGCCAGGTCACGGGCCCTACCCGTGAACTGTTCATCCCGCAGATGATCAACCTGCAGGCCGTCGACGGTGTCAGCTTCAAGAAGGGCTGCTACACCGGCCAGGAAATCGTCGCCCGCATGCAGTACCTGGGCAAGCTCAAGCGCCGTCAGTACCGCCTGGCGCTCGACCAGCAGGCCATCCCCGCGCCCGGTGCCGAGATCTTCTCGCCAACCCATGGCTCGTCGGTCGGTGAAGTGGTGATTGCTGCCAGCACCGGTGTAGGTTGTGAGTTGCTCGCGGTGCTCAGCGCCGATGCGGTGAACGATGACAACCTGCACCTGGGCAGCCTGGAAGGGCCACGCCTGCACGTGCTGAGCCTGCCCTACGAACTGGACCGCGACCGGGAAATCCAGCGCTGACCAGCCTGCCCCGTCCGCGTGACGGGGCCGCACCACCACTGCGGTAGAGAAGTCCATGAACAAGCTGGCCGAGATGGTTCAAGCACAACTGCTTGAAGCCATCGAAAAGGATGACCTGGTCCTGCCCACCCTCCCCGAGGTTGCCTTGAGCATCCGCGAGGCGGCCGAGGACAGCGAGATCAGTGTGTCGGCCTTGAGCAAGGTGATCGGCCGCGACGCAGCCCTCTCGGCGCGGCTGATCAAAGTGGTCAACAGCCCGCTGCTGCGTGCCGCGGTAGAGGTCACCGACCTGCACACTGCAATCACCCGCCTGGGCATCAACTACAGCTGCAACCTGGCCATCGGCTTGGTGATCGAGCAGATCTTCCATGCCCGCTCGCCAGCCGTTGAGCAAAAACTGCGCGATATCTGGGTAAACAGCCTGGAAGTTGCAGGTATCAGCTATGAAATAAGCCGCCGCTACACCCACCTGAAACCAGACCAGGCCACCCTCGGCGGGCTGGTCAACCAGATCGGTGCGCTGCCCGTACTGATTTACGCCGAGGAACACAACGAGCTGCTCTCCGACCCGGTCTGCCTGCATTACGTGATCGAGCAGATCCAACCGGCGCTGGGCGACAAGATCCTCAAGGCATGGGAGTTTCCCGAGCAGTTGGTCAACCTGCCAAGCCAGGTTCAGGACCTTGACCGGCAGACCGACAAGGTCGATTACATCGACGTCGTGCAGATCGCCCGTTGCATCAGCCAGCGGGGGCGCAGCCGGCCGTTGGCGGCACTGCCGGCGTACCGCCACCTGGGGCTGCCGTTCGGCACCGAGCTTGAGGTGGAAGAGTTGCTTGAGGCGCGGAGCCTGTTGCGCTGATGGCGCCGGGGCCTCCTTGAGGCCCAGCGGTTGCAGACTCAATCGGCGATAAAGCTCACGCGCACCCGCAAGCCGCCCTTTTGCCCATCGTGCAGGCTGATCTGCGCCAAGTGCGCGCGGCAGATCTCGCCGACAATGGCCAGCCCAAGCCCACTGCCCTGGGCACTGCGGCGGTAGAAGCGCTCGAACACCCGTTCGCGCTCCTCCTCGGGAATCCCCGGGCCATCATCCTCGACTTCCAGCACCGCCGGCGCCACCACCCGCAAGATCACGTTGCCACCGGCCGGGGTATGCGCCAGGGCGTTATCCACCAGGTTGCTCAACAGCTCGTTGAGCAAGGTCGGCTCGCCCTTGAGCCAGACCGGCGCCTCGGCCTCCAGGGCCAGCGCCACCCCGCGTTTGTGGGCCAGCGGCGCCATGGCCATGCCCAGTTCGCGGGCCAGTTGGCTAAGGTCCAGGCGCTGCGCGCCACCTTCGGCGATCGCCCTGGCACCATTCTCGACCCGCGCCAGAGACAACAACTGGTTGGCCAGGTGCGTCAGGCGGTCGGTGCCCTGGGCTGCGGACTCCAGGGTCTGGCGCCATTGCTCGGGCTCGGACGCGCGCAAGCCCAACTCGACCCGTGCCTTGAGCGCCGCCAGGGGGGTACGCAATTCGTGGGCGGCGTCGGCGATGAACTGCGCCTGTCGTTCGAACTGACCGCGCAAGCGCTCGGTGAAATGGTTCAAGGCACGCACCAGCGGGCCCAGTTCGCGTTGCACCTGGACCACAGGCAAGGCCCGCAGGTCGTCGGGCTGACGCTCTTCCACGGCGGTGCGCAGGCGCTCCAGCGGGCGTAGCGCCGCACTGATGGCAAACCACACCATCACCAAGGCTCCCAGCGCCAGCATGCCCAGGCGCAGCAGGGTGTCGGCCATCAACCCCCGCGCCATGCGCACGCGCGCCTCCTCGGTCTCGGCCACGCGAATTTCCGCCATGCCGTTCATGTTCGGCTCGCTGACCGGCTTGAGCAGGCTGACCACACGCACGTCCTGGCCGAGGTAGGTCGCATTGTAGAAACGCGCCAGCGCCGGGTAGTCATCCGTGCGCGGCGTGCCCGGCGGCGGTGCTGGCAGGTTCTCGTAGCCGGAAATCAACCGCTGCTTGATGTCCAGTACCTGGTAGTAGATGCGCCCGGCACTGTCGTACGCGAACGTGTCCAGGGCCACGTAGGGCACATCCGCGCTCAACGAGCCATCGCGTTGCGACAAGCCTGCGGCGATGGTCCGCGCCGAGGCCAGCAAGGTCCGGTCGTACGCCGTGTCGGCGGCTTCGCGGCCGTTCCAGTAGGCGCTCAGGCCGCTGGCCAGCATCAGCACCACCAGCAGCAGTGCCAAGTTGCCCAGCAGCCGCCCACGCAGGCTGCCGTTGTCACGCATCGCGATGCTCGAGCAGGTAGCCCAGGCCACGGAAGGTGACGATGGCCACCGGGTGGCCGTCGAGTTTCTTGCGCAGGCGGTGGATATAGATTTCGATGGCATCGGGGCTGGCCTCCTCGTCCAGGCCAAACACCTGGGCGGCCAGTTGCTCCTTGCTCATGACCCGGCCTGGGCGTGCGATCAGCGCTTCAAGCACGCTCTGCTCTCGTGAGGTCAGGGTCAGGTTGTCTTCGCCGAGGCTGAAGCGCCGGGTGTCCAGGTCGTACACCAGCGGCCCGCAGCGCTGCTGGCGCTCGCCACCGAGCACGCTACGGCGCAGCAAGGCCTTGACCCGAGCTTCCAGCTCGGTCAGTTCGAAGGGCTTGGCGAGGTAATCGTCAGCGCCCAGGTTCAGCCCGTGAACCCGGTCCTTGACGTCACTGCGCGCGGTCAGCATCAGCACCGGCAGGGTCTTGCCGCGCCCGCGCAGGCGCGCCAGCACCTCGAAGCCATCCATGCGCGGCAAGCCGACATCGAGCACGGCAACCGCATATTCCTCACTGGCCAGGGCCAGGTCGGCAGCCACGCCGTCATGCAGTACATCCACGGTCAAGCCGTGGCTTTTCAAGGCCTGGGCCACGCTTTCGGCCAGTTGCAGGTGGTCTTCGACCAACAGCACACGCATCGGTTTCTCCCTGCTCGGGTGGGGCGGTGGCGCGGAGTGTACCGCTGTAGACCCGCCTGTGAAGCCCCTTGTAACAAACCTTTCTCGTTGAAAGGTTAGCGAAAGGTTGGCGACCTAGCATCGCACCACGGTCGCCCCACGCGCCGAAAAAAGCACCAGCAAGGTGCAACCAATAAGAACAATAAACGGAGCCATCTCGATGCTGTCATCGCAGCCGCAGGCGTTCGCGCCTACCCGTTCCTTTGCCGCACGCCCCTCCGCCATCGCCAGCGCCGTTGCGCTTGCCGGTGTCGCACCGCTGAGCCAGGCCGCCTTCTTCGAAGACAGCACGGCGACCTTCGAAACCCGCAACATGTACTTCAACCGCGACTTTCGCGACGGCACCAGCGCGCAGCAATCCAAGCGCGACGAATGGGCCCAGGGCTTCATCCTCAACTTCGAGTCCGGCTACACCGATGGCACCGTGGGCTTTGGCCTGGATGCGCTGGGCATGCTCGGCATCAAGCTCGACTCCAGCCCCGACCGCACCGACACCGGCCTGCTGCCGACCCATGACGACGGCAAGGCTGCCGACGAGTACTCCAAGCTCGGCCTGACCGGCAAGATCAAGGTGTCCAAGACCGAACTGAAAGTCGGCACGCTGATCCCGGAACTGCCAACCCTGCAGCCCAACGACGGGCGCATTCTGCCGCAAACCTTCGAAGGCGGCCTGCTGACCTCGAAAGAAATCAGCCACCTGACCTTTACCGGTGGGCGCCTGGAAAAGGCCAAGGACCGCAACGACACCAACTGGGAAGACCTGGCGCTCAACAACAAGAACGGCCGCTTCGGTGGCACCTTCTCGGCCGACAACCTGGACCTTGCAGGCCTGGATTACCAGTTCACCGATCGCATCACCGGTAGCTACCACTTCGCCCAGCTCGACGACATCTACCGCCAGCACTTCCTGGGCATGGTCGCCACCCAGCCGTGGGGCCCAGGCACCTTCGGCGCCGACCTGCGCCTGGCGGTGAGTGATGACCAAGGCCAGGCCAAGGCCGGCAATATCGACAACACCACCGTCAACGGCATGCTCAGCTACGCCCTGGGCGGGCACAAGGTCAGCGCCGCCTACCAGCACCTGTCCGGTGACAGCGCCTTCCCCTACATCGACGGCGCCGACCCGTACCTGGTCAACTTCGTGCAGATCAACGACTTCGCCGGGGCCGACGAGCATTCCTGGCAGATGCGCTACGACTACAACTTCGCCGCCCTGGGCATCCCCGGCCTGACCTTCATGACCCGTTACATCAGCGGCGACAACGTCAGCCGCGCCGATGGCAGCGAGGGCAAGGAGTGGGAGCGCAACACCGAGTTCAAGTACGTGGTACAAAGCGGCCCGTTGAAAAACGTCGCCGTGCGCTTGCGCAATGCCACCTTCCGCTCGAATTTTGCCCGCGACGCCGACGAAGTGCGGCTGCTGGTGAGCTACAGCGTGGCCCTGTGGTAACCCAATAACAACAACGCTCACGGAGATTGACGATGACCTTTTCACTGCGCCGACTCGTCCTCGCTACCGGCTGCCTGCTGCTGGCCGGCAATGCCCTCGCCGCCGAACCGAAACGCCCCGAATGCATCGCCCCCGCCTCGCCGGGTGGTGGCTTCGACCTGACCTGCAAGCTGGTGCAAAGCGCGCTGGTGCAGGAGAAAATCCTCAGCAAGCCCATGCGCGTCACCTACATGCCCGGCGGTGTCGGGGCTGTGGCCTACAACGCCGTGGTGGCCCAGCGCCCAGGTGATGCCGGCACCCTGGTGGCCTGGTCGAGCGGCTCGCTGTTGAACCTGGCCCAGGGCAAGTTCGGCCGCTTCGACGAGAGCGCGGTGAAATGGCTGGCAGCGGTCGGCACCAGCTACGGGGCCATCGCCGTGAAAAGCGATTCGCCCTACAAGACCCTCGACGACCTGGTCGCCGCGCTGAAAAAAGACCCGGGCAAGGTGGTGATCGGCTCTGGCGGCACCGTCGGCAGCCAGGACTGGATGCAGACCGCACTGATCGCCAAGGCCGCCGGTATCAACCCGCGTGACCTGCGCTACGTGGCCCTGGAAGGCGGCGGCGAAATTGCCACCGCGCTGCTGGGCGGGCATATCCAGGTGGGCTCCACCGACATCTCCGACTCCATGCCGCACATCCAGAGCGGCAACATGCGCATCCTCGCGGTGTTCTCCGAGAACCGCCTGGACGAGCCGGAGATGAAAGACATCCCCACCGCCAAGGAGCAGGGCTACGACATCGTCTGGCCGGTAGTACGCGGCTTCTACCTCGGGCCGAAGGTGAGCGACGAAGACTACGCCTGGTGGAAAGCCTCGTTCGACAAGATGCTGGCCTCCGAAGACTTCGCCACGTTGCGTGACCAGCGCGAGCTGTTCCCGTTCGCCATGACCGGTGAAGAGCTGGACGGCTATGTGAAGAAGCAGGTGGCTGACTACAAGGCACTGGCCAAGGAATTCGGCCTGATCCAGTAAGGCCTGACGACCTGTCACCGCCCGCGTGGGAGCGGGCGTGCCCCGCGAAGCCAACACCGCGATGCATGGCACCGGCTTTGCCGGTGTTCGCGGGGCAAACCCGCTCCCACAAGGGCCGCGCTGTTCAGAATAAAAACGAGGATTCCCCGATGATCCTGCAACGTCTCTTCGCCCTGGCCTTGCTGGCCGTCTGCGCCGCCCTGGCCGTGATGGCCTGGCCGTACCAGGCTGCGTTTTCCTACGAGCCGGTTGGCCCGCGCGCCTACCCGCTGTTGATGCTCGGCCTGATGGGCCTGGGCCTGCTGTACCTGGTGATCCGCCCCACGCCGATCGTGCGCAAGGACGACGAACCCGAACTGGACCGCGAAACCCTGATCAAGATCGCCGCCTGTGTCGGCCTGCTGGTCGTCTTCGCTGCCACCTTCGAAGCCCTGGGCTTCATCCTCAGCGCGATCCTGATCGGCCTGCCGATGGCCCGGCTGTACGGCGGGCGCTGGTTGCACAGCGCCATCGTAGTGGTCGGCATGAGCCTGTTCCTCTACTGGCTGTTCGACCGCGTCATGGACGTGCCCCTGCCCCTTGGCCTGCTGAGCGTACTGGAGAACTGACACATGGATACCTTGAGCTATCTGGGCCAGGGCTTTGGCGTCGCCCTGAGCCCGTACAACCTGGTCACCGCCCTCTGTGGCACCCTGATCGGCACCGTGGTCGGGCTGTTGCCGGGCCTGGGCCCGATCAACGGCGTGGCGCTGCTGATCCCCATCGCCTTTGCCTTGGGCCTGCCCCCTGAGTCGGCACTGATCCTGCTGGCCGCGGTTTACCTGGGCTGTGAATACGGCGGGCGCATCAGCTCGATCCTGCTGAACATCCCGGGCGAAGCTTCGACCGTGATGACCACCCTCGACGGCTACCCGATGGCCCGTCAGGGCCTGGCCGGCGTGGCGCTGTCGCTGTCTGCCTGGAGTTCGTTCATCGGCGCCTTCATCGCCACCTGCGGCATGGTGCTGTTCGCCCCGCTGTTGGCAAAATGGGCCATCGCTTTCGGCCCGGCGGAGTACTTCGTGCTGATGGTGTTCGCCATCGTCGCCCTGGGCGGCATGGCCGGCGACAAGCCATTGAAAACCTTCATCGCCGCACTGATCGGCCTGTTCCTGTCGGCAGTCGGCATCGATGCCAACAGCGGCGTGTACCGCTTCACCGGTGACAGCGTGCACCTGGCCGACGGCATCCAGTTCGTGGTGCTGGTGCTGGGGCTGTTCTCGGTCAGCGAAATCCTCCTGCTGCTGGAAAAGACCCACCATGGCCACCAGGCAGTCAAGGCCACCGGGCGCATGCTGTTCAACTTCAAGGAAGCCGCCTCGGTGTTCGTGGTCAACATCCGCTGCGGCCTGCTCGGCTTCATCATGGGCGTGCTGCCGGGCGCTGGCGCCACCCTGGCCAGTGCCGTGGCCTACATGACCGAGAAGCGTATCGCCGGCGAAAGCGGCACGTTCGGCAAGGGCGATACCCGCGGCCTGGCCGCCCCGGAAACCGCCATCGGTGCATCCTGCTGCGGCGCCCTGGTACCGATGCTGACCCTGGGTGTGCCAGGCTCAGGTACCACGGCAGTGATGATCGGTGCACTGACCCTGTACAACATCACCCCCGGCCCACTGCTGTTCGAGCAGCAGCCCGACATCGTCTGGGGCCTGATCGCCTCGTTGTTCATCGCCAACATCATGCTGGTGATCCTCAACATCCCGATGATCCGCATCTTCACCCGCATCCTTGCGGTACCGAACTGGGCGCTGGTGCCGGTCATCGCGATCATCACCGCGATCGGCGTGTACGCCGTGCATGCCACCACCTTCGACCTGTTCCTGATGGTCGGCATCGGCATCATGGGCTATATCCTGCGCAAGCTGGACTTCCCGCTGTCGCCGATCCTGCTCGGTTTCATCCTCGGCGGGCTGATGGAACAGAACCTGCGCCGTGCGCTGTCGATCTCCAACGGTGAGCTGGGCATCCTCTGGTCGAGCCCGATCAGCCTGGGTGGCTGGATATTGGTGGGCTGCATGCTCTGCCTGCCGCTGCTGCGTATCTGGCGCAAGCGCAGCCAGCAACGCCGGGCCATGGCTGATGCCTGATCGGTCGTTGCCGCTGTACTGGGCTACCGGGCTGGTCGGCCTTGCTGGCGGGTATCTCGCCAGCCGGGTCGGCTGGCCTTTGCCCTGGATGGTCGGCTCGTTGCTGGCGATCATCCTGGTGCGCTGCCTGACGCCCTGGCAACTTTCGGAAATCCCCCATGGCCGCAAATGCGGGCAATGGATCATCGGCATCGGCATCGGCCTGCACTTCACCCCGGCGGTTATCGAGCAGGTGGCCAGCCACTTTGCGCTGATCTTCTTTGGCGCGCTGTTCACCACCCTGTCCAGCGTCATCAGCGTGTGGTTGCTGCGCCGCACCGGCGAGGACCGCGCGACCGCCTTCTTCGCCAGCATGCCGGGTGGGTCGGGGGAGATGGTCAACCTGGGGGCGCGCAACGGTGCAGTGCTCAGCCAGGTCGCCGCAGCGCAGAGCTTGCGGGTACTGGCAGTGGTGCTGTGCGTGCCGGCGCTGTTCAAGTTGCTGCTGGGTGACGGGGTGGCGCTGAACCACGCAGGCAGCGTCAGCTGGGGCTGGCTGACCTTGATCGCACCGCTGGGCATTGCCGTGGCGCTGCTCTGGCAACGCCTGCGCCAGCCCAACCCCTGGCTGTTCGGCCCCTTGCTGGTGGCGGCCACGTTAAGCCTTGCCGGCAACCTGCAGATCGCCCTGCCCGAGGGTGCCAGCCAAGTCGGCCAGTGGTTGATCGGCAGCGGGCTGGCATGTCACTTCAACCGTGCGTTCTTCCGCCGGGCACCGTCGTTCCTGGGGCGTACCCTGGTGGCCACGGCCTTGTGCATGCTGATCGCCGCCAGTGCCGCCTGGGCATTGAGCGTGATGACCGCACTGGACCTGCGCTCGTTGACGCTGGGGATGATGCCGGGCGGGATTGCCGAGATGAGCCTGACAGCCGAGACCCTGCAGTTGTCGGTGCCGCTGGTGACGGCATTGCAGGTGATGCGCTTGCTGTTCGTGCTGTTTCTGGCAGAGCCGTTGTTCCGGCTCTGGAATGCTGGGCAACGCTGAAATACGCATAACCTCGCGAGGGAGGTGATGCGGTCTGTCACAGCGGCGGCAAGGCCCAGTTGATCGGTGCCAACCCGCGCTGTTCAAGGAAGCCGTTGGCCCGGCTGAAATGCCCGCAGCCGAGGAACCCACGGTACGCCGACAACGGCGACGGATGCACCGACTTGAGCACCAGGTGCTTGGTGCCGTCGATCAGTTTCTGCTTGCCCTGGGCATGCGCGCCCCACAGCAGGAACACCACGTTCGGGCACTGCTCGCTGACCACCTGTATGACGCGGTCGGTAAAGAACTCCCAGCCTTTCTTGGCATGCGAAGCCGCATTGGCACGCTCCACGGTCATGGTCGTGTTGAGCAGCAGCACGCCCTGCTCGGCCCAGCTCTGCAAATAGCCGTGGCTGGCGATCGGAATGTTCAGGTCGCGCTGCAGCTCCTTGTAGATATTGACCAGCGACGGCGGCGTGGCAATGCCGGGCTGCACCGAGAAGCACAGGCCATGGGCCTGCCCGGGGCCGTGATAAGGGTCCTGGCCGAGGATCACCACCTTGACCTGCGGCAGCGGCGTCGAATTGAGCGCATTGAAGATCAGCGGGCCCGGTGGGTAGATTTCCTTGCCGGCCGCGTGCTCCTGACGCAGGAAGTCACGCAGCTGATGCATGTAGGGCTGGTCGAATTCGTCGCGCAATGCGGCTTTCCAGCTGGGTTCGAGTTTGATGCGATCGTCGTCAGTCATGGGGCCATCCGTAAACAATGGCGCGACACTAGGTAAGCCACTCCCGCTTGTCAAACGATCCGACCGACGACCGGCATGATCGCCCAGGCAGGCCATACTTGAGCCATGACCTGCGAGAGGTAGTCCATGTCCATTCATTGCGAGGTACTCACCGGTGCCGACGGCGCCGGCATCGGCATCGCCACCCTGGATGCACCCAAAGCGCTGAATGCGCTGAACCTGCGGATGATCGAAGTGCTCGGCGAACAACTGCACGCCTGGGCCCGCGACCCCGAAATCGTCTGCGTGCTGTTGCGCGGCAACGGCACCAAGGCGTTCTGCGCGGGGGGCGATGTGCGTGCGCTGGCCCAGGCCTGCCGGGCACACCCGGGCAGCGTGCCGCCGTTGGCCGCCGCCTTCTTCGCCGCAGAATACCGCCTCGATTTCGCCCTGCACACGTACCCCAAACCCTTGCTGTGCTGGGGGCATGGGCATGTGCTGGGCGGGGGCATGGGCTTGTTGCAAGGCGCCAGCGTGCGCATCGTCACCCCCAGTAGCCGCCTGGCCATGCCAGAGATCAGCATTGGTTTGTACCCCGACGTCGGCGCCAGTTGGTTCCTGGCCCGCCTGCCAGGCAAGCTCGGGTTGTTCCTGGGGCTCACCGGCGCCCCGATCAACGCCCATGATGCCCTCGACCTGGGCCTGGCCGACCGGTTCCTGGGTGAGTACCAGCAAGAGGCGTTGATCGAAGAGTTGCTGCAACTGAACTGGCAGGAACAGACCGCCCTGCAATTGAACAGCCTGCTCAAGGCCGAACAGCACCGCGCCTGCGCCGAGCTGCCCGAAGCGCAGTGGCTGCCCCGCCGCGACGAGATCGATCGGTTGCTCGACGTTGCCGACCCTGCCGCCGCGTGGCGGGCACTGGAGGGCCTGAAATACCATGATGACCCGCTGCTGGCCGAAGCCGGCAAACGGCTGCACGAAGGCTGCCCGCTGACGGCGCACCTGGTCTGGGAACAGATACGCAGGGCGCGGCACCTGTCGCTGGCGCAGGTCTTCCAGATGGAATACAGCATGAGCCTGAACTGCTGCCGACACCCGGACTTCAGCGAAGGGGTGCGCGCACGCCTGCTGGACAAAGACAATCAGCCGCGCTGGCACTGGCCGGATGTAGCCCAGGTACCGGCGGCGGTGGTCGAGGCGCACTTTGCCAAGGTCTGGGAAGGGCGCCACCCGTTGGCGGATCTCGCTGATCAGGTATGACCGGGTCATGGAAAGGGGCGCAAAGCGCCCCCATTGCATCACCGTTGCCAGTTGCGGCCCTGCCCCCGGCCGCCCTCCGGCCTGCGGTCACGATCCCCACGCCCATTGGAGTGCCAGCGATCGTTCTGGTAACGCTGGCTGCCATCGCGATAGTCGTGACGATCGCGGTCGCGCCCATAGTCATAGCGCTGGCGATTGCCATAGTCATACCGCGGCTTACCGTGCCACTGGCTCATCCCTGGCTGGGGGTGTGGCCTGTATTGCGGCACCGGCGCCGGGCGGTAGTAGCGCGGTGCTGGCTGGTAGTAGTAGCGCGGTTGCGGCGCCACATAGTAGCGGTCGTGGCGGTAATACCCCGGCGACACGTAGCGGTCGCTGGTGTAGTAATCGGAACGGTAGTAGCCCCCGCCACCGTAGTAAGGGGCGCAGGCGGACGTCATCAGACCCAGCAGGGCGATCAACAGAATTCGATAGGACATGGCGGCCTCCTGGACCGCTGGAGTGCCCGCACAGCGGCGCTGACGAGCATCGATGCGTAAGGCGTTCATCGATACTGAATAAGACCGCCACACCCGGGTGCAGTGCCATTTTTGCAATAAATTGAAACAGCTCGGATAACCCTGAAAAACTTGCAGTCATTTGCCGGCCATCTCACTAGAATGAGCGCCTTGGCACACATCACGGGAAGATCATGCCTGTACGTTCCGCTCTGTTTTCGCAGCGCTCGCTGATCATTACCCTGCTGATGTTGCTGGCCAGCGGCTTCCTTGCCACCTCACTGCTCAGCTACTTCGCCTCGCGCAGCGCCATCCGCGATGGCATCGTCAATACCGAACTGCCACTGACCGCCGACACGGTCTATTCGGAAATCCAGAAAGACCTGATCCGCCCCGTGCTGATCGCCTCGATGATGGCCCAGGACACCTTCCTGCGGGACTGGGTGCTGTCCGGTGAGCAGGACACCCAGCGCATCACCCGCTACCTGGGCGAGATCATGGGCAAGCAGGACACCTTCACCTCGTTTTTCGTTTCTGAGCGCAGCCTCACCTACTACCAGGCCAAGGGTGTGCTCAAGCAGATCAAGCCAGGCAACTGGCGCGATGCCTGGTACTTCCGCCTGCGCGACCTCAAGGCACCCTACGAGATCAACGTCGACCTGGACATGGCCAACCAGGACAGCCTGACGGTATTCATCAACTACCAGGTGCTGGATTACCAACAGCGCTTTATCGGCGCCGCCGGCGTAGGCCTGAGCGTGTCGTCGGTGGTCAAGCTGATCGACCAGTACCAGCGGCGCTACCAGCGCTCGGTGCTGTTCACCGACGCCAAGGGCAAGGTCCTGCTGACCGGCTCCGACGGTGGCCCGCATGGCCTGCGGGTCGGCGAGCCGCTAAGCGACAACCCCGAACTGAGCGACCTGCTGGCCCAGCAACCGATACCCGGTGAAGGCAGCCACGAATACCGCGACAGCGACAACCACAGCCACTTCCTGAATGTGCGCCACCTTCCCGAGCTGGACTGGTACCTGCTGGTGGACAAGCGCGAGACCGGTGCTCTGGACCGCATCCGCCACTCGCTGTACCTGAACCTGGCGATCTGCGCGATGATCACCCTGGTGGTGCTGGCGCTGGTGCATGCCATGGTCAAGCGCCACCAGGCCAGCACCGAGGCGCTGGCCACCCTCGACAGCCTTACCGGCCTGCCCAACCGGCGCAGCTTCGACCTGCTGGCCGCCCAGGCCTTGCATGAAGCCCAGCGTGACAGCGGCCCACTGGTGGCACTGTTGATCGACCTTGACCACTTCAAGGCCCTCAACGACACCCACGGCCACCTGGCAGGCGACGAAGTGCTGCGCCAGTTCGCCAATGTGCTGCAGGGCAGCCTGCGCCAGTCGGATATACTGTGCCGGTGGGGCGGTGAGGAGTTCATCGTGCTGCTGCGTGAAGCACAAGGCCGGCAAGCCATCGAAGTGGCGGAGAAAATCCGTCGCCGCACCGAGCAACTGACCTTCAGCTATGACGACCAACCCTTGCGCCTGACCACCAGCATCGGCCTTAGCAGCCTGCAGCCGGGTGATACCTTGCATGCCCTGCTGACCCGCGCCGACCGTGCGCTCTATCGTGCCAAGCAGGCCGGCCGCAACCGCGTCTGCAGTGAAGCCCCCGGACCCAGCCATGAATGACAGCCAGCACTGCCCCGCCTGCGGCGCCCTCAACCAGTGCAGCCTCGCCGACCCCCGCAGCGCCACCCAGGCCTGTTGGTGCTACAGCGTGACCATCGACCCCGCCGTGCTCCAGGCCCTGCCCGCCGAATTACGGGACAAGGCCTGCCTGTGCCCACGCTGTGCAGCAGTCGAAACGCAACTGCAGGCAGCAGCGCCCGGCACAAAGCGCTAGACTGCGCGCCCGCTTCTTCTGCCCTGTTCGCCATGCGCCTTGACCGTTTCCTTGCCAACCTGCCCTGTTACAACCGCCAGCAAGTTCGCCTGCTGCTGGTGCAGCGCCGTGTGCGGGTCGATGGCATCGTCGCGGCCGACCCGTTGACCCCGGTGCGTGAGTTCAGCCGCGTCGAAGTGGATGAGCAACTGCTGCAGGCCGGGCGGCCGGCGCGCTACCTGATGCTCAACAAGCCAGCCGGGTACGTCAGTGCCACGCTCGACCCGCAGCACCGCACGGTGCTTGAGCTACTGCCCGCCGAGATGCGCGACGACCTGCACATTGCCGGGCGCCTGGACTTCAACACCACCGGCCTGCTGATCCTGACCAACGACGGCCAATGGTCACGGCGCCTGACCCAGCCAACCACCAAGCTGCCCAAGCATTACCTGGTCGAGACCGAGGACGACATTGGCCCGCACTATGCCGCCACGTTCCAGCAAGGCCTGTACTTTGCATTCGAAGACCTCACCACCCTGCCCGCCCAGCTCGACATCCTCGGCCCGCGCCGGGCCCGGCTGGCGATCGTCGAGGGGCGGTACCATCAGGTCAAACGCATGTTCGGCCATTTCGACAACAAGGTGGTGGGGTTGCACCGTGAGAGCATGGGCGCGATTCGCCTGGACCCAGGGTTGGCGCCAGGCGCCTACAGGGCGTTGACCGACGAGGAAGTTGCCGGCGTCTAGGCCTCTGCCTGGTCCAATACGACCGCCCAGCGGTTCAGGTCACATTTTTACCCGAACGGCACTTGCAGGATTCCCAGGCCACTGCTTGAATCCAAATCGTCAGTCTGCATGTGACTCGTGAGTCACGCCCGCAGCCGAAGACACTTTTTGCCGGCCACCCAAGGCCTAGATGCCTTGGGGCACGGCAAATTGCCCGCCAAAAACAATACCGTCGACACGTGTGCCAAGGATCGACACTGGGCCCCCCGTTACTCTTCAAGGCAAATGCCTACCTGTCATAAAGAACGTGCACCCTAGGTGACGCGAATACCCTTTTTGCGCCAGGAGTCGATGACATGAGGCCAGAAATCGCTGTACTTGATATCCAAGGTCAGTATCGGGTTTACACGGAGTTCCATCGCGCGGATGCAGCCGAGAAGACGATCATTTTGATCAACGGCTCGCTGGCCACTACGGCCTCGTTCGCCCAGACGGTGCGTAACCTGCACCCGCAATTCAACGTCGTGCTGTTCGACCAGCCGTACGCCGGCAAGTCCAAGCCGCACAACCGCCAGGAGCGGCTGATTACCAAGGAGGCCGAGGCGCATATCCTTCTTGAGCTGATCGAGCACTTCCAGGCCGACCACGTGATGTCGTTCTCGTGGGGCGGTGCAAGCACGCTGCTGGCGCTGGCGCACCAGCCGCGGCGGGTGAAGAAGGCCGTGGTGAGTTCGTTCTCGCCGGTGATCAATGAACCGATGCGCGACTACCTGGACCGTGGCTGCCAGTACTTGGCCGCCTGTGATCGCTACCAGGTCGGCAACCTGGTCAACGACACCATCGGCAAGCACCTGCCGTCACTGTTCAAGCGCTTCAACTACCGCCACGTCAGCAGCCTGGACAGCCACGAGTACGCGCAGATGCACTTTCACATCAACGAGGTGCTGCAACACGACCTGGAACGGGCATTGAGTGGGGCGCGCAACATCGACATCCCGGTGCTGTTCATCAACGGCGAACGTGACGAATACACCACGGCCGAAGATGCCCGCGAGTTTGGCCGCCATGTAGGCAAGAGCCACTTCAGTGTCATCCGCGATGCCGGGCACTTCCTCGACATGGAGACCAAGGCAGCCTGCGAAGACACCCGCAGCGTACTGCTCGGTTTCCTCAAGCCGACCGAGCGTGAGCCACGTCAACGCTACCAGCACGTACAGGGGCAGCATGCACTGGCCATCTGAGCGCATCGGCGTCCTGTAGTGATTACCCGCAGGCTATGGGCCGCCGACAAGCTTTTTTATAACTTGGGCTTCTAATTCGTGAAGGGTTCTGGTAAAAAGTCGAACGCAGACGCGGGTATAGTTTAGTGGCAAAACGAAAGCTTCCCAAGCTTTAGTTGAGGGTTCGATTCCCTCTACCCGCTCCACCACGCATTCCCGCATGACGTTCCAGCAACGTCATCGCTGTTTAAAGGAGCCTTGGCTCCTTTTTTCGTTTCTGGTCCCCGCCTTTCCATCTCCAAGCCCTTTCCTTGACCTGGCCCATGGCCACTTTGTTGCCGATCCGCTTGAATGCGCGACCGACGAATCCGCTTGCAAGCGAAACGGCTTGAAGCGCATATGCTTCAGGGATTCGTGAAACATTCAGAAAGGACCCCGCATGTTTCTGTCCCGCTGGCTACCTGGCCTCGCCAACCTGCTGCACTACCGCCGCGCGTGGTTCCACGCTGACCTGCAGGCCGGGTTGTCGGTTGCCGCCATCCAGATCCCCATCGCCATCGCCTACGCCCAGATCGTCGGCCTGCCACCGCAATATGGCCTGTATGCGTGCGTACTGCCCATGATGGTGTACGCCCTGATCGGTAGTTCGCGCCAGCTGATGGTCGGCCCGGACGCCGCCACTTGCGCAATGATCGCCGGCGCCGTGGCGCCCCTGGCACTGGGCGACCCACAGCGCATCGCCGAACTGTCGGTGATCGTCACCGTGCTGGTTGGCGTGATGCTGATCGCGGCGGGGCTGGCCCGAGCGGGCTTCATCGCCAGTTTCTTCTCGCGGCCGATCCTGATCGGCTACCTCAACGGCATCGGCCTGAGCCTGATCGCCGGGCAGTTGTCCAAGGTGGTGGGGTTCAAGATCGAGGGCGATGGGTTCATCCTCAGCCTGGTCAACTTCCTGCAGCGCCTGGGCGAGATTCACCTGCCTACCCTGGCCATCGGCCTGTGCGCGCTGGCCCTGCTGATCTGGTTGCCAACGCGCTACCCACGGCTGCCTGCGGCGCTGGTGGCCGTGGCACTGTTCACCGTACTGGTCGGCCTGTTCGGCCTGGACCGCTTGGGTGTCGCCATCCTCGGCCCGGTACCGGCCGGCATGCCGCAACTGGCCTGGCCGCAAAGCAACCTGGCAGAAATGAAGAGCCTGTTGCGCGATGCCTTGGGTATCGCCACCGTCAGTTTCTGCAGCGCGATGCTCACCGCCCGCAGCTTTGCTGCACGCCATGGCTATGCCATCAATGCCAACCATGAGTTCGTGGCGCTGGGCGTAAGCAACCTGGCTGCGGGGATGTCCCAAGGGTTTGCCATCAGTGGCGCCGATTCACGCACCGCAGTCAACGACATGGTCGGCGGCAAGAGCCAACTGGTGGGGATCATCGCCGCGCTGGTGATCGCCCTGATTTTGCTGTTTTTCACCGCCCCCATGGCCTGGATCCCCCAGGCGGCGCTGGGCGCCGTGCTGCTGATGGCAGGCTGGGGGCTGATCGACATCAAGTCGCTGAAGACCATAAGGCGCCTGAGCCGCTTCGAGTTCTGGCTGTGCCTGCTGACCACGGTTGGCGTACTGGGCCTGGGCGTGCTGCCGGGTATCGTATTTGCCGTGACCCTGGCGATCCTGCGCTTGCTGTACAGCATCTACCAACCCACCGACGCGGTGCTGGGCTGGCTGCCAGGCACCGAGGGCCAGGTCGACATCCGCAAGTTCAAGGACGCCCGCACCGTGCCGGGCCTGGTGGTGTACCGCTTCGACGACGCGATCCTGTTCTTCAACGCCGACTACTTCAAGATGCGCCTGCTGGAAGCCGTGCAGAGCCAGGCCCAGCCCAAGGCCGTGCTGTTCGATGCCGAAGCGGTGACCAGCATCGACGTCAGCGGCATCGCCGCACTGCGCGAGGTGCGCGACACCCTGGCCGCCCAAGGCATCTTCTTCGCCATCGCCCGCGCCCGTGGCACCTTCCTGCGCATGCTGGTGCGCTCAGGGATGGCCCGGGAGATGGAGGACAAACTGCTGTTCGGCTCGGTACGGGCCGGGATCCGCGCTTACCGGATATGGCGCAACAGGAGCCGTGCGCCAGCGGCTGAATAAAGGAAGGAGGTCATTGAACGCCGCGGCGTTAATATTAATCAATATCATTCTCATGCAAACCTTCTGGCCATCGCCAGCCTCAATCACCAGGGGCTTGCCTGACATGTTAAAGTCGCCACCGTTTCCCGCGCCGCCCAACGGACCCCGCATGCCCGCACCTGACAATCTCCTCGCCACCTGGCCAGCACTCGACCAACGCCACCCTTGCGACGCCCTGCTGCTGGGCAACGGCGCCAGCCGCGCACTGTGGAAGCCGTTTGGCTATTTCTCGCTGTTCGAGGAAGCGCAACGTGCGGGCCGTAAGAAGGGTTTGGCGATCAGTGACCAGGCCCTGTTCAAGTCGCTTGCCACGGAACTGTTCGAGCCGGTGCTCAGCGCGCTGAACACCACCGTACGGGCCAATGCCGCCCTGGCCATCAACTCCACCGCGCCGCTGAACCGCTATTACTCGATCAAGGAAGCGCTGATCCATGCTGTGCGCACGCTGCACCTGCCCTGGCCGCTGATGCCGGCCACCACGCTGGCCACGCTGAACCAGGCCCTGCGCGGCTATCGCAACATCTACACCAGCAACTACGACCTGATCCTGCCATGGGCCGTGCAGCACGCCCCGCAAGGTTTTGCCGAGCTGTTCGATGAGCAGGGTTTTTTCGACGTACGCCGCACCCGCAGCGAAGGCACCCGCGTACTGCACCTGCATGGCGGCCTGCACCTGCTGAAGCTGCCGGATGGCACTACCCGCCAGCGCAGCGCCGAAAGCGCCGAACTGCTCGATGGCTTTGCCGTGAACATTCCGGGTGAAGTGCCGTTGTTCGTCAACGAAGACCGCAGCGACGAGAAGCTTCGCGCTATTCGTCACTCGGACTACCTGAACTGGTGCCTGGGGCAACTCGCGCAGGAAAGCCAGGGGCTGTGCCTGTTCGGGCAGCATCTGGACAGCAGTGACCAGCACTTGGTCGAGGCTGTTCGCCAAGCTCGCCCCCGCCATTTGTCGATTGCCATCCGGCCGTTGGGGGAGGCTTCGGTGATCAATCAGCAGCAGCACTACATTGATCGGTTCGGGGATCTGCCGGCGACTGCGCTGCACTTTTTCGATGCGAGCACGCATCCGTTGGGGTTGGCGGAACTGGCGATCGAGGTGCCGACTGCTCGCCGTTGAGGCGGGTGTTTGTTCGCCATCACATTTTTAGCGCCTTTGAGACCGAGCGCCGCCCGCGCGGCGCATCGCGACGCAAGGCCGCTCCTACATTTGTTTCGGGCCAGTGAGGCCAGTGGCATTTGCGCGCGACCGCCTTGTTTGTACGACGCGATATTGAGGCGGGCACCAAGGGGCCGCGCGCCAATCCCTCAGGAATAATTGGCCCGAAACAGATGTAGGAGCGGCCTTGCGTCGCGATGCGCCGCGCGGGCGGCGCTCGATCTCATAGGCGCTAAACCTCCCAAGGCATGCCCGGCGGCGCTCGATCTCACAGGCACTGCATCAATCAAGGCATGCGCACAAAACCCCACCCCTCAACCCGCAATCAACCCATCCCCGCGCAACAGTGTCTCCAGGCAATGCTCCTGCACCCCATAAAACGCCTTGAGCTGCACAATCTTCTCCAGCAGCGCCCCGTTATCCGCCGCCTGCCTGCGCTTGACCGCCAGAATCATCTTGTTCTTGTTGGTGTGCTCCAGCGAGATGAACTCGAACACCTTGGTCTCATAACCACAGGCTTCCAGGTACAGCGCGCGCAGGCTGTCGGTGAGCATCTCGGCCTGCTGCCCCAGGTGCAGGCCGTACTGCAGCATCGGCTGCAGCAACCCCGGGCTGTGCAACTGCGGGCGGATCTGTTTGTGACAGCACGGCGAACACATGATGATCGCGGCGTTGCAACGGATGCCGGTGTGGATGGCGTAGTCGGTGGCGATGTCGCAGGCGTGCAAGGCGATCATCACCTCGATCGCTTCGGGCACCACACTGCGCACATCACCGCACTGGAACTCAAGGCCAGGGTGCTCAAGCCGCGCAGCGGCGGCGTTGCACAGGTCGACCATTTCCTGGCGCAGCTCGACACCCGTTACCTGGGCTTCGCGGCCCAGGGTATTGCGCAGGTAGTCGTGCATGGCAAAGGTCAGGTAGCCCTTGCCCGAGCCGAAGTCGGCCACCCGCAGGGCCTGTTCGGCTGGCACCGGCGCGCTGGCCAAGGCGTGCTCGAACACCTCGATGAACTTGTTGATCTGCTTCCACTTGCGCGACATCGACGGGATCAACGCCCCTTGTGCATCGGTCACACCCAGGTCACGCAGGAAGGGCCGCGACAATTCCAGGTAGCGCTTCTTCTCGCGGTCATGGGCACTGCTCGCAGCCGCTTCACGCGGGGCCTGGGCGCCGTGGCGCTGGAGCATGGGCTTGCCCTTCTTGCTGAACGTCAACTGCACTTCGCCGTCGGCATCGAACAGGTGGGCGTTGCGAAAACTCTCAGGCAGCAATTCAGCCACCAGCACTTCGGCCTGCTCCAGCGGCAGGTTGCGGGTGATGTCCCGGGTCTGGTGGCGATACACCAGCGACAGGCAGGGCTGGCCCTTGACCTGCAACGGTTTGGCGATGATCCGCTGCAAGGTCGAGTCGGCACCGACGTGGCGCGCCAGCACCAGTTTGACCAAGGTATTACCGTGCAGGGCGGTGCTCAACAGCGCGAGGAACTGGGCACGCGCATCGGGCGCGGTTGAAGCAGAAGAACTGGCGGACATGAAAAACGGTGCCTCGGGTAGCAGGGGGCGCGTTGCGCAATGCCCCGTATTCTACAGGTGTGGCGGCGAGCTTGCCGCCCCCTCACTCGCCAGCCGCGTTCAGTCCAGAATGACCAGGCGATTAGGCAGCTCGTTGCGCGTATGGGTGGGGGGTACATGCTGGCTGAGTGCCTCGCCACAGGCCTCGATGCATTCGACAAAACCCTGCACAGTTTGGCCCTGGCGGACCTGTTCGGTAAAACGGCCGACGATGGCCGCGCGGGCGCTGGCATCGAGGTAACGCTCGACCCCTTGGTCGACCAGGATCTCCACATGCCGCTCCGCCTCGCTGACGAAAATCAGCACCCCCGTGGCAGCCGTGGTGCGCTGCAGGTTCTGCTCGCGAAACTGCTGACGGGCCAGGCTCGACGCACGCCAGCGGCGCAAGGCACGGGGGATCAACCAGCCCGCCAGGCGCGGGTTGCGCAACAGCAGGCACAAACCGATGAACACCAGCACATTGGCCACTAGCAGGCCACGCATACCGGGCCAGCCAAGCACTAACTGCAGCAGGCCAGGCACGGCCAGGGCCAGCACGGCAGCCCAGAACAGCGGCAGGTAGGCGTAATCGTCGGCACGCCTGGCCAGCACCGTGACCAGTTCGGCATCGGTGCGCCGTTCGGCGCGGGCAATGGCTTCGGCGATCTGGCGTTGATCGTATTCATTGAAAGGGGTCATGCCAGCGGTCTCTCGATCGTTCTTATTGTTGTTGTCCAGGCACGCAGGGCGCCATCGGCAGCCGATATATTCAGGCATAATCCGCCGCTGGCAGCATTGCCCCCGAACTGTACAACAATAGTCGCCTGATAACTTCGGCCGCGCGCGTATCACTGTGGATACGGTAGAGGCCCCACAACGGAATCCATGATGAAACTGTCTTTGCTGGGCCTGGCCATGGGCCTTGCCAGTCAGGCGGCCCTCGCCGCCCAAACCGCCCCGCCCCTGCAAGACAAGCAGGCGTTCATCAATCACCTGATCAGCCAGATGACCGAGGCCGAGAAGATCGGCCAGTTGCGCCTGATCAGCATCGGCCCGGAGATGCCGCACGAGAAGATCCGCGAAGAAATCGCCGCAGGGCGTATCGGCGGTACCTTCAACTCGCGCACCGCGCCCGAGAACCGGCCGATGCAGGACGCGGCCATGCGCAGCCGTCTGAAGATTCCGATGTTCTTCGCCTACGACACCGTGCACGGCGAACGCACCATTTTCCCGATCGGCCTGGGCATGGCCGCCACCTGGGACATGGACGCCATTGCCAAGGTCGGCCGCACCGCAGCCATCGAAGCCGCAGCCGACGCCCTGGACATGACCTTCGCCCCGATGGTCGATATCGCCCGCGACCCGCGCTGGGGCCGCACCAGTGAAGGTTTCGGTGAAGACACCTACCTGACCTCCAGAATCGGCCAGGTGATGGTCCGCTCGTTCCAGGGCAGCAGCCCGGCCAACCCCGACAGCATCATGGCCATCGTCAAGCACTTCGCCCTGTACGGCGCGGTGGAAGGCGGCCGCGACTACAACACGGTGGATATGAGCCTGCCGAAGATGTACAACGACTACCTGCCGCCCTACCGCGCCGCGCTCGACGCAGGTGCTGGCGGAGTGATGGTGGCGCTCAACTCGATCAATGGCGTGCCAGCCACCTCCAATACCTGGTTGATGAACGACCTGCTGCGCAAGGAGTGGGGCTTCAAGGGCGTGACCATCAGCGACCACGGCGCCATCCAGGAGCTGATTCGCCACGGCGTCGCCCGCGACGGCCGAGAAGCCGCCAAGCTTGCGATCAAGGCCGGCATCGACATGAGCATGAACGACACCCTGTACGGCGAAGAGCTGCCAGGACTGCTGAAGGCCGGCGAAGTGACCCAGGGCGAGCTGGACCAGGCGGTGCGCGAAGTGCTGGGCGCCAAGTACGACATGGGCCTGTTCAAAGACCCGTACGTGCGAATCGGCAAGGCCGAAACCGACCTCAAGGACTACTACGGCAACGACCGCCTGCACCGCGACGCCGCGCGTGACGTGGCCCGCCGCAGCCTGGTCCTGCTGGAAAACCGCAACCAGACCCTGCCCCTGAAGAAGGCCGGCACCATCGCCCTCGTCGGCCCGCTGGCCGATGCACCGATCGACATGATGGGCAGCTGGGCCGCCGACGGCAAACCGGTGCATTCGGTGACCGTGCGCGAAGGCCTGCGCCGCGCCGTGGATGGCAAGGCCAAGCTGGTCTACGCCAAAGGCTCCAACATCACCGGCGACAAGGCGATCTTCGACTACCTGAACTTCCTCAACTTCGATGCCCCGGAAATCGTCGATGACCTGCGCCCAGCCGCCGTGCTGATCGATGAAGCGGTCAAGGCCGCCCAGCAGGCCGACGTGGTAGTGGCAGTGGTCGGCGAGTCGCGCGGCATGTCCCACGAGTCGTCGAGCCGCACCACCCTGGAGATCCCGGCCAGCCAGCGCGAGCTGATCAAGGCCCTGAAAGCCACCGGCAAACCGCTGGTACTGGTGCTGATGAATGGCCGGCCGCTGTCGATCGCCTGGGAGCGTGAGCAGGCCGACGCCCTGCTCGAAACCTGGTTCAGCGGCACCGAGGGCGGCAATGCCATCGCCGACGTGCTGTTCGGCGATTACAACCCGTCGGGCAAACTGGCCATCACCTTCCCGCGTTCGGTCGGGCAGATTCCGATGTACTACAACCACACACGCATTGGCCGGCCGTTCACCCCCGGCAAGCCTGGCAACTACACCTCGCAGTACTTCGAAGAGCCCAACGGCCCGTTGTATCCGTTTGGTTATGGTTTGAGCTACAGCAGCTTCGAACTGTCGGGCCTGACCCTGTCGGCCAAGGACCTCAAGCGTGGCGATACGCTGGAGGCCAAGGTCACGGTGAAGAACACCGGCAAACGCGACGGCGAAACCGTGGTGCAGCTGTATCTGCAGGACGTTTCGGCGTCCATGAGCCGCCCGGTCAAGGAGCTGAAGAACTTCCAGAAACTGCCGCTCAAGGCCGGCGAGTCACGGACATTGACCTTCCGCATCAGCGAAGAAGACCTGAAGTTCTACAATAGCCAACTGCAGCGGGTTGCCGAACCTGGCGAGTTCAACGTTCAGGTAGGGTTGGATTCCGAGTCGGTGCAACAGCAACGTTTCGAGTTGCTGTGACACGCCTGTGAACAGTACCGGCCCTTCGCGGGTTTACCCGCGAACAGGCCGGCCCTGCTATCCCTTTCATGCGGATCTGCCCCATGGCTTTTTCCTTTCGCGCCCTGCGTCTGGGGCTGATCATCCTGTTCATCCTGCTCGGCACTGCCCTCAGCGCGGGCTGGGCCATGCACCAGGCCAAGCGCCAGGCCATGGAGGACGACGCCCAGCGCGCCAGCCAGCAGCTCGGCCTCTATGCCAACGCACTGCACACCCTGATCGAACGCTACCGCGCCCTGCCTGCGGTGCTGGCGCTCGACCCGGAGCTGATCGAAGCTTTGCGCGGCCCGGTCAGCGAGCCGGTACAGGACGCCCTGAACCGTAAGCTCGAACGCATCAACGGTGCCGCCAACTCGTCCACCCTCGAACTGCTCGACCACACCGGGTTGGCCATCGCGGCCAGCAACTGGCGACTGCCGAGCAGCTACGTCGGCTCCAACTACGGCTTTCGCCCCTACTTCAAGCAGACCCGCAGCCAGGGCAGCGGGCGGTTCTACGCCGTCGGTGTGACCAGCGGCGTGCCGGGCTATTTCCTCGCCAGCGCGGTAACCGACGAGCATGGCCGCTTCCTCGGTGCCATGGTGGTCAAGCTCGAGTTCCCCGAGCTGGAACGCGAATGGCGCCAAGGCAGCGATATTCTGTTGGTCAGTGATGCCCGCGGTATCACCTTCATTGCCAACCAGGACGGTTGGCGCTACCGCGAGCTGCAGCCGCTCAGCGGCGCTGACCGTGCCGAACTGGCCGAGACTCGGCAATACGACAAACAGCCTCTGGTGCCTTTGCAGCACCAGGTGCTGACCCAGTTTGCCGACAACAGCCACCTGAGCCGCGTGCATGGCCCGCAGGGGGTCGCCGAATACCTGTGGGAAAGCCTGCCGTTGCACGGTGAGGACTGGACCTTGCACCTGTTGCGCAAACCGCAGGTCGCCGCCGACGGCCGCAATGCCGCCCTGGGGGCCGCCGCCGTGTGGCTGAGCCTGGTCTTCGCGGCGCTGTTCGTCAGCCAGCGGCTGCGCCTGGCACGCTTGCGCCAGCGCAGCCGCGAAGCCCTCAAACGCCAGGTCGAGGAGCGCACCCGTGAGCTGCGCACCGCACAGGAAGGCCTGGTGCAATCGGCCAAGCTGGCTGCACTGGGGCAGATGTCAGCCGCCATGGCCCACGAGATCAATCAGCCCCTGACCACCCAACGCATGCAACTGGAGACCCTGCGCCTGCTGCTCGACCATGGCCGCTACGACGAGGCCCGCCAAGCCCTGGAGCCGCTGGAGCAGATGCTCACGCGCATGGCCGCGCTCACCAGCCACCTGAAAACCTTTGCCCGCAACAGCCCGGTCGGGCTGCGCGAGCGGCTGGACCTGGCCTCTGTGGTCGACCAAGCACTGCACCTGCTGGACACGCGCATCCGCACCGAAGGCGTCGAGGTAGCGCTGTACCTGGCGCGCCCCGCCTGGGTCCGCGGTGATGCGATCCGCCTGGAGCAAGTGCTGATCAACCTGCTGCGCAACGCCCTCGACGCCATGGCCGACAAACGCTACAAGCGCCTGGAGGTCCGCATCGAGCGGGATAACGACCAGTGGCGCCTGAGCGTGCTCGATTCTGGGGGCGGTATAGGTGATGAGCACTTGGCCAAGGTCTTCGACCCGTTTTTCACCACCAAGCCGGTGGGTGAAGGGCTAGGCCTGGGCCTGGCCATTTCCTATGGCATCGTGCATGAGGCGGGCGGCCAATTGCAGGCCGACAACCTGCCTGGCGGCGCACGCCTGAGCCTTACCCTGCCCCGCGACCTGGAGCCTGTATGTTGAATTCAGTGATCGTTGTCGACGATGAAGCCAGTATCCGTACCGCCGTCGAGCAATGGCTGAGCCTGTCCGGCTTCAGCGTGCAACTGTTCGCCCACGCCGAAGCGTGCCTGGCGCAACTGCCAGAGCACTTTGCCGGGGTGATCATCAGCGATGTGCGCATGCCGGGCATCGATGGCCTGCAGTTGCTCGAACGCCTGCAAACGGCTGACCCCGACCTGCCGGTGATCCTGCTGACCGGCCACGGTGACGTACCGATGGCGGTGGAGGCCATGCGCAACGGTGCCTACGACTTCCTCGAAAAGCCCTTCACCCCGCAACACCTGCTGGGCAGCCTGCGCCGAGCCCTGGAAAAGCGCCAGCTGGTGCTGGAAAACCGCCGGCTGCACGAACAGGCAGACTTCAAGTCGCGCCTCGAAGGCACCCTGCTGGGCATGTCCCAAGGCCTGCAGCAACTGCGTCGGCAGGTACTGGACCTGGCCGGCTTGCCGGTCAATGTGCTGATCCGCGGCGAAACGGGCAGTGGCAAGGAGCGCGTGGCCCGCTGCCTGCACGATTTCGGCCCGCGGGCGGCTAAGCCCTTCGTTGCCCTCAACTGCGCGGCAATCCCCGAATCGCTGTTCGAGGCCGAGCTGTTCGGCCATGAGAGCGGTGCCTTCACTGGCGCCCAGGGCAAACGGATCGGCAAGTTGGAATATGCCAATGGTGGCACGGTGTTCCTCGATGAGATCGAGAGCATGCCCCTGGCCCAGCAGGCAAAACTGTTGCGCGTGATCCAGGAACAGAAGCTCGAACGGCTGGGCGCGAACCAGAGCATCAGCGTCGACTTGCGCATCATCGCCGCGACCAAACCCGACCTGCTGGAAGAAGCCCGTGCCGGGCGCTTTCGTGAAGACCTCGCCTACCGCCTGAACGTCGCCGAGCTGCGGCTGGCGCCGTTGCGTGAGCGGCGTGAAGACATCCCGTTGCTGTTCGAGCACTTTGCCCGTGCTGCCGCTGAGAAGCTGGGCCGAACAGCGCCGGTGCTCAGCGCCAGCCAGCTGGCGCAGCTGCTGTGCCATGACTGGCCGGGCAATGTGCGCGAGTTGGCCAACGCGGCAGAGCGGCACGCGCTGGGGCTGGGTTCGCCGAACAGTGAAGTGGTGCCGGCCGGGCAGTCGCTGGGCGAGCAGATGGAAGCGTTCGAAGCGCAGTGTTTGCGGGCGGCGTTGCGCCAGAGCAAGGGCGAGATCAAGGGGGTGATGGAGGCTTTGCAACTGCCGCGGCGGACGTTGAACGAGAAGATGCAGCGGCATGGGCTCGTGCGTGAGGATTATATCGAGCGGTAGGCGGTTTTCCGCTTATCTGATGTGCGGGGTAAGCGGATATTTGCTTATGGCGGCTCGTTTGGGGCTGCGCTGCAGCCCTTCGCGACGCAAGGCCGCTCCTGCACGGGCGCCTTGCCAGGCCTTGGTAAGCGGGCTGGGTGCCATGCGTGCCCGCAAATGAATCACTTCGCACCCGTTTGGCACACCTTCTGCAATCACCGTGGCAAGCAGCGCTCCGGCGCGCTCCACAAAAACAACGAGAAGGTATCCCTGATGGATAACGCCACCTCCCTGCCCACCGGGGCGGCCATTGCGCCGACCGCAGAAAAAACCACCGCCAGCCGCCTGAAGTCGATCTTCAGCGGGTCCATCGGCAACATGGTCGAATGGTACGACTGGTACGTCTACGCCGCATTCTCGCTGTACTTCGCCAAAGCGTTCTTCCCTGCCGGCGACACCACTGCACAACTGCTCAACACCGCCGCGATCTTCGCCGTGGGCTTCCTCATGCGCCCGATCGGTGGCTGGCTGATGGGCCTGTACGCCGACCGCAAAGGCCGCAAGGCCGCACTGATGGCCTCGGTGCTGCTGATGTGCGCAGGCTCCCTGGTCATTGCCCTGACCCCTGGCTATGAAACCATCGGCGTCGCCGCCCCAATTCTGCTGGTGCTTGCGCGCTTGCTGCAGGGCCTGTCGGTGGGCGGTGAGTACGGCACCTCGGCCACCTACCTCAGCGAGATGGCCAGCAAGGAACGCCGTGGCTTCTTCTCCAGCTTCCAGTACGTGACCCTGATCTCTGGCCAGCTCATCGCCCTGGCGGTGCTGATCATCCTGCAGCAGACGCTGACTACCGAGCAGCTGTATGCTTGGGGCTGGCGTGTGCCCTTCGTGATCGGCGCGCTGTGCGCGGTGGTTGCGCTGTACCTGCGTCGCGGCATGGAAGAGACCACCTCCTTCACCAAGAAGGAGAAGGCCAAGGAAAGCCTGATGCGCACCCTGATGCGTCATCCCAAAGAGCTGATGACCGTGGTCGGCCTGACCATGGGCGGCACCCTGGCCTTCTACACCTACACCACCTACATGCAGAAGTACCTGGTCAACACGGTGGGCATGAGCATCACCGACTCGACCACCATCTCGGCCGCCACGCTGTTCCTGTTCATGTGCCTGCAACCGCTGGTCGGCGGCTTGTCCGACAAGATCGGCCGACGCCCGATCCTGATCGCCTTCGGTGTGCTCGGCACCCTGTTCACCGTGCCGATCCTCAGCACCCTGCACACCGTGCAAAGCTGGTGGGGCGCGTTCTTCCTGATCATGGCTGCGCTGATCATCGTCAGCGGCTACACCTCGATCAACGCAGTGGTCAAAGCCGAGTTGTTCCCAACCGAAATCCGCGCCCTGGGCGTTGGCCTGCCATACGCCCTGACCGTATCGATCTTCGGTGGCACCGCCGAATACGTGGCCCTGTGGTTCAAGAGCAACGGCATGGAAACCGGCTTCTACTGGTACGTCACCGGCTGCATCGCCTGCTCGCTGCTGGTGTATGCCACCATGAAAGACACCAAGCAGCATTCGCGGATCACCACTGACTGATTCAGGTCCGCGGGTCTTGAACAGGGGCGCTCCTTCATGGGGGCGCCCCTTTTTTGCGGTGGGTCACCGTACGTGAGCCGAATAGCGCTATTATTCGGCTCACATAATGAGCCGAATAGACAGCTCATTCGGCTCACGGGTGGAGTGAAACGATCACATGAACAAGGCCCGACCACTGTCCGCAGCGAAGGGCTCGCGCAACTGATGCTGGATGCGACGCAAGGGTACGACCAGCCGCTGACCTTGCAGCGTCTGTTCACCTGGCATCACTGGTTGTTCCCTGCGGTGGAAGAAAGCCTGAGCAAAGCGATACGGGTGGGCCAGCTGCGTGCCGAGGCACCGATGCAGGTGATTTCAGGACGCCTCGACAAGCCCACGGTACATTTCCAGGCACCGCCCTGTGACAGCCTGGAAGGACAGGTCGATGCTTTTCTCGACTGGTTTGCCAGCAGCCGCCAAGCAACCAACCTGGACCCGCTGTTACGTGCAGGCATCGCGCATTTCTGGTTCGTCACGCTGCACCCTTTCGACGATGGCAATGGCCGCCTGACCCGGGCCATCACCGACTTGGCGCTGGCTCAGGCAGAGCGGCAGGCGATTCGTTTCTATGCCATGTCTGCAAGCATCCTCGAAGACCGGAATGGCTATTACCAGATATTGGAGAGCAGTCAGAAAGGCGACCTTGATATCACCCGCTGGCTGACCTGGTTTCTCGAAACCCTGCTACGCAGTCTCGAACAGGCTTTGCTGAATATCGACCGGATACTCAGCAAAGCCAGGTTCTGGCAAACACACCGCGCGGACGGCCTGTTGCCCGAACAGGTCAAGGTACTTAACAGGCTGCTCGACGGAGGCCCACGCGGCTTCGAAGACGGTATCAATGCCGCGCAGTACCAGGCCGTGGCGAAAGTCTCCAAGGCCACCGCAACCCGTCACCTCACCGACCTGCTCGACAAGGCTTGCCTGACCCGCCTGCCAGGTGGAGGGCGCAGCACACGTTATCGCATCAATACTCAGGACATCCCAAGCGCCTGACGGGGTTCACGCCGCTGGTAATAGGTGGCCATAAAGACTGATTTTCGATCTTAACGCCCCATTAATTTCACGCCGTCATTCTGCAAGGGCTGACGAAGCGATGATCCGCGCCCTGACAATACACCTCAGGTCCACTGCCTGATTCACCGTCAGCACGGGCTAACCAATCGATAAAAACGATATTTAGACGCTATTTTTTGCGCTTTTTAATCAATTTTATCAGCGTAGGATTAAACCCATAGAAACAACAACCCCTCGCCACCCTGGAGCAACGACCATGAAAAACAAACTGATCCTCACCCTGGCCCTTTCGGTTTTCGCTGCTGGCGCCTTCGCCGAAGACGGCTTCGATCGTACCAATGCCCATACCTTCGCAGCGGTGCAAACCCAAGCCGCCACTTACGCCGAAGACGGTTTTGACCGCACCGGCGGCCAACGCTTCACCGAAGACGGCTTCGACCGCACCGGCGGCCAACGCTTCGCCGAGGACGGCTACGACCGCACTGGCGCCCAACGCTTCGCTGAAGATGGTTTCGACCGCACCGGCGGCCAACGCTTCGCCGAAGACGGCTTCGACCGCACCAACGCTCACCGCATCAGCTGATCGCTGATGCGCGCACCCAGCCCGGCTTCGGCCGGGCTTGATCATTTTCAGGCGGGCACAGGCTTGGCACACTAGAGGCCTTCGTCCCCAAGAGGTAGGGCAAGCAAGCCCAGCACCGATGTATTACTACGAACCTGCCAAAGGCCACGGCCTGCCCCACGACCCCTTCAACGCCATCGTCGGCCCCCGCCCCATTGGCTGGATCTCGTCCCACGACCGCGAAGGCCGCCTGAACCTGGCGCCCTACAGTTTTTTCAACGCCTTCAACTACATCCCGCCGATCATCGGTTTCTGCAGTGTCGGGCGCAAAGACAGCCTGAACAACATCGAGCAGACCGGCGAGTTTGTCTGGAACCTGGCGACCCGGCCTTTGGCCGAGGCGATGAACCAGAGCTGTGCGGCGGTAGCGGCAGACATCGATGAGTTCGCGTTGAGCGGCCTGACGCCAGCACCGTCGCGTGTGGTGCAGGTGCCCCGCGTAAGCGAAACGCCGGTGGCGTTCGAGTGCAAGGTCAGCCAGATCGTCCAGCTGCAGCGGGCGGACCAGGCGCTGGTGCCCAGCTGGCTGATCCTGGGTGAAGTGGTGGCGGTGCACATTGCCGAGCACCTGCTCAAGGACGGCATCTACGATACCGCTGCCGCCGAGCCGATCCTGCGTGGTGGCGGCCCGGCGGATTACTTCGAACTGGGCAACCTGTTCAAGATGGCCAGGCCGCAGGCGGGCAACTGATCACCAGATCAGCTCGCCCTCATCACTGACGCCCTGCAGGCGTTCGAGTTCGGCGCAGGCGGCCTCGTCGGCCGCCATGGCGCCCTTGAACACCTGGCCGTCCAGTACCTTGTGAAAGCGCGGGGCGCCGCCCAGGCCCAGCGCTTTCACCGCAATGGCCGCGTTGTAGCCACCCCCTTCCACCGGGACCATCGCCGAAACCGCTTCGAACTGCGGGAATTCTCTACGTGCCATGCTGCGCTCCGCGCCATTGATCGAGGGCGGCATTCTAACCTGCACACACCTGCGATCAATCGAAGGTATGCAAATCCAGGCTGCTGACCACCTGAGCCTGCACCAGCTCACCGAACACCTCCAGGGTCGGTGACGCGAAGTAGCCGCTCATCGCCTGCTGGTCGCGCCAGCTGCCGCTGAGCAACCAAAGGTCGGCGTCGGCCTGCGAGCGCTGGACCGTGAAGCTAAGGCAACCCGGTGTACGCAAAGAAGGCTCGAGCAGATCGCGCAGGCGCGCGCCCAGCTCTGCCGAACGTCCGCTGCTGGCACGAATGAAAGCCAAGTGGGTGACCGGTTGTCGTTGGGTCATTGCACGATCTCCTTGAAGCAGGCGGACGAAAAACCAGGCTGCCAAGGTTAGAGGCTGGCGCGCGCGACGCGTTAGGCTATTACTGCACGGCGATTGCCTGATCCTGCAGCACGGCAGGATCAGGCAATCGCCGTGCAGCTTTCGACTAGCGCCCGCCATTGCCCAAACCTATGCTGCGTCAGTCAGTAGAGGAAGCCATCATGACCACCGCCACGCCCATCGAGCCGTCCCTGGAAGTGCAACGCCAGGAGCTGGCCGAGCTGATCCGCCGCCATGCCGGCGAGCCCCAAGGCACGGTGTCGGCCATCGACGACCTGTATCTGGTGCGCTACACGGAAAACATCCGCGCCATGCCTACCTTGGCGTTGCCGGCGTTGTGCATCCTGGCACAGGGCAGCAAAAGCCTGTTCCTCGGTGACGAGCAGTACGCCTATGACCCGCTGCACTACATGGTGGTGTCGGTGACCTTGCCGATCAGCGCAGCCAAACTCGATGCCAGCCCCGAAAACCCCAGCCTGGGCTTGCGACTGGACCTGGACCCGGCCGAAATCAGCCAGCTGATCGCCGAAAGTGGGCCGATGTTGGTGCCCAACCTGCCGTCCGGCCGAGGGCTGTATGTGGAGAGGACCGACGCACAGTTGCTCGACGCGCTGCTGCGGCTGATCCGCCTGCTGGATACGCCCCGGGACATTGCCATGCTGGCGCCGCTGTTCCGCCGCGAAATTCTCTACCGCCTGCTGCGTGGCCCGCAGGGCTATCGGCTGTATGAGATCGCCTTGGCCAACAGCCAGACCCACCGAGTCTGCCAGGCCATTACCTGGCTCAACCAGAACTTCCAGCAGCCGTTGCGCATCGAGGACCTGGCCCGGGAGGTCAACCTCAGCACCTCGACCTTGCACCATCGGTTCAAGGCCGTGACGTCCATGAGCCCACTGCAGTACCAGAAGCAGTTGCGCCTGCAAGAGGCACGGCGGTTGATGCTCAATGACGGGCTTGAAGCCGCAGTGGCGGGCTATCGGGTCGGGTATGAAAGCCCGTCGCAGTTCAGCCGCGAATACAGCAGGCTGTACGGCGCGCCGCCGATTCGCGATGTGGCGCGGCTGCGGGCCCCGGCCGGGTAAGTTGTGCACGGCCTGTACCGGCAAAGGGGTCGGTACAGGCCGGCAGCTTTTTACGCGACCACCGCCGCCTGCCACTGATTCTGGTCAACCTGAATCAAGGTCGGCCCCTTGCGCTCCACCGCACGCCCCAACGCCGCCTGCAACTGCGCGACATCAACCACATGCTCCGCTTCGGCGCCCAAGGCCCGTGCTACGCCGATGAAGTCTGGGGTATGGATATCCACGCCGACCGGTTCGATGTCGCGATTGACCATGTACTTCTTGATTTCCTCGTACCCTTGGTTGTTCCACAACAGCACGATCAGCGGTACCTGGGCCTCCACCGCACTGGCCAGCTCCGGCAGGGTGAACTGCAAGCCACCATCGCCGATCAGGCAAACCGACGGCGCACGCTCGGCGATTTGCGCGGCGCTCCCCAGCCAGGCGCCCATCGCCGCTGGCAATGCATAGCCCAGTGTGCCGTAACCGGTCGAGGCATTGAACCAACGGCGCGGCTGGTCCATGTCCAGCGTGAGGTTGCCGGAGTACACCGGCTGGGTCGAATCGCCGACCAGAATGGCGTTGGGCAGGCGCTCTAGGATACTGCTCAGCAGGCGGGTCTGGCTCAGGGTCGGCTGGTCCCAGCCGCTCGCCAGGGCCTGGCGCAGCTGCTGCACGCGCGGCTGCCCCCAGCCACCGTCACGCGCTGGCAGCGGCTGCCCCTGCAAGGCCGCGCACAGCGCCTCGGCGGCCAGTTCGGCATCGGCGACCAACGCCAGCTCGGGCAGGTAGTTGCGCACTGTCTGGTCCGGGTCGATGTCGATCCGCAGCAGACTGCCCGGGATCTCGAAGCCGCCCTTGAAGGTCACGTCATAGTCGGTTTCGGCAAGTTCGGTACCGATGGCCAGCACCACGTCCGCCTCGGCCACCAGCGCCCGCGTGGCCGGCAGCGACTGGGTGGAGCCGATTTGCAACGGGTGATCGGATGCCAGCAACCCCTTGGCATTGATGGTCAATGCTACCGGTGCCTGCAGCAGCTCTGCCAGGCGGGCCAAGGGGGCGCCAGCGCTCAACGCACCACCACCCGCCAGAATCAGCGGGCGCTTGGCCTTGGCCAGGCGCTCGGCCATCAAAGCGACGGCCTGGGGGGCGGCACCTGCGCGGCTGCTGCGCACCGGGCGGCCTGGCAGCAAGTGATCGGCTGGCTCGACCAGCACGTCCAGTGGGATCTCGATATGCACAGGGCGCGGGCGGGCGCCCTCGAACACGGCAAAGGCGCGGGCCAGTACCTGTGGCAGGTCGTTGGCGCTCATCAGGGTCTGCGAGAAGGCTGCCACGCCCGACACCAATGCAGCCTGGTTCGGCAACTCGTGCAGCTTGCCGCGGCCGCCGCCCAGTTGATCGCGCGATTGCACGCTGGAAATCACCAGCATCGGGATCGAATCGGCATAGGCCTGGCCCATGGCGGTGGTGATGTTGGTCATCCCAGGGCCGGTGATGATGAAGCACACCCCTGGTTTGCCCCGGGTCCGGGCATATCCGTCGGCCATGAACCCGGCGCCTTGCTCGTGGCGCGGGGTGATATGACGAATGGAAGAAGCCGCCAGGCCGCGATAGAGCTCGACGGTATGCACGCCTGGAATGCCGAAGACATGGTCCACACCATAGCCTTCAAGGAGTTTGACCAGTACTTCGCCGCAGGTTGCCATGTGTTTTTACCTTGAGTCTTGTTGGAATCTGCCCGTATTGGACCCAAGCCAACGCTATCGCCACAATGCAAAAAAACACATACTAGCCATGTCTCCAAGTCATGGCTTAATGCAATGAAACGGCTACCGCCCCTGCCCGCCCTGTACACCTTCCTGGTCACAGCCCAGCACTGCAACTTCACCCGTGCGGGGCAGCAGTTGCACATCACCCAAGGCGCCGTCAGCCGGCAGATCGGCGCACTGGAGGCGCACCTCGGTTACGCCCTGTTCCAGCGCCAGGCCCGCGGCCTGAGCCTGACGCGTGAAGGCCAGGACTGGTTGCCGCGGGTGCAGCAGGTGTTTGCGCTAGTCGAACAAGGCGTGCGTGAAGTGGGTGGGCATCGCGCCACCTTGCAGCTCAAAGCGCCGACCTGCGTCATGCGTTGGCTGCTGCCACGCCTGATGGAATGGCAGGCGCTGCGCCCCGACGTACCGGTAGAACTGACCACCACGGTGCAGCATGGCGTGGACTTCCGCCGCGAAGGCTTCGATGCGGCGGTGGTGTACGGCAGCCTGCCGAACCATGGCCTGCAGGTTCGCAAATTGTTCGACGAGCAGCTGACACCTGTCTGCGCGCCTTCACTGCTGGAAGGCGCCTTGCCGCTGGCGCAGATCGACGACCTGATGCGCCACATGCTCCTGCACCCCTCGCGTGACGAGCACGACTGGCGGCTATGGCTGCAGGCAGCTGGCGCGACGTTTGCTGCTCAAGGGCCGAAACAGCACTTCGAGACCTTGGACATGGCAATGGCCATGGCATCGCAGGGCACCGGGGTGGCCATTGGCGATTGGTCGCTGATCGGCGATGACCTGCACGGCGGACGGCTGTGCATGCCTTTTGGCTTGAAGGTGACGACTGGCAAAGGCTATTACCTGGTCAGCCAGGCCAAGCACCTGCCCGCCGGCCTGGTCGAGCTGATGGACTGGCTGCAGGCGCGCGCCAACCGCGAGCCCTTGTAGGAGCGGCCTTGCGTCGCGAAAGGGTCGCGGAGCGGCCCCCTACGTTCTTGCTGGCACCCGAAAACCCGGGGCCGCTCCGCGACCCTTTCGCGACGCAAGGCCGCTCCTACACGAGGCCGTGCTGCGGCTCAGTACCCGACGGTAAACCGCGCCCGCGAATGCGCCGGCTTTTCCAGCTCATCGAGCATGGCAATCGCATAGTCGGCAAAGGTGATCCAGCTCTTGCCGTCGGCACCGATCAGGAGATGATCCTTGCCCAGCGTGTAGTGCCCGCTCCGCTCGCCCTCGACAAACTCCGCCGAAGGCGACAGGAACGTCCAGTCCAGATTCTGCTCCTGGCGCAGCACCTCGAGAAAGCGCACGCCGGCACTCGCCTCGGCTTTGTAGGCCTCGGGGAAGTCCGGGCTGTCGATCACCCTGTGCCCGGAAGGCAGCAGCAGGCTGCCGGCCCCGCCCACCACCAGCAGGCGCCTGACCCCAGCGCGCTTGACCGGCTCGATGATCGCGTGCGCGTCGAGAGTTGCAAAGTGCGCAGCGCTCAACACCGCGTCCACACCGGCGACAGCCGCTTGTAGCGCCACACTGTCCTTGACGTCCAGCGCCTTGACCGTCACCCCATCACGCCCCTGCAGCCGCGACGGGTCGCGGGCAATGGCCACGACACTGTGGCCACGGCGCAGGGCCTCTTCCAGCAACTGGCTGCCGGCTCGGCCGGTGGCACCAATGATTGCGATCTTGCTCATGGGAAACACTCCATCAATTGAACGGAATTACCACTTCATCTCGCCCTTGGCGACCTTGGCACCGAGCTCCAGCGAGCTCTCGTCAGCCAGGCCCGGGTAGCGTTTTTTCATCGCCGCGATCAACGTAGCGGCATCTTTCGCCTTGGCGGCTTCGGCATCGAACGCCTCAACATAATTGGCCGTGAAGCGCACAGCGGCGAGCGAACGGCTGCTCTGGCCCAAGTAATGCCCAGGCACCACGGTGCGCGGCGCCAGCTGCTCGATGTGCTTGAGCGTGCCCAGCCAGTCGGCATGCGACTGGGCCGACTGGGTATCGGCCATCCACACGTGGATATGCTCCGCAACCACCACGCCGCCGACGACTGCCTTGATCGACGGAATCCAGACAAAACTGCGATCAGGCTGCGGCCAGTCCAGGCCGACCACCTCGAGCGTCTGGCCTTCCAGGGTCAGGCGATCGCCCGCGAGGACCTGTGGCACGACCAGCCGCGCCGGTTTGTCCGCGCCCATTTGCGGGCCCCAGTAAGCCAGCTTTGCGTCCATGGTCTGGCGAATGTGCGCAACCGTGGGCGCCGAGGCGACCACCTTGGCGGCGGGGAACGCCTGGGTCAGCGTGTCGAGGCCGAAGTAGTAGTCCGGGTCGCCATGGCTGATGTAGATGGTGGTCAGCCGCTTGCCGCCGGCACGCAAGCGCTCGACCACCTGTTCAGCCTGCGCCTTGCCGAACTGGGCGTCGACCAGGATGGCATCGTGGGCGCCGCTGACAATCACCGAACTGACCGGGAAAATGGCCTCGTGCCCAGGGTTGTAGACCTCCAGCTGCAACGGCTCGGCAGCCAGGGCCGGGCCGGTCAACGCAACACAGGCCAATAACAGGCCACGCAAGGGAGTGAATAGCGACATCGCAACGGTCCGTCTGTAGAAGAATGGTCAACAGCTTAGTTGCCAAATCCATGACAAAAAATGCGATGCTCGAACATAGTTTGTTTCTAAAATCGGGCAAATCATGGACCGTCTCAACGCCATGCGCGTTTTTGTCACTGTTGTCGACCTGGGCAGCCAGTCTGCGGCAGCGGATCACCTGCAACTGTCGCGGCCAGTGGTTTCACGCTACCTGGCAGAACTCGAGGAGTGGGTCGGGGCGCGGCTGATGCAGCGCACCACGCGCAAGCTGAGCCTGACCGCCGCTGGCCAGGAGACACTGCCCCGCTGCCGCCAACTGCTGGAACTTGCCGGCGACCTGCAGGTTGCCGTACGCCAACCGGACGACGCGCCCCGCGGCGCGCTGCGCATCAGCGTCAGTACGTCATTCGGCCAGGCGCAACTGGTGGATGCCGTGGCCGCGTATGTTCGGCGCTATCCCGGGGTGAAGGTTGAACTGCAGATGCTCGATCGCACGGTCAACCTGGTGGATGAGCGCATCGACCTGGCCATCCGCACCAGCAACGACCTGGACCCGAACCTGATCGCCCGGCGCCTGACCGTGTGCCGCTCGGTGGTGTGCGCGGCACCGGGCTACCTGCACGAACATGGGACGCCGCAGCGGGTTGAGGAACTGAGCGGGCACAATTGCCTGACCCATGCCTACTTCGGCCACAGCCTCTGGCATTTCGAGGTGCAGGGCCACGCCATTGCCGTCCCGGTCGAGGGCAACATCAGTGCCAATGAGGCCATGACGTTGCAAAAGGCGGCACTGGCCGGTGCGGGCATTGCCATGCTGCCAACCTACCAGGCTGCCGCTGCGCTGCGCACGGGCGCACTGGTGCGCCTGCTGCCCGAGGCACGGCCGCGCGAGCTCAACCTGAATGCGGTGTATACCTCGCGCAAGCACATGCCGGCGACCTTGCGCAGCATGCTGGACTTTCTCGCACAGCGGTTCCGGGACGAGCCGGAATGGGACAAGCACCTGATGTAAGCCCATGGCGCCGCGAATTGGCCTACGCTTACCGGTATCACCTGGCGCGGTAACAGGAGGTGAGCACCATGGGCATCAAGACAAGAAGGTTCGCAGTGGTGATGGCGCTGTTTGCCGTTGCCGGGCTTTACGGCTCAGCCTGCTGGCGGGTCGAACTGCTCCGCGACCAACCCGGCTCGGCAGCCAATTGTCAGCACGCGCACTGCGTGCCGCAAAGCGCAACCTTGAGCGCCGTCCGTTGAGCTGACGGCGCCCTGCCGGTCACTCCTCGACGCTCATGTATTCCTTGGCCCAGCGGATGTAATCCTCGGGCTGGGTGTAGGTGTGCGAGAGTTCGGTGGCGTTGAGGTTCTCGGACCTGTTCTGCTGGCCGCGCTGCAGGCGCAGGCAGTCGTAGGTGGCCTTGATGGCAGCAAAGTACGCCGCATGGCCATCGACCACGATGCGCACGCCCAGGCGTGCCAGGCGTTCGTCATCACGCAGGTTGGGGTTGGCGTAGGTCACCAGCATCAACGGCACGTTCAGGTGCTCGGCAATCTGCTCGAGCTGCTCGAAATCCTTCACCCCCACCATGCAGATCCCGTCGGCACCGGCTTTCTGATAGCTCTGGGTGCGCACGATGATTTCTTCGGTGCTCAGCACGCCGGCGTTGGTGCGGGCGATGATCGACAGCGACGAATCGACCCGTGCTTCAAGCGCCGCGCGAATCTTGCCGACGCCTTCATCGACTGGAATCAAATCGGTGGACTTGCGCCCGAACTGGGCCGGCAGCAGCGTATCTTCGATGGTCAGTGCCGCAACGCCGGCACGCTCCAGTTCGATGACCGTGCGCATGACATTCAGCGCGTTGCCGTAGCCGTGGTCGGCATCGGCCAGCACCGGCAGTTGCGCCACACGGCCAATGCGTGTGGCCTGTTCGACGAACTCGCTGAGCGTGATCAAGGCAAAATCCGGTGCGGCCAGCACCTGCAGCGAAGCCACCGAACCACCAAGAATACCGACTTCGAAACCCAGGTCAGCGGCAATGCGCGCCGACATCGGGTCGAACACGGACGCTGTGTGGTAACAGGAACCTGAAGCGAGCAGCTCGCGGAAGGCAAAACGCAAATCTTGGTGGGAAGCCCTGGGCATGATCACTCCGCAATAACGTGAAATTGAACGGTTGCTACCAACCCCTGAATCGGGTCTACCTGACCTGTTCCAACCGTCGCCATCCGGGCGGTCATGCTCGACATGCAGGCAGAGGAATAAAAGGTATGGGATACAGCGACACGAAAACCCTGCGGCAATTAGCTGCACCAAGCTGGTGCAGGCCACGGATCACAGCCCCTGCGGTCCAGCCACGATATCACGCGGCCATGCCTCACTGGATGAATGCGCCAATGCCGATCTTGCATAGGGGATGCAGATAGTACATAGGAAGCTACCTAAGTCAGGTTACACTTCATCGGCCTCATTGCCATGCCTAAGGTAATTTCGTGACTGCCGCCCTGCCCCCGACCGTCTTGCGCAACGTGCTCACCGCTCTGATGCTGGCCATCTTCCTCGGCGCGTTGGACCAGACCATTGTCGCCGTCTCGCTGCCGGCCATTTCCGCACAATTCAACGATGTCGGCCTGCTGGCCTGGGTGATCTCCGGGTACATGGTAGCGATGACGGTGGCGGTGCCGATCTACGGCAAACTCGGTGACCTGTATGGCCGGCGGCGCATGATACTTACCGGCATCAAGCTGTTCACCCTGGCGTCGATTGCCTGCGCCCTCGCCCAGGACATGCAGCAACTGGTGCTGGCCCGCGTGCTGCAAGGGGTCGGTGCAGGGGGCATGGTGTCGGTCAGCCAGGCGATCATCGGCGACTTCGTGCCACCGCGCGAACGTGGCCGTTACCAGGGCTATTTCAGCAGCATGTACGCAGTGGCCAGCGTCGCCGGGCCGGTGCTCGGCGGCTGGCTGACCGAGTACCTGTCCTGGCGCTGGGTGTTCTGGATCAACCTGCCACTGGGAATGGTCGCGTTGTGGGCGATCCATCGGGCACTGCGCGACATGCCGGTCAAGCGCCGCGAGGCGCAGGTCGATTACCTCGGCGCCGTGTTGCTGATTGTTGGCCTGGGTAGCCTGCTGCTGGGCATTACCCTGGTCGGCCAGGGCCACGCCTGGGCAGCGCCATCCGTACTGGCGCTGTTCGCCTGCGCGGTGCTTGGCCTGGCGCTTTTCATTGGCCATGAACGGCGCTGCCCGGAGCCGCTGCTGCCCCTCGACCTGTTCGGCAACCGCGTCGCCGTGCTGTGCTGGGGGGTGATATTTTTCGCCAGTTTCCAGTCGATTTCCCTGACCATGCTCATGCCCTTGCGCTACCAGGGCATCACCGGTGCAGGTGCCGACAGCGCGGCATTGCACCTGCTGCCACTGGCCATGGGCCTGCCGATGGGGGCCTTCACCGGCGGCCGCATGACCAGCCTCACCGGGCGCTACAAACCGCAGATACTCACCGGCGCGCTGCTGATGCCGGTGGCCATCTTCGCCATGGCCATGACACCGCCGCAGTCGGCGCTGCTCAGCGCCGTGTTCATGTTGCTGACCGGCATTGCCTGCGGGCTGCAGTTTCCGACGTCGCTGGTGGGCACGCAAAGCGCGGTGGCCAGCAAGGACATTGGCGTGGCCACCAGCACCACCAACCTGTTCCGCTCGCTTGGGGGGGCCATGGGGGTGGCGTGCATGTCCAGCCTGCTGCTGGCGTTGCTGCACCAGGGTGGGTTCGAGCTGCTGGGCAACCCCTTGCTGGGCAGCCTGAAGGCAGGCGAGGCCGACCCACTGACCCAGGCAAGGTTATTGGAGACGTTCAAGCATTTGTTGATGGGCAGTGGTGTGGTTGCACTGCTGGGGTTGGTGGCGGCGCTGGCGTTGCCGGACCGGCAATTGCGCGGGCACTAATAAAGCAGGGCCGCAACGCGACCCCGCCTTTAATGCCCCGTTAATACAATGGGGCAACACTCCCTCACAATCCTTAACAAAGTGTCATTTGCGCAGCGCTGGGCTCAAGCGCAGCATATCCAGCCCGGTGTCGACCCATTTTTCGACATCACGCAGCAGGTCGAAACTGTCCGGCAGCAATAACCAGCGCCCGATCAGGCCATCGACATAGGCAAACATGGCCACCGCCGCGCGCTCGACATCCAGCTCGACAGGCAACTGGCCCCGGCGCGCGGCATTGGCAAGCGCCAGGGCAATGCCCTTGTGGCAATCCAGCACCGTGCTCTGGCGCTGCTGGCGAATTTCACACATGTCATCGGTGAACTCGCACTTGTGATGCAGAATTTCATTGATACGCCGGGTTCGGGCATCGAGCACCAGCTCGTTGAACACTTGCAGCAGCAGCTTGCGCATGCAACCCAGCGGGTCCAGTTCGTCCTCGCTTTCGCTCGCGCGTGCAAGGTGGTCATGGGCTTCATGCAGGCTGTCGAGCAGCGCTTGCACCAGTTCGGCCTTGTTGTTGAAGTGCCAGTAGATCGCACCTCGGGTCACGCCCGCCAGTTCGGCGATGTCGGCCAAGGTGGTTCGCGCAACCCCGCGCTTGTAGAAGGCCTTTTCCGCTGCCTCGATGATCTGGGCGCGGGTTTCCTGGGCTTCTTCTTTGGTTCTACGGACCATGGCAGTACAACCTCATCTGGGCCCGAGCACGCGGCGTGCTCGGGGGAACCGCCGGGGTCGCCTCTGCAGGGCGTCTCCCGAATGGGCTAATCAAGGGCTGCTGCAGTCACCAAGTACTGCGCAGCGGTATTTACAAACAACCATGAATGTAAGTATATTCCTTAGCAAGCTATTTATCCACCGGATAGCATTTTTCCGATCAGACTCTTCCATTACTCTTGAGCGTCTCCTGCTCCAGCGCCCCGAGGATCCTCATGCAATTCAAGCCAGCCGTTACCGCTCTGGTTTCCGCCGTCGCCCTGGCAACTCTGCTCAGTGGCTGCAAGAAAGAAGAAGCAGCGCCTGCCGCGCAGGCTCCTCAGGTCGGCGTCGTGACCATTCAGCCGCAAGCCTTCACCCTGACCTCGGAATTGCCGGGGCGCACCAGTGCCTACCGGGTTGCCGAAGTGCGACCACAGGTCAATGGCATCATTCTCAAGCGCCTCTTCAAGGAAGGCAGCGACGTCAAGGAAGGCCAGCAGCTGTACCAGATCGACCCTGCCGTCTACGAGGCCAACCTGGCCAATGCCCAGGCCAACCTGCAGGCCACCCGCTCGCTGGCCGAGCGCTACAAGCAGCTGATCGATGAACAGGCTGTGTCCAAGCAGGAATACGACGACGCCAATGCCAAACGATTGCAGGCAGAGGCTGCACTCAAGAGTGCCCAGATCGACCTGCGCTACACCAAAGTCCTGGCACCGATCAGCGGCCGCATCGGCCGTTCCGCGTTTACCGAAGGCGCGCTGGTGAGCAATGGTCAGACCAACGCCATGGCCACCATCCAGCAACTCGACCCGGTCTACGTCGACGTCACCCAGTCCACCGCCGAGCTGCTCAAGCTGCGCCGTGACCTGGAAAGCGGCCAGTTGCAAAAGGCCGGCGAAAACGCCGCCTCGGTGCAACTGGTGCTCGAAGACGGCAGCCTGTTCAAGCAGCAAGGCCGCCTGGAGTTCTCCGAAGTCTCGGTCGACGAGACCACAGGCTCGGTGACCCTGCGTGCGATCTTCCCGAACCCCGACCACACCCTGCTGCCAGGCATGTTCGTGCATGCCCGCCTGCGCGCCGGGGTCAACGCCAACGCCATCCTGGCCCCACAGCAGGGCGTGACCCGCGACCTCAAGGGCGCGCCAACCGCACTGGTGGTCAACCAGGAAAACAAGGTCGAACTGCGCCAGCTCAAGGCCAGCCGTACCCTGGGCAGTGACTGGCTGATCGAGGAAGGCCTGAACCCGGGCGATCGCCTGATCACCGAAGGGCTGCAATACGTGCGTCCGGGCGTCGAGGTCAAGGTCAGCGAAGCCACCAACGTCAACAAGCCGGCCAGCCCTGATCAGGCCAACGCGGCGAAAGCAGACGCCAAAGCGGAGTAAACCATGTCGAAGTTCTTTATCGATCGCCCGATCTTCGCCTGGGTGATCGCCTTGGTGATCATGCTGGTCGGGGCCCTGTCGATCCTGAAGTTGCCGATCAACCAGTACCCAAGCATCGCGCCACCGGCCATCGCCATCGCCGTGACCTACCCGGGCGCCTCGGCGCAGACGGTGCAGGACACCGTGGTGCAGGTCATCGAGCAGCAGCTCAACGGTATCGACAACCTGCGTTATGTGTCTTCGGAAAGTAACTCCGACGGCAGCATGACCATCACCGCCACCTTCGAGCAAGGCACCAACGCCGACACCGCGCAGGTTCAGGTTCAGAACAAGCTGAACCTGGCCACACCGCTGTTGCCGCAGGAAGTGCAGCAACAGGGTATCCGTGTCACCAAGGCAGTGAAGAACTTCCTGTTGGTGATCGGCCTGGTGTCCGAAGATGGCAGCATGACCAAGGACGACTTGGCCAACTACATCGTCTCGAACATGCAGGACCCGGTTTCGCGGACCGCCGGCGTGGGTGACTTCCAGGTATTCGGTGCCCAGTACGCCATGCGTATCTGGCTCGATCCGGCCAAGCTGAACAAGTTCCAGCTGACCCCGGTCGACGTGAAGACTGCGGTCGCTGCGCAGAACGTGCAGGTATCGTCCGGCCAGCTCGGCGGCTTGCCTGCCCTGCCGGGTACCCAGCTGAACGCCACCATCATCGGCAAAACCCGTCTGCAGACCGCCGAGCAGTTCGAAAAGATCCTGCTCAAGGTCAACAACGACGGTTCCCAGGTACGCCTGGGTGATGTCGCCGAGGTTGGCCTGGGCGGCGAGAACTACGCGGTCAGTGCCCAGTTCAACGGCAAACCGGCTTCGGGCCTGGCGGTCAAGCTGGCCACCGGCGCCAACGCCCTGGACACTGCCAAGGCGCTGCGCCAGACCATCAGCGACCTCGAGCCGTTCTTCCCGCCGGGCGTGAAGGCCGTGTTCCCGTATGACACCACGCCAGTGGTCACCGAATCGATCAGTGGGGTGATCCACACCCTGATCGAAGCCGTGGTCCTGGTGTTCCTGGTGATGTACCTGTTCCTGCAGAACTTCCGCGCTACCATCATCACCACCATGACCGTACCGGTGGTGTTGCTGGGTACCTTCGGCATCCTTGCCGCTGCGGGCTTCAGCATCAACACCCTGACCATGTTCGCCATGGTCCTGGCCATCGGCTTGCTGGTGGACGACGCCATCGTCGTGGTGGAGAACGTCGAGCGGGTGATGTCCGAGGAGGGTTTGCCACCCAAGGAAGCCACCAAGCGTTCCATGGAGCAGATCCAGGGTGCATTGGTGGGTATCGCCCTGGTGCTGTCGGCGGTATTGCTGCCCATGGCCTTCTTCGGCGGCTCTACCGGTGTGATCTACCGCCAGTTCTCCATCACCATCGTCTCGGCCATGGGCCTGTCGGTGCTGGTGGCACTGATCTTCACCCCGGCACTGTGCGCAACCATGCTCAAGCCGCTGAAGAAGGGCGAGCACCACACCGCCAAAGGTGGTTTCTTCGGCTGGTTCAACCGCAACTTCGACCGCAGCGTAAACGGCTACGAGCGCAGCGTGGGCACCATCCTGCGCAACAAGGTGCCCTTCCTGCTGGGCTACGCACTGATCGTGGTTGGCATGATCTGGCTGTTCACCCGCATCCCGACGGCGTTCCTGCCTGAAGAAGACCAAGGCGTGTTGTTTGCCCAGGTGCAGACCCCGGCAGGCTCCAGTGCCGAACGCACCCAAGTGGTGGTCGACCAGATGCGCGAGTACCTGCTCAAGGACGAAGCCGATACCGTTTCGTCGGTGTTCACCGTCAACGGCTTCAACTTTGCCGGCCGCGGCCAAAGCTCGGGCATGGCGTTCATCATGCTCAAGCCGTGGGGCGAGCGCTCCCAGGAGAACAGTGTGTTCGCCCTGGCCCAGCGTGCGCAGCAGCACTTCTTCACCTTCCGCGATGCGATGGTGTTCGCCTTCGCCCCGCCTGCGGTACTCGAACTGGGTAACGCCACCGGCTTCGACGTGTTCCTCCAGGACCGCGGCGGTGTCGGCCATGCAAAACTCATGGAAGCACGCAACCAGTTCCTGGCCAAGGCTGCGCAGAGCAAGATACTCAGTGCCGTGCGCCCTAACGGCCTGAACGATGAACCGCAGTACCAGCTGACCATTGATGACGAACGTGCCAGCGCCCTGGGCGTGACCATCGCCGACATCAACAACACCCTGTCGATTGCCTTGGGTGCCAGCTACGTCAACGACTTCATCGACCGTGGCCGGGTCAAGAAGGTGTACATCCAGGGTGAACCCAATGCCCGGATGAGCCCGGAAGACCTGCAGAAGTGGTACGTACGCAACGGTAAGGGCGAGATGGTGCCGTTCTCTTCCTTCGCCAAGGGCGAATGGACCTACGGCTCGCCGAAGCTGTCCCGTTACAACGGCGTCGAGGCGATGGAAATCCTTGGTGCGCCAGCGCCGGGCTACAGTACCGGTGAGGCCATGGCTGAAGTGGAACGCATCGCTGGCGAGCTGCCGGACGGTATCGGCTTCTCCTGGACGGGCATGTCCTACGAGGAAAAACTCTCCGGCTCGCAGATGCCGGCACTGTTCGCCCTCTCGATTCTGTTCGTGTTCCTGTGCCTGGCAGCGCTGTACGAAAGCTGGTCGATCCCGATCGCCGTCGTGCTGGTGGTACCGCTGGGTATCATCGGTGCCCTGATCGCCGCCAGCCTGCGCGGTTTGTCCAACGACGTGTACTTCCTGGTCGGCCTGTTGACCACCATCGGCCTGGCGGCGAAGAACGCGATCCTGATCGTCGAGTTCGCCAAAGAGCTGCACGAGCAGGGCCGCAGCCTGTACGACGCTGCGATCGAGGCGTGCCGCATGCGTCTGCGCCCGATCATCATGACCTCGCTGGCGTTCATCCTCGGCGTGGTACCGTTGACCATCGCCAGCGGCGCAGGCGCCGGCAGCCAGCATGCGATCGGCACCGGCGTGATCGGCGGCATGATCAGTGCGACCGTGTTGGCAATCTTCTGGGTACCGCTATTCTTCGTCGCAGTGTCGTCGATGTTCGGCAGCAAAGAGCCGAAAAAAGACGACACCCCTGAAACTCCACGTTATGAGGCTGGGCAATGACCAAGTCTTTGTTGTCCCTGGCGGTAACCGCTTTCATTCTTGGCGGTTGCTCGCTGATCCCTGATTACCAGACCCCGGAAGCGCCGGTGGCAGCGCAGTGGCCGCAAGGCCCTGCGTATTCGCCGACCCAATCGGCAGACGTTGCCGCCGCCGAACAGGGCTGGCGCCAGTTCTTCCACGACCCGGCGCTGCAGCAGCTGATTCAGACCTCGCTGGTGAACAACCGCGACCTGCGTGTCGCGGCGCTGAACATCGACGCCTACCGCGCGCAGTACCGCATCCAGCGGGCCGACCTGTTCCCGGCGGTTTCGGCCACTGGCAGCGGCAGCCGCCAGCGGGTACCGGCAGACATGTCGCAGACCGGCCAAGCCGGTATCACCAGCCAGTACTCGGCCACTCTCGGCGTCAGTGCCTATGAGCTGGACCTGTTCGGCCGTGTGCGCAGCCTGAGCGAGCAAGCGCTGGAAACCTACCTGTCCAGTGAACAGGCACGGCGCTCCACGCAGATCGCCCTGGTGGCCAGCGTGGCCAACGCCTACTACACCTGGCAGGCGGATCAGGCGCTGTTCAAGCTGACCGAAGACACCCTGAAGACCTACCAGGAAAGCTACAACCTGACCCGTCGCAGCAATGAAGTCGGTGTCGCCTCGGCGCTCGACCTCAGCCAGGCACGCACCGCCGTGGAAGGCGCGCGGGTCAAGTACTCGCAGTACCAGCGCCTGGTTGCCCAGGACCTCAACAGCCTGACTGTGCTGCTGGGTACCGGCGTACCGGCCAACCTGCCCCAGCCGCTGGAGCTGAACGCCGACCAGCTGGCCGAAGTACCGGCCGGCCTGCCGTCGGACATCCTTCAGCGTCGCCCGGACATCCAGGAAGCCGAGCACCTGCTCAAGGCCGCCAACGCCAACATCGGCGCGGCCCGTGCAGCGTTCTTCCCGAGCATCAGCCTGACCGCCAACGCCGGCACCTTGAGTACCGACATGGACGGCCTGTTCAAAGGCGGTTCGGGCACCTGGTTGTTCCAGCCGCAGATCAACCTGCCGATCTTCAACGCCGGCAGCTTGAAGGCCAGCCTGGACTACTCGAAGATCCAGAAGGACATCAACGTCGCCAAGTACGAGAAGACCATCCAGACCGCCTTCCAGGAAGTCTCCGATGGCCTGGCGGCGCGCAAGACCTTCGAAGAGCAGTTGCAGGCCCAGCGTGACCTGGTGCAGGCGAACCAGGACTACTACCGCCTGGCCGAGCGTCGCTACCGTATCGGTATCGACAGCAACCTGACCTTCCTCGACGCCCAACGTAACCTGTTCAGCGCCCAGCAGGCACTGATCGGTGATCGCCTGTCGCAGCTGACCAGTGAGGTCAACCTGTACAAGGCGCTCGGCGGCGGCTGGTACGAGCAGACCGGGCAGGCCAATCAGCAGGCTTCGGTGGCAACACCGAAAGGCTGAATGCCCTGGTAGCAACATCAAGCCCACCCTCGCGGTGGGCTTTTTGTTGTCGCTTGCCTGGGCAGGCAAACAATTAACCACCTGGAACATTCCGTTCGATTATCGCCCCATACCGTCTGCGACGAATTGCCTCGCCCCTTCCCTTCCCCGCACCATCCGCTCACGCAACGTTGCCCACGTTCATCAAAGACCCGCACCTGCAGGCCGCATCCTGCAGCGCAACGGCTCGCCCATAAAAACAAGAGATCCACGACAGATGAGCACTTCGCATACCGCACGCCAGCTGCTGCCCGGCCTGTTGGCCATGTCCTGCACCCTCCCCGCGTTTGCTGCGGACGGCGGCTTCATGGAAGACGCCAAGGCCACCCTCAACCTGCGCAACTTCTACATCAACCGCAACTTCGTCGACCCAGCCCACCCCCAGAGCAAGGCCGAGGAATGGACCCAGAGCTTCATCCTCGATGCCCGCTCCGGCTTCACCCAGGGCACTGTGGGTTTCGGCGTGGATGTGTTGGGCATGTACTCGGTCAAGCTCGATGGCGGCAGAGGCACCACCAACACCCACCTGTTGCCGGTGCACGATGACGGCCGCCCCGCAGACGATTTCGGCCGCCTGGGCGTGGCCCTGAAAGCCAAGCTCTCGCAGACCGAACTGAAGGTCGGCGAATGGATGCCAGTGCTGCCGATCCTGCGTTCGGACGATGGCCGCTCGCTGCCACAGACCTTCCGCGGCGGCCAGCTCACCTCCAAGGAAATCGACGGCCTGACCCTGTATGCCGGCCAGTTCCGCGGCAACAGCCCGCGCAACGACGCCAGCATGGAAGACATGTCGCTCAATGGCCGTGCAGCCTTCACCTCGGACCGCTTCAACTTCGGCGGTGGTGAATACACCTTCAACGACAAGCGCACGATGATTGGCCTGTGGGATGCCCAGCTCAAGGACATCTACCGCCAGCAGTACCTCAACCTGGTACACAGCCAGCCACTGGGCGACTGGACCCTGGGCGCCAACCTCGGCTACTTCATCGGCAAGGAAGACGGCGCCGAGCGCGCCGGGGAACTGGATAACCGCACGGCCTCGGCACTGCTTTCGGCACGCTACCAGGGCCATACCTTCTACGTCGGCCTGCAAAAGGTCAGTGGCGATGACGCCTGGCTGCGGGTCAACGGCACCAGCGGCGGCACCTTGGCCAACGACAGCTACAACGCCAGCTTCGACAATGCCAAGGAGCGTTCCTGGCAGGTGCGCCATGACTTCAACTTCGCCACCGTCGGGGTACCGGGGCTGACCTTGATGAACCGCTATATCAAGGGTGACAACGTGACGGCGGGTGGCGTCGACGATGGCAAGGAATGGGCACGTGAGACCGAACTGGCCTACGTGGTGCAGTCGGGGTCGTTCAAGGACCTGTCGGTGAAATGGCGCAACTCCACCATGCGCCGGGATTTCAGCACCAATGCCTTCGATGAGAACCGGCTGATAGTGAGTTACCCGTTGAATCTGCTGTGATCTGGCCACCCTCGTCGCGGTCAAACCCGTGACGAGGGTTTAAATAACCCAAAAGAATAACTAACGAAACAAACCATTCTTGAAGGCATCGCGGGCGCAGCGACTTCACCCCACACCTGCAGACCGAGCACCTGGCGGGGGCCCGGTCAGCCGCAGCGGCTATCGCTTGTCGCCGGCGACGCGGGCCATGATCGAGACGCTGGTGGGGCTGGATGCGCACCTACGCAGTGCCGCCATTCGCTGAACTGATGAAGATGGTGCGTGCGGGCTATCCTGAGCTATATGGGGGCCTGTACCGGCCAACCAGGGAGGCACAACAATGAAAAACCTCGTCGAACACCTGAGCCAATACGCCAACTACCACCGCGACCCACGCAACATCGCCACCCATTTCCTTGGCATCCCACTGATCGTGCTGGCCGTGTCCATCCTGCTGTCGCGCCCAGGCTGGGACGTTGCCGGTATCTGGCTATCCCCTGCCCTGCTGGCGGCGGCGGCTTCGGTGTGGTTCTACCTGCGCCTGGACCTGCGCTTCGGGCTGGTCATGGGGCTGCTGCTGGGTCTGTGCCTGTGGCTTGGCCAGGTACTGGCGGTACAAAGCACCGGGCTGTGGCTCGGTGCGGGGCTGGGGGCATTCGTGGTGGGCTGGATCATCCAGTTCGTCGGCCACTATTACGAAGGCCGCAAGCCGGCGTTCGTCGACGATATCAGCGGGCTGATCATCGGGCCGCTGTTCGTGGTGGCGGAAGCGGCATTCATGCTGGGGTTGTGCCCAGCGCTCAAGCAAGCCGTGGAGGCCAATGCCGGCCCAGTGGCCCTGCGGTCGTAGTAGGAGCGGCCTTGCGTCGCGAAAGGGGCGCGCAGCGGCCCCTCGATTTCAGCGTCACCGCACATATCCGGGGCCGCTCCGCAGCCCTTTCGCGACGCAAGGCCGCTCCTACCAAGAGCCCACGGGGCTTAAGAGCGCGACTCGACGCCCAGCTCATCCCACACCGATTCCGCCAGGTGGAAGGTGGCATTGGCCGCCGGGATGCCGCAGTAGATCGCGCTCTGCATCAGCACTTCCTTGATCTCGTCACGGGTCACGCCGTTGTTGGCAGCAGCCCGCAGGTGCAGCTTGAGCTCGTCGTTGCGGTTCATGCCGATCAGCATGGCGATGGTGATCAGGCTGCGGGTGTGACGCGGCAGGCCGGGGCGAGTCCAGATATCACCCCAGGCATGCCGGGTGATCATCTCCTGGAACTCGCCATTGAAGTCGTTGAGCTTCTCCAGGCTGCGGTCCACGTGCGCATCGCCAAGCACCGCGCGGCGCACCTGCATGCCTGCGTCGTAGCGTTGTTTCTCATCCATGGCGTTATCCTCAGTGAGCCAGCAGGAAGTCGAGCACTCGGCGGCTGAAGCGCTCGCCAATCTCGACGTTGGACAGGTGCGCAGCCGGGAAGTCGACATAGTCGGCGCCCTGGATGGCAGCCTGCATGAAGCGGCCATGCTCAGGGGTGGTCACCACGTCTTCGGTACCGGCAACGATCAAGGTCGGCACCTGGATACGCTGCACGTGCTCGCGGTAGTCGGCGTCGCGCACCGCAGCGCAGTTGGCTGCATAGCCCTCAGGCGTGGTCTGCGCCAGCATCTGGCAGATACGCTGGGCCTGCTCGGGCTGCGTCTGGGCGAAGCCTGGGGTAAACCAGCGCGCAATGGAGGCATCGCGCAGGGCAACCATGGCCTGCTGGCCGCCCTTGAGCACGGTGTCGATGCGCGGGTTCCAGACCTCGTCACTGCCGATCTTGGCCGCGGTGTTGCACAGGGTAAGGCTGTGCAGGCGCTCGCCTGCGTTGATCCCCAGCCACTGGCCGATCAGGCCGCCCATCGACAGCCCGACGAAGTGCGCTTTCTGGATGTCCAGGCCATCGAGCAGGGCAAGCACATCGCGGCCCAATTGCTCGATGCTGTAAGGGCCTGCGGTGACCAGCGAGGCACCATGGCCGCGGGTGTCATAACGCAACACGCGCAAGTGCTCGCTCCACAGCGGAATCTGCGTGTCCCACATACCCAGGTCGGTACCCAAGGAATTGGACAACACCAGCACCGGAGCATCCGCCGGGCCATCGATTTGATAGTTCAGTACGCCATCGGCCAGTTGCAAATGCGCCACAGCAGTCTCCTTCAGGCAGTGAAACGTTGATGTTCAGCCACGGCGCGCGCCACCCAGACGCGGGCCTGGCCGAGGTAATGGGCAGGGTCGAGCAAACGATCGAGTTCTTCCGCCGACAGTTCGGCGCTGACATGCGGCTCGTCACCAAGCACCGCGCGCAGGTGGCGCTGCTCGGCGACGGCACGCTGGCAGCACTGCTCGAGCAGATGGTGGGCGCGGTCACGGCCCAGGCGCTGGGCCAGGACGATGCTGACGGCTTCGGCCAGCACCAGGCCCTGGGTCAGGTCGAGGTTGCGGCGCATGCGCTCGGCGTCCACCTGCATGCCTTCGGCGATCACCTGGGCCTGGCGCAGGGCGCCGGACACCAGGCAGCAGATATCCGGCAGGGTTTCCCATTCGGCATGCCACAGGCCGAGGCTGCGTTCATGTTCTTGAGGCATGGCGGCAAACAGCGTCGACACCAGGCCAGGCACACGGGTGGCGGCACCGATCAGCACGGCGGCGCCCACCGGGTTGCGCTTGTGCGGCATGGTCGACGAGCCACCTTTGCCCGGCGCGGAAGGCTCGAACACCTCGCCCGCCTCGGTCTGCATCAGCAGGCTGATATCGCGGCCGAATTTGCCCAGGCTGCCGGCGATCAGGCCCAACACCGAGGCAAATTCCACCAGGCGGTCGCGCTGGGTGTGCCAAGGCTGCTCAGGCAAGTGCAGCTTGAGCTGCTCGGCCAAGCCCTCGGCTACCGGCATGGCCTTGCTGCCCAATGCCGCCAAGCTGCCCGAAGCACCGCCAAACTGCAGGCACAGCAGGCGCGGGCGCAGTTCCTGCAGGCGTTGGCGATGGCGGGTCAGCGCGCCCAGCACACTGGCCAGCTTCATGCCCAGGGTGACCGGCGTGGCGTGCTGCAGCCAGGTGCGCCCCACCAGGGGCGTATCGGCATGCTGCAAGGCCTGGCGCGACAGGGTCTCGGCCAGTTGGCCAAGGTCCGCTTCGATGAGGTCGAGGGCATCGCGCAGTTGCAGTACCAGCCCGGTGTCCATGGCGTCCTGGCTGGTGGCGCCCAGGTGCACATAGCGCTCGGCCTCGGGTACGCCGCTGGCGATCACCTTGCCCAGCGCCTTCACCAGTGGGATGGCCGAGTTGCCAGCGCTGGCGATGGCATCAGCCAGGGCGCGGGTGTCGTAGCGCTCGGCCTTGCAGGCGGCCTCGATGGCCGCCACCGCGCTGTGCGGCACCAGCCCGGCGGCCGCTTCGGCGCGGGCCAGGGCAGCCTCGAAATCGAGCATGCCCTGCAGGCGGCCGCGGTCGGAGAAGATCTCGCGCATGGCCGGCGCGGTGAAGTAGGCATCGAACAGCTGGTTGTCCGCACGGTACGTCATTGCAGGTCCTTAATCGTCATGGTGCAGGTACGCGGCCTGCTTCGGCAGGCGCAGGCTGAACAGGAAGGCTATCGCCATCATGCCCGTCACGTACCAGTAAAAGGTGTTTTCCATGCCCAGCGTCTTCAGGCCCAGCGCCACGTATTCGGCAGACCCCCCGAACATCGCGTTGGCCACTGCATAGGCCAGGCCGACACCCAGCGCGCGCACCTGCGGCGGGAACATCTCCGCTTTTACCAGGCCGCTGATCGAGGTGTAGAAACTGACGATACACAAGGCCAGGCTGATCAGCACGAAGGCCAGGAACGGGCTGGTCACGGTCTTCAGCGCCATCAGCAGGGGCACGGTGAACAGCGTGCCCAAGGCGCCGAACAGCAGCATGGAATTACGCCGGCCAATCCGGTCGGACAACATGCCGAAGAACGGCTGCAGGATCATGAACAGGAACAGCGCGCCGGTCATCACGTAGCTGGCGTTCTTGGCGTTCATGCCGGCCGTATTGACCAGGTACTTCTGCATGTAGGTGGTGAAGGTGTAGAAAATCAGCGACCCGCCCGCGGTGTAACCCAGCACGGTGATGAACGCTGCGGTGTGGTTGCGGAACAGCCCGCTGATCGAACCGGCATCTTTGTCATTGCGGGTTTCGGCATTGCTGGTTTCGTGCAGCGAGCGGCGCAGCATCAGCGAGATCAGTGCGGCCACGGCGCCGACCACGAACGGAATGCGCCAACCCCAGGCACGCAACTCGTCCTCTGTCAGCAGTTGCTGCAGGATCACCACCACCAGCACGGCCAGCAACTGGCCGCCGATCAAGGTCACGTACTGGAAAGAGGCGAAGAAGCCGCGCTGGCCGCGCAGCGCCACTTCGCTCATGTAAGTGGCGGTGGTGCCGTACTCGCCACCCACCGAAAGGCCCTGGATCAGGCGGGCGAGCAACAGCAACGCGGGTGCCCAGGTACCAATGCTGGCGTAGGTGGGCAGGCAGGCGATCATCAAGGACCCGGCGCACATCATCAGCACCGAGATCATCAGCGAGTTCTTGCGGCCATGGCGGTCGGCCAGGCGGCCGAAGATCCAGCCACCGATGGGGCGCATCAGGAAGCCCGCGGCAAACACGCCGGCGGTGTTGAGCAATTGTACGGTGGGGTCGTCGGAGGGGAAGAAGGCCGGGGCGAAGTAGATCGCGCAGAAGGCGTAGACGTAGAAGTCGAACCATTCCACCAGGTTGCCCGAAGAGGCACCGACGATAGCGAAGATGCGCTTGCTGCGCTCTTCGCCGGTGTAATAGGTTGAGGTCATGGTGGTTTTACTCCTGGAGGGTCCTAGGTAAGTCTAGACATACCTAGTAACACACTCGTTCCGCTCGCAGGCTGGCAATTGGCCTTGTGTCTTACAGTACCGGCCCCTTCGCGGGGCAAGTCGGATCGCTGCACCGCCGCTCCCACAGAGAATGCGTGGTCCGCTGTGGGGGCGGCGGTGCGGCGATCCGACTTGCCCCACGAAGAGGCCGGTAGTGGTCAAACTCGTTCGATAGCCAGCGCCAAACCTTGGCCCACGCCCACGCACATGGTGGCCAGGCCTTTACGTCCGCCACTCTTCTCCAACTGATGCAGCGCCGTCAGCACCAACCGCGCACCGCTCATGCCCAGCGGGTGGCCCAGGGCAATCGCGCCGCCATTAGGGTTCACCTGCGGCGCATCGTCCGCCACACCCAGCTCGCGCAGCACCGCCAGGCCCTGGCTGGCAAACGCCTCGTTGAGCTCGATCACATCGAAATCAGCCACCGCCACGCCCAGGCGCTCGGTCAGCTTGCGCACCGCCGGTACCGGGCCGATGCCCATCACCCGTGGCGCCACACCGGCGCTGGCCATGCCCAGTACCCGGGCGCGTGGGGTCAGGCCATGTTTTTTTACCGCCTCGGCCGAGGCCAGAATCAACGCCGCCGCGCCATCGTTGACGCCCGACGCGTTGCCAGCGGTGACCGTCTTGTCCGGGCCATTGACCGGTTTGAGCTTGGTCAAGGCTTCAAGGGTGGTTTCCGGGCGAAGGTGCTCGTCGCGCTCGACCACGGTCTCGCCCTTCTTGTGGGCAATGCGCACCGGCACGATCTCTTCGGCAAAGAACCCAGCTGCCTGGGCCGCTGCGGCCTTCTGCTGGCTGCGCACGGCAAAGGCATCCTGGTCAGCGCGGGAGACCTGGTAATCGTCGGCAACGTTGTCGGCAGTTTCCGGCATCGAGTCCACGCCATACTGGCTTTTCATCAACGGGTTGATGAAGCGCCAGCCAATGGTGGTGTCCTCAAGCTTCATGTTGCGCGAGTAACCGCTCTCGGCCTTGCCCATGACGAAGGGGGCACGCGACATCGACTCGACACCACCGGCGATGGCCAGCTCCATTTCGCCACTGGCGATGGCGCGGAACGCCGTGCCGATGGCATCCATGCCCGATGCGCACAGGCGGTTGAGGGTCACGCCTGGGATGCTCTCGGGCAGGCCTGCCAACAGCAGCGCCATGCGCGCCACGTTGCGGTTATCTTCGCCGGCCTGGTTGGCGCAACCAAAGAACACTTCGTCGACCTGGTCCCACTGCACCGACGGGTTGCGCTCGATCAGCGCCTTCAGCGGCACAGCCGCCAGGTCATCGGCGCGCACGCCGGCCAGGGCGCCGCCGAAGCGCCCGATCGGGGTGCGGATGGCATCACAGATAAATACGTCACGCATGATTTTGGAGACTCCTGGTCAGGGTGCATCAGTGAGTTCAGATTAAGGAGGCTGACAGGTCGGTGACAATCCGATAATCGACTATCCGTGCGATTATCGAACCATTTGTCACCCTGCCCCTCCACTTCCAGCGCTGCTCAGGTCGCGTCCGCGTGGCTGACCAGCCCTTTCACAATCACCCCCACCGTTGCCAATGCAGCCGGCACCAGCAATGCCGTCAGCACCTGCTCGAAGTTCCAGCCCAGGCCCAGCAGCGTCGCACCACTCCAGGCGCCGAGAATTGCGCCAAAGCGGCCGATGCCCAGCATCCACGAGACGCCCGTGGCACGCCCTTGGGTCGGGTAAAAGCGTGCTGCCAACGACGGCATCGCCGACTGGGCGCCGTTGACGCACATGCCTGCGATCAGCACCAAGGTGGCGAGTAAGGTGATGTTGCCCAGGCTCTGCCCAACGGCGTAGGCGAATACCCCGGCCAGCAGGTAGAAAATGCCAATGACCTTGTGCGGGTTGAAGCGGTCCATGGCCCAGCCCACGCCCACCGCACTCAGCACGCCACCGAACTGGAACAACGCGCCGATGAAGGCCGCCTCTTCCATGCTGGCACCACTGTCACGCATCAGCGTCGGCAGCCAACTGGTCAGCAGGTAGACAATCACCAAGCCCATGAAATAGGTCAGCCACAACAGCATGGTGCCCAGCCCGTAGGTACCGGAGAAGATCACCGCAAACACGCTGCGCGCAGCCACCGCCTTCTGCTCCGGCACGCTGAAGCTGGCCGCCTGGGCCACTACCTGCGGCGCAATCGGCGCCAGGGTCTTGCGCACCTTGTCCGTGCCACGGTTACGCACCACCAGGAACCGCGCCGACTCCGGCAGCCAGACCATCAGCACCACCGCCAGCAGCAGCGGCAGCACGCCACCGATCACCAGCAGGCTGTGCCAACCGTAGGCCGGGATCATCTTCGCGGAAATGAAGCCACCACCGGCCATGCCCAGGTTGAAACCACAGAACATGCTGGTCACCAGCAGCGACTTGAGGCGCTCAGGGGTGTACTCGGAAAGCAGCGTGGTGGCATTGGGCATGCCCGCGCCCAGCCCGAGCCCGGTCAAGAAGCGCAGGATCAGCAACTGGTCGACATTGGTCGCGTAGGCCGAGGCCAGGCTGAAGCCACCGAACACCAGCACTGCGCCAACCAGCACGCCCTTGCGCCCGAAACGGTCGGCCAGCGGCCCAGAGCCCAAGGCACCGAACACCATGCCGATCAACGCGGCACTCATGACCGGGCCGAGGCTGGCGCGGTCGATACCCCACTCCTGCGACAGGGCCGGGGCGATGAAGCCCATGGCGGCGGTGTCCAGGCCATCGAGGAAGACAATCAGAAAGCACAGCAACACCACCCGCCATTGATAGCGGGACAGCGGCTGATCGTTGATGAACGACTGAACGTCGAGGCAACTGCCGACGTGGGTGTGTGGTTGGTTCATTGTTGTTATCCAGAATTAGGGCACAGCCATGCCACTGCACTCAGGGCGCAAGTACAGGGTTGGGTAATAGGATGATGGTGGCCTGCTTCAGCCTGGATACAACAGTACTGCGTGCGGGTGCGGCCGCAGCAGCGATGGGACAGCAGTCATGGTGTGTGCCTCTCGAGTTTTTCTTGTTCGGTCGGCACAGCCGACCGTTGCGAGAGACATTAATCAGCAGACGGGGCGGACGCAATTCGCTGGGAGCGACATTGTGCGTTTATCGAACAGGAAACGGCGGGCGTGTTCGATAATGGGGCATGCAGGGGGTGCCCCCCTGCGCGCGTCAACCAAACAACTGGTGGCAAAGATCTCGACTGGCCGCCAACAGGATCGGCAAGAAGCGCTGTTCCAGCTCGCTACGCGTTACCCGCCCGACATGGGTACTGACATTCAATGCTGCCAGCACCTGCCCCGACGCGTCATAGATCGGCACGGCAATGGAGCGTAGCCCTTGTTCCAGCTCCTGGTCCACCACGCACCAGCCCTGGGCACGCACTTGCTGGATGCAGGCAAACAATGATTCGGCATCATTCAAAGTGCGGCTGGTGCGCGCCTTGAGATCAGCCCGGTCCAGGTACTCGCGCAGGCTGGTGTCATCCATCGCCGCCAGCAGGATACGCCCCATCGATGTGCAATACGCCGGCAATCGCCCGCCTACCGACAGGTCGACCGAGATCAGCCGCTCCACGGTTGCCGAGCGGGCTATATAAAGGATGTCGTCGCCTTCAAGAGTGGCCATGTTGGCCGCCTCGTGCAGTTGGTCACTGATGCGGTCCAGGTACGGCTGGGCGGAAATCGCCAAGGGCGTCGACGAAAGGTACGCATGGCCCAATGTCAGCACCTTGGGCAACAGCGAATAGGTGCGCCCGTCGGTCGTCGCATACCCCAGCTTCATCAGCGTGTGCAGGCAGCGGCGTACCGCCGCCCGAGGAATCTCGGTGCGGTGGCTGATCTGAGCGATGGTCAGGTGGCGCTTGCGCTCCTGGAACGCCTGAATCACCGCAAGCCCCCGGGCGAGCGAGGTCATGAAGTCCGGGTCGCCGGTAAACGCCTGAATACGCTTGGCCGGCGATGCCACGATCGGCGGCGCCAGCGCCGGGGCGGCAGGGCGTGCCGACTCTGGGTTGGCAGATTCGTTGGCCGGTGTTTCGTCGCTCATCGCTCACCTCAAAAAAATCGCTGGTTCGTGCGATTATCGAACGAACGGCCGATAATCGCAATTGACCGCTGACACTTTTGCTTATACCTTTCTCCTGCCACTTGTGGCTTCTTTGGAGAGACTGGTCAGGTACCCACCGTAGAAGTCCCAGGCAACGGCCTCGCCCTGTGCGAGGCCGTTTTTACTTCCCCTCCTCGCGTGTGCGTGGCAACGAAACTTTTGCCCTTGCCGCCCTTCAAAGTTATACGCACGGCGTCAGACATTGCCGAATGAAACCGACAACTTCGACCGGCATTGTCAGGCCCGCATAAATACCCCTGTTCGAAGAAGGGTCGGTTGCTATAATCAATTTGGTTGAATGCCCGATGCTGGGGTAATGGAACACACCGCTGTAATCAGCACTTCGCTTCAACCCATGTGTGTGTGTGTGTGTGTGCAGGCCCTGTATGGCATCCCCGCAGCTTTTCCATGTGCCGTCTTTGTATGCACAGGGGCACGCTGTACAGCAAACAACAACAGTCTTAACTCAACTTACTCAGGTACTACTGTGACGAAAGATGAACTGCGCGCAGAGCTCGAGCGCCAGGCTGAACGTTACAAGGATGTTTACGGTGGTGAAGTCACCACGTACGCCGCTCAACCGGACCCGGAGCGCAAACCGTGGCGCAAGCGTGCCAGCGTGCGCGACCAGGCGTTCAACCAGGAACTGGAAAAAATGGAAAAGGACCTGCGCAGCGACAAGCCCTGAGCGCCAGGCTCACGCTATCCGCGTCGTCGCCCGGCAAGCCCGGGCGCGGTCGATCTTTACCCAGAGGTCGTAGATGAAATGGAATTACACAAATTTCATACGACCGTTTGAATGAATGCCACGCCGTACGTTTTCCAGATATTTGCCGATTTTAGTGATATTTCTCGTTTTTTATCGGACAGTTCTTTGCCAGATAGCGCGGTATTGCGCTTGCTGATCGCACCTGGATGCCTGCCATCGGTCTGTCGCAGGTGCATCGATTGCCAATGTTTTCTGGCATAATCGCGCCCCCCTATGACCGCCAGACAACCTTCATGATCGATTTATTCAGCGGACTGGATGCCTGGGTGTTGGTGAGCCTGCTGCTCGCCTTGACCTTCGTACTCGCCTTCGAGTTCATCAATGGCTTTCATGACACCGCCAACGCGGTAGCTACCGTCATCTATACCAAAGCCATGCCGCCGCACCTCGCCGTGTTCTTCTCCGGCGTGTTCAACTTCCTCGGCGTTCTGCTCGGTGGTGTCGGGGTGGCCTATGCCATCGTTCACCTGTTGCCGGTAGAGCTGCTGATCAATGTGAACACCGGACACGGCCTGGCCATGGTCTTCTCGCTGCTGGCTGCGGCCATCACCTGGAACCTGGGCACCTGGTACTTCGGTATCCCTGCGTCCAGCTCGCACACCTTGATCGGCTCGATCCTCGGTGTTGGCCTGGCCAATGCCCTGATCAACGACATCCCGCTGGGCGATGGCGTCAACTGGCAGAAGGCGATCGACATCGCCATGTCGCTGGTGGTCTCGCCCATGGCCGGCTTTGCCGTCGCGGCGCTGGTGCTGCTCGGCCTGAAATGGTGGCGCCCGCTGTCGAAGATGCACAAGACGCCCGAACAGCGTCGCAAGCTCGACGACAAGAAGCACCCTCCTTTCTGGAACCGCCTGGTACTGGTGATTTCGGCCATGGGCGTGAGCTTCGTGCACGGCTCCAACGATGGTCAGAAAGGTATCGGCCTGATCATGTTGGTGCTGATCGGTATCGTACCGGCCAAGTTCGTACTCGACCTGAACAGCACCACTTATCAGATCGAGCGCACCCGCGACGCCACCTTGCACATGAGCCAGTTCTACCAGCGCAACGCCGCCACCCTGGGTGAGTTCCTGGCACTGGGCAAGGCCAAGTCGACCGACCTGCCAGAGCAGTTCAGCTGCAACCCGCAGCAGACCGAGCCGACCATCGCGGCCCTGCAGGCTTCGCTCAAGGGCGTGACCGACTACCACACCCTGGAAGCCGACAAGCGCGTTGAAGTGCGCCGCTACCTGCTCTGCCTGGATGACACGGCGAAAAAGGTCGGCAAGCTGCCAGGCTTGGATGCCCGTGAAAAGGCCGACCTGGAGAAGCTGCGCAAAGACCTCACCGCCACCACAGAATACGCACCGTTCTGGGTGATCGTGGCCGTTGCCCTGGCCCTGGGCCTGGGCACCATGGTCGGCTGGAAGCGCGTGGTACTGACGGTTGGCGAGAAAATCGGCAAGCAGGGCATGACCTATGCCCAGGGCATGTCGGCGCAGATCACCGCAGCCTGCGCCATCGGCATGGCCAACGTGTTCAGCCTGCCGGTATCGACCACCCATGTGTTGTCATCCGGCGTCGCCGGCACCATGGTCGCCAACAAGAGCGGCCTGCAAGGCGGCACCGTGAAGACCATCCTGCTGGCCTGGGTATTGACCCTGCCAGCCTCGATGGGCTTGGCAGCTGGCCTGTTCTGGCTGGCGTCCAAGGCGATCGGCTGAGCGGTACCGCTGTAGAAAAAGGCGCCTTCGGGCGCCTTTTTCATGCGCCTCACTAGCGCTTCTTGCCACCCAGCAACGACCCCATCAACCCGCGCACCAACTGCCGCCCCAACTGATTGGCCGCTTGGCGCACCGCAGACTTGATCGCCTGCCCTGCCGCACTCTGCAAGAAGTCACCGGCCTTGTCGGCAAAGCTCTCCTCATCGGCCTTAGGTACGGGCGCAGGCTCCACAGGCTCGCCTTTGCGCTGGGTGAGCATTTCGTAGGCCGACTCACGATCAACCGGCTTGTCATAGCGCCCAACCAGCGGCGACGAAGCAATCAATGCACTGCGCTCAGCGGCACTCAGTGGCCCGATGCGCGATTGCGGCGGTGCGATCAGCACCCGCTGCACCATCGCGGGCGTGCCCTTATCCTCCAGCGTACCCACCAAGGCCTCACCGATACCCAGCTCGGTCAGCACCGCCAGGCTGTCGAACGCGGGGTTGGGGCGAAAGCCATCGGCCACGGCCCGCAGCGACTTCTGCTCTTTGGCGGTGAATGCACGCAACCCATGCTGGATACGCAGGCCCAACTGGGCCAGCACCGCATCGGGCAGGTCGCCCGGCGACTGAGTGACGAAGTAGACGCCCACGCCCTTGGAGCGAATCAGCCTGACCACCTGCTCCAGGCGGTCCTGCAACGCCTTGGGCGTGCCATTGAACAACAAGTGCGCTTCATCGAAGAACAGCGCCAATACCGGCTTGTCGGCATCGCCACGCTCGGGCAACTGTTCGAACAACTCCGCCAACAGCCACAGCAGGAAGGTGGCATACACCTTCGGTGCCTCATGCACCAGCCGGCTGGCATCGAGCAAGTGGATACGCCCACGGCCGTCGCTGCCAGGGCGCAACAAGTCTTCGAGCTGCAACGCAGGCTCACCGAACAGCGCCTCGGCGCCTTGCTGTTCCAGGGTCGCCAGGCGACGCAGCAAGGCCTGGGTGGACGCGCTGGTCATCAACGCGCTGTCTTCACCCAGCATCTGCGGGTTGTCCTTCAGGTGCGCAAGCAGCGCCTTGAGGTCCTTGAGGTCGAGCAACAGCAAGCCTTCTCGGTCCGCCACCTTGAAAGCTGCATACAAGGCTGCCTGCTGGCTGTCGGTCAGCTCAAGCAGGTTGCCCAGCAGCAGCGGCCCCATTTCGCTGAGGGTGGTGCGCAACGGGTGGCCGGACTGCCCGGCGATATCCCACAAGCTCACCGGGTAAGCCTGCGGTGCATGCCCCAACCACGGCATGCCGGCAATGCGCTCGGCCACCTTGCCCTGCGGCGCGCCCGCGGCGCCCAGGCCACACAGGTCGCCTTTGACGTCGGCCGCGAACACCGCCACGCCGGCATCACTGAACACTTCGGCAAGGTGCTGCAAGGTGACGGTCTTGCCGGTGCCGGTGGCCCCAGCGACCAGGCCATGGCGGTTGGCGAGGCGCATGGCTTGATGGACAGGCTGGCCATCAAGGCCCGCTCCTACAACAATTTGCGAAGGATCTGACATCTTCTTTCATCCTCTTCTCAAGCTTTGCCGCGTATCGGCCGATACCTCGGGGTGATATTCGCCTAGAACACAGTAACAACCCAACTAGGACTTCCCGGGATGTTGCACTGTCTTGCAGATGTATTCGTGCGAACGCCCGATAAAACCTTAGCGGAACCGATTACACCATGAACAAAAGCCTTCGTTTCAGCCACAAGATTCTCGTGGCCGCGTCACTGATCGTGATGCTCGCCTTCAGCCTCTTCACCCTCTACAACGATTATCTCCAGCGTAATGCGATCAGGGAGGACCTGGAGAACTATCTGGCTGAAATGGGCGAGTCCACTTCGACCAATATTCGCAACCTGTTCGAAGGCCGTATCAAGCTGGTAGAGAACCTGGCACAGAACATTGCCCAGGCCCCCAACGACGCTGAAACCCTGATGGGGCAAAATGCCCTGATCACCAGCTTCCTCACGGTGTACCTGGGCAAGGTCGACGGTGGTTTCAGCGTGCGCCCCGACGCGAAGATGCCCGACGGCTACGACCCACGTACACGCCCCTGGTACAAGGACGGCATGAACGCCTCCGGTGCAACCCTGACCGAGCCGTACATCGACATGACCACCAACAAGATGGTCATTGGCATCCTCAGCAAAGTGTCCAACAGTGTGGGCGTGGTCGGTGGCGACCTGGCCCTCGACGGCCTGGTCGAGATCATCAACTCGCTGAACTTCGGCGGCATGGGCTATGCGTTCCTGGTCAACGACCAAGGCAAGATCCTGGTTCACCCGGACAAGGACCTGGTGATGAAATCGCTGTCGGACCTGTTCCCGCAGCACACACCGACGCTGTCCGGTGAGCTGACCGAAGTCCAGGCCCAGGGCCAGACCCGCCTGCTGACCTTCACCCCGATCAAAGGCCTGCCGTCGGCCAACTGGTACATCGGCCTGTCGGTGGACAAGGACAAAGCCTTCTCCATGCTCAGCACCTTCCGCACCTCGGCGGTGATCGCCACGCTGGTTGCGGTGGTCATCATCATCGGCCTGCTCGGCCTGCTGATCCGCGTGCTGATGCAACCGCTGCTGACCATGACCCGCGCCATGGAAGACATCGCCGAAGGCGAAGGTGACCTGACCAAACGCCTGCGCATCCACAACCACGACGAGTTCGGCATCCTGGGCACCGCTTTCAACCGCTTCGTCGAGCGCATCCACGGCTCGATCCGCGAAGTGTCGTCGGCCACCGAACAGGTCAATGAAGTGGCCCTGCGCGTGATCAGCGCCTCGAACTCGTCGATGACCAACTCCGACGAGCAATCCAACCGCACCAACAGCGTCGCCGCCGCCATCAACGAACTGGGCGCCGCCGCCCAGGAAATCGCCGGTAACGCCGCCCAGGCTTCGCAACATGCCAGCTCCGCCCGCTTGCTGGCCGAAGAAGGCCAGCAAGTGGTGGAACGCAACATTGCGGCGATGAACCGGCTGTCCGACCTGATCGTCACCTCCAGTGCGCACATCGAGACGCTCAACAGCAAGACCGTCAACATCGGCCAGATTCTCGAAGTCATCACCAGCATCTCCCAGCAGACCAACCTGCTGGCCTTGAACGCGGCGATCGAAGCCGCCCGCGCCGGTGAAGCCGGGCGTGGCTTTGCCGTGGTCGCCGACGAAGTGCGAAACCTCGCGCACCGCACCCAGGAGTCGGCGCAGCAGGTGCAGACCATGATCGAAGAGTTGCAGGTTGGTGCCCGCGAGTCGGTCGACACCATGGGCCAGAGCCAGCGCCACAGCCAGGACAGCGTGCAGATCGCCAACCAGGCCGGCGAACGCCTGGACAGCGTGACCGTGCGCATCGGCGAGATCGACGGCATGAACCAGTCGGTGGCCACCGCCACCGAAGAACAGACTGCCGTGGTCGAGGCGATCAACATGGACATCAACGAGATCAACATGCTCAACCAGGAGGGCGTGGAGAACCTGCAGGCCACCCTGCGCGCCTGTTCGGACCTGGAGCAACAGGCTTCGCGCCTGAAACACCTGGTTGGCAGCTTCCGCATCTGATCCGCCTGCTTCGCGAGTGAACCCGCTCCCACTGCAACCTGATGGGAGCGGGTTCACCCCCAGCCAACCCCGATCGAACAAACTATCCTTCTGAAAGGTCAACCTTTAGGCGTGTCATCGCCGGCCCATTACGGCCGGATGACAGACCCGAAGACGATCCCGGAGGGATGCTGATCGTGCACATCGCCGACATCACCATGTTCTATGCCCCCGCCAGCGGCGGCGTACGTACCTATCTTGATGCCAAACACCGCCGCCTCGATGCCTTGCAAGGCGTGCGCCACAGCCTGTTGATCCCCGGCGCCAGCGCGCAACACGCCGATGGCATCTACCAGGTGCCCGCGCCGCCCCTGCCCTTCGGCAACGGCTACCGCTTCCCGGTGCGTCTGGCGCCCTGGTGCAATGTGCTGCGTAACCTCAAACCCGACCTGATCGAAGTCGGCGACCCTTACCTGACCGCCTGGGCTGCCCTGGAGGCACGCCGCCAACTCGACGTACCGGTGATCGGTTTCTACCACTCCGACTTGCCGCTGCTGGTCAGCAACCGCATGGGCAACTGGTTCACGCCCAATGTCGAGGCCTATGTCAGCAAGCTGTACGGCAACTTCGACCGGGTGCTGGCGCCCAGCCAGGTGATGGCCGACAAACTGCGCCGCCTGGGCATCCGTGACGTGCACGTGCAACGCCTGGGTGTGGACCTGGCCACCTTCAACCCCGAGCACCGCGACCCGCACCTGCGCGCCGAACTGGGGATTGCCGACACCAGCCGCCTGTTGATCTACGCCGGCCGTGGCTCGCGGGAGAAGAACCTGCCGGTGCTGCTCGACTGCATGCAGCGCCTTGGCCGCCCTTATCACCTGCTGCTGGTCGGCTCCAACATGCCAGTCAATGTGCCGGATAACGTCAGCGTGATCGACCACTTCTGCCCACCGCAGGAGGTCGCCAGGCTGATGGCCAGTGCCGACCTGCTGGTGCATGCCGGCGACCAGGAAACCTTCGGCCTGGTCATCCTCGAAGCCATGGCCAGCGCCACGCCGGTGGTGGCGGTGCGCGCCGGCGCCTTTGGCGAAATCGTCAACGAACAGTGCGGGCGGCTGTGCCAGGCCAACGACGGCACAGCCATGGCGCAGGCCGTGCGCCAGGTGTTCGAAGAGGGCGTGCGCACGCTCGGCAGCCAGGCCCGCCGCCATGTCGAGCAGCATTATTCATGGGACAACGTGGTGGCCGGCTTGCTGCAGCATTACCAGGCGGTGCTCGGCCACCAACCGCTGGTGCGCGCCCATGGCTGAAAGCGCCAGCGCCCCCCGCAGCCTGATGCTGGTGCTGCACGACATCGCGCCCGAGACCTGGCCCGACTACCAACCCTTCGTCCAGGCCATCGATGAGATGGGCGGTGTGCCCATGACCTGGCTGGTGGTGCCGGACTTTCACCACCGCAACCCCCTGCACCGCTCGCCAACCTTCTGCCGCCTGCTCGAACGGCGCCTGGCGCTGGGTGACGAGCTGGCGCTGCATGGTTTCTACCATGCCGACGACGGCACGCCACCGCGCAGCCCCAGCGCGTTCTTCATGCGCCGCATCTATACCCACGAGGGCGAGTTCTATGGGCTTGATCAGCAGCAGGCCCTGCAGCGCCTGGAGCAAGGGCTGGCAGTTTTCGACCGGCAAGGCTGGCCGGTTGCCGGCTTCGTCGCCCCGGCCTGGTTGATGAGCGAAGGCACGCGCCAGGCATTGCGCCAGCTGCCGCTGCGCTATACCAGCACACCGCAGCACCTGTACCGCCTGCCGGACTTCACCGCCATCGAAGCCCCCGGGCTGGTCTGGAGCGCCCGCAGTGCCTGGCGTCGAGGGCTATCGAAGATGCTTTGCGACTGGCAATGCCGGCGTTGGCGTGAAGCCGGCACCGTGCGCCTGGGCCTGCACCCGGTGGACATGCGCCACAAGGCGTCGCGCGAATACTGGCTACGCACCTTGCGCGCACTGTTGGCACAGGGCCGTGTGCCGTTGACCAAGTCCGCCTGGCTGGACGGCCAGGCCAGCGCATGAACCGCCTGGGCTGGCTGGGCCTGGCACTGCTGGGCGCCGTGCTGGTGCCGATAGTGCTGGGCGGTAGCGAATTGCTGCCCAGGCTTCAACGCTTCGACCCCGGCCTGTTGCTGACGCTGCTGGGCATGATCCTGCTGTGCTGGGTGATAAATGCCCTGCGCCTGCGCCTGCTGCTCGGCCAGCAAGGTGCTCAGCTCAAGTACCTGCGCAGCCTCGGCGTGGTCATGGCCACCGAGTTCGCCATCTGCACCACCCCGGGCGGCAGCGGCGGCCCGCTGACCCTGATGGCCCTGCTGGCGCGGGACCGCATCGGCCCGGCGCGCAGCGGCGCGGTGTTCGCCATGGACCAGCTGAACGACCTGCTGTTCTTCTTCTGCGCGATGCTGGCGATTGCCGGCTATGCGTTGTTTCACCGCCTGGGGCACAGCCAGCAAAGCATGTTGCTGGGCAGCGCGCTGCTGCTGTGCTCGGCGTTGGTCGTGGTGCTGGGGCTGCTGCGCTACCGGCGCGCCATGATGCGCTTCAATGGGCGGCTGTTGCGCCGCCTGGGCATGTCCGAATGCCGTAAACGCCGCTGGGCGCGCAAGCTGCTGCACTTCATCGACGCCCTGGCCCAGACCTGGCGCCTGCCCAAACGCACCCTGGCGCTGGTGTTCACGCTGACCTGCGTGCATTGGGGCCTGCGCTACAGCGTGCTGTACTTGGTGCTCAAGGGTTTAGGCGTGGAACTGTCGTGGATCCCCAGCTTTCTGGTGCAGATGCTCTCGCTCAGTGCTGGCCAGTTCAGCCTGCTGCCAGGCGGTGCGGGGGCTGCCGAGCTGACCTCGGCAAGCCTGCTGACGCCCTTGGTGGGCAGCTCGACAGCGGCTGCGGCGATCGTGATCTGGCGTGCGGTCACTTACTACTTTTATCTGCTGGCGGGGGGGCCGGTGTTTGCCTGCCTGCTGGCGCGTCCGTTGCTGGAACGCTGGCGGCGTCAGGCGGGTTGAGCTGGCGCCAGAGCTCGGCAGCGCCGGGGAAGTCGGTGCCGTCGGCGTCGCTCAGGGCCTCGGGATCATAGCGAGCCAGGCAGCCCTCGCCGAGGGTTGGCGGGGGTGAGGCGGTGGCTTTGTCGCGGGGGTCGGCCATGGCGTTTCACTCGGGATTGCCGGGGCTGCTGCGCAGCCCCGTGTCGCTGTCAGTCGAACACCACCGTCTTGTTGCCATGCACCAGCACGCGGTCTTCCAGGTGATAACGCAGGCCGCGGGCCAGCACCATCTTCTCGACATCACGGCCGAAGCGCACCATGTCTTCGATGCTGTCGGCATGGCTGACACGTACCACGTCCTGTTCGATGATCGGGCCGGCATCCAGCTCTTCGGTCACGTAGTGGCAAGTTGCACCGATCAGCTTCACGCCGCGCAGGGCCGCTTGATGGTAGGGCTTGGCACCGACGAACGACGGCAGGAAGCTGTGGTGGATGTTGATCACTTTTTCAGCGTAGTCCTGGCACAGCTGCGGCGGCAGGATTTGCATGTAGCGGGCCAGCACCACCACATCGGCAGCGTGCTCCTGAACCAGGCGCGACACTTCGGCGAAAGCTGGCGCCTTGTCCTTGGGGTCGACCGGCACATGGAAGAACGGAATGCCGTGCCACTCGACCATGCTGCGCAGGTCATTGTGGTTGGACACCACGCATGGGATATCGCAATCCAGCTCGTCGGTGTGCCAGCGGTGCAGCAGATCGGCCAGGCAATGGGATTCGCGACTGGCCATCAGCACCACGCGTTTTTTCTGCGCCGAGTCGGTCACCCGCCAGGTCATGGAGAACTCTTCGGCGATCGGCGCAAACGCCTCGCGAAATGCCTCGATACCGAATGGCAGGGATTCGGCACGGATTTCATGACGCATGAAGAACCAACCACTCTGTTCATCGGAGTGGTGGCTGGCTTCGTTGATCCAGCCATTGTACAAGGCCAGGAAATTACTGACTTTCGCCACGATGCCAACACGGTCGGGGCAGGCGATCACCAGACGATAGGTGCGCATGAATGAGACTCCAGAACTTCGCAAAGGCGCTCATTCTAGCGGCCCGCCAGAAAAAACGCAGTATGGATTGCACGGCGCGTCTTGTGCGCACCTGCCCACACACACGGCAAGCCGCCGCGCATCGCCATGACAAAATGCAGGGGCTTATGTAAATTTTTGTTCACGTGGAGAAATGTTGTCACAGCTTAATTAACAGTTAATTGCCCAATTCCATGTTTACTTGCGAGTATGGCCTGTCTATTATTGGCCCACACATTTCTGAACACGTATTAAAGGAACACTCCATGTCCCTGATTAACGAGTACCGCGCCACCGAAGAAGCCATCAAGGAACTTCAGGCCCGCCTGGCCAACCTGTCCCAGGATGACAAACTGAAGCAAGAGCTGGAGTTCGAAGGCAAACTGCGCACGCTGATGGGCGAGTACTCCAAGTCGCTGCGTGATGTGATTGCCCTGCTCGACCCAGAGTCGAAACTGAGCAAGGCGCCACGTGGCGCGGTCAAGGTCACCGCCACTAAGCGTGCGCGCAAGGTCAAGCAATACAAGAACCCGCACAATGGTGAAGTGATCGAAACCAAAGGCGGCAACCACAAGACCCTGAAAGAATGGAAAGCCAAGTGGGGTGGTGACGTGGTTGAAAGCTGGGCGACCCTGCTGGACTGATAGTCCGCACGCTCACATTGCTTGACGCAACAAAAACGCCGGCTCGATGCCGGCGTTTTTGTTTGTCCGTTCAGGGCGCAATTGCAAATTGTGTCTTCAGTTTACCGGCGTGTTCCTGCCAGGCGTTCAATACCTGGCGGCCCGCCTCGTCGGCGCTTTCCCAGGCACGCTGGCGCGCCTGCTCGAAATCACCCAGGGTATTCGGCGCGCCCCACTGCGGGTCGCTCAGACGTTGCTGACAGAATGCATACCAGCGCTGGCGCTCTTCGCTATTCAAGGTGTCAGGGAAGTTGCGTGCCCGATAACGGAACAACAGTTCAGGCATGCGCGGGTCATCGAACATCCAGTGCCCCTGGCCCAACTGCGCGGGTTCCAGCGTGCGAACTTGCTCGCACAAACGGCGGTCGCGGTCCCCTAGAAAACCGTCATACAACTGTTGTTCAGGGTCTTCACTTGGCGTGAAATCATCGTTGCCATAAATGTGCGCCAGCTTGTCTTGCCAGTCCGCCTGTTGATTGGCCAATTGCTCGCCGCGCCATTGTAACAACGTCAAGTCCACACCCAAGCGCTGTTGATCGGCCGGGCGCAATACCGAGAGCGGTGCCAGCACCGGGCAACGGTTGATCTGCACCAATTTAAGCGGAACGGGTAATTCACCTTCGGCCAGATCTTCATGCCGGGTATACAAGCGCTGGCGAAGAACTTCGGCACTTTCCCGTATTAACGGTAGGGTTTCCTGATGCAGGTCGCAGACAATCAGGGCATTGCGATTGCGCGGGTGCCACGCCAGCGGCAGGACCACCCCCAGGTAATTACGCGCCGCCGAAAATCGCCCAGAGATATGGACCAGTGGCTGCAACAAACGAACCTGCTCCATCACTTTATGTTTGCTGCGCAACTGAAACAGCCACTCATACAACTTCGGTTGTTTTTGCCGAATCAAGCGCGCCAGGGCAATAGTGGCCCGCACGTCGGAAAGTGCTTCGTGGGCATGGCCATGGTCGATGCCATTGGCTTTGCTGAGCAGTTCAAGGCGCAGGCTGGTGCGGCCATCCTGCTGCGGCCACTCGATGCCTTCAGGGCGCAGTGCATAGGCCGTGCGCACGATGTCGATCAGGTCCCAGCGGCTGTTGCCGCCCTGCCATTCACGGGCGTAAGGGTCAAAAAAGTTGCGGTACAGGCTGTAACGCGTCACCTCATCGTCGAAACGCAAGGTGTTGTAGCCGGCACCACAGGTGCCAGGGCGCGCCAGTTGCTCGTGCACGCGGGTCATGAACTCGGCTTCGCACAGCCCCTGGGCTTGCAGTTGCTGCGGGGTGATACCGGTTACCAGGCAGGCGGCCGGGTGCGGCAGGATGTCGTCGGAGGGGTTGCAAAAGAGGCTGATCGGTTCTTCGATCTCGTTGAGGTCGAAATCGGTGCGTACACCGGCCACCTGCAGTGGCCGGTCGCAGCGCGGGTTGATGCCAGTGGTTTCGTAGTCGTGCCAGAAAATGCTGGAGCTCACGGGGTCGTCCTGTATCAAGGTCGACCCGATTCTAGCGCGATTCTCGCGCGCCAAGGCTCAGGGGGGGGTCAGGCGGATGCGTTGGCGGGGCGGAAACTGAAATAGTCGCGCAACGAGCGGACGAATTCATCGTACTCGCGGGGCGCCTGCAGCAACATGAAGCCAGAATCGTAGTTGCCGGGCGTCTGGTCTTCGCGGCACCACAGGCAACTGGCGGTGAGATTGATGAACTGATACCCGCCACCGGCCAGCGGCAAGCGCAGTTGCAGTTCGTAGTCTGGCCCGACCAGTACCGGCAGCTGGCTGATCAGCATCAGCCCATCTTCGGAGGCATTACCCAGCTGGCCGATCGCCTGATCGGTAAAACGGTTGAAGACCTTGAGAACGCAGGGCAACTGATGGCGTTCGATATGCCGCTTGTTGAACATGATCACAAGTGCAGTCCGTACCCGGTGCCAGGAATGCGAGGTACTGGCGGTTGTTGTAACAACTGAGTTACAGATTAGCGCAGCGCGCACGGTAAATCCCGTGAAATAAATCACACCTTCGCATTAACGCCAAGGGGTGGCCTTCACCGGGTTGGCCACGGCCGCTTCGGCACCGCGGTAATGGCCAAGCTGCTCCAGTGTTTGCAGGCGAGCCTGGGCACGGTACGCGTATTCGTTGCCGGGGTACTGCTGGATCAGGTACTCGTAGGTCTGCGCTGCATCCACGAACAACTTCTGGCGCTCCAGGCACTGGCCGCGTAACAGCGACACCTCCGGGTGGACGAACGGTCGCGCGCGGCTGGTGCGGTCAACCTGCGACAGCTCCAGCATGACCCGCTGGCAATCGCCGCGGTCATAGGCACGGTAGGCGTTGTTCAAGTGGTGGTCCATGGACCAGCGGGTGCAGCCGACGGCGCTGGCCGCCAAGGCTAAAACGATCAGGGCTCGCATGGGGGGTCTCCTTTGATGCCAGTGTATCGGCCTTTGCCGATAAATCTTCACACCCTTTTGCAAGGATGGCCTGACCGTTCAAACGCCACCCTGCCTCGCTCGCAGGTAGTGCAACGGAACAATGACTACAGCGCGATTCAGGAGTAGCCTTTCGCTGCGCTTCACTATAGGAGTCTGTGCATGACCATCCGCCGTACCAAAATCGTCGCCACCCTTGGCCCCGCCAGCAACTCGCCGGAAGTGATCGAACAACTGATCCTTGCCGGCCTGGACGTGGCACGTCTGAACTTCTCCCACGGCACCCCGGACGAGCACAAAGCGCGCGCCCGCCTGATCCGTGACATCGCCGCCAAGAACGGCCGCCATGTCGCTTTGCTGGGCGACCTGCAAGGTCCGAAGATCCGCATCGCCAAGTTCAGCAACAAGCGCATTGAATTGAAGATCGGTGACACGTTCACCTTCTCCACCGCCCACCCGCTGACCGAAGGCAACCAGGACATCGTCGGTATCGACTACCCCGACTTGGTCAAGGACTGCGGCGTTGGTGACGAACTGCTGCTCGACGATGGCCGTGTGGTCATGCGCGTCGAGACCGCTACCGCTGATGCACTGCACTGCGTGGTGATCATCGGTGGCCCGCTGTCGGACCACAAAGGCATCAACCGCAAAGGTGGCGGCCTGACCGCGCCGGCCCTGACCGAAAAAGACAAGGCCGACATCAAGCTGGCCGCGGAAATGGACCTGGACTACCTGGCCGTATCGTTCCCGCGTGACGCCAGCGACATGGAATATGCCCGCAAGCTGCGTGACGAGTCCGGCGGCAGCGCCTGGCTGGTGGCCAAGATCGAGCGTGCCGAAGCCGTTGCCGACGACGAGACCCTCGACAAGCTGATCGCCGCCTCCGACGCAGTGATGGTTGCCCGTGGCGACCTGGGTGTGGAAATCGGCGACGCCGAGCTGATCGGCATCCAGAAAAAGATCATCCAGCACGCCCGCCGCAACAACAAGGCGGTGATCGTGGCGACCCAGATGATGGAGTCGATGATCCAGAACCCGATGCCGACCCGCGCTGAAGTGTCCGACGTGGCCAACGCCGTGCTCGACAACACCGATGCGGTGATGCTGTCGGCCGAAAGTGCTGCCGGTTCCTACCCGATCGAAGCCGTACAGGCCATGGCGCGGATTTGCCAAGGTGCCGAAAAGCACCCGACCAACCAGAAATCCAGCCACCGCCTGCACACCACCTTCGAGCGTTGCGACGAAAGCATCGCCCTGGCGGCCATGTACACCGCCAACCACTTCCCGGGCGTCAAGGCGATCATTGCCCTCACCGAAAGTGGCTACACCCCGCTGATCATGTCGCGCCTGCGTTCGCACGTGCCAATCTTCGCCCTGTCGCCGCACCGCGCTACCCAGGCTCGCGCCTCGATGTTCCGTGGTGTCTACCCGATCGCCTTCGACCCGGCTTCGCTGCCGGCCGACAAGGTGAGCCAGGCGGCGGTCGACGAACTGCTCAAGCGTGGCCTGGTGCAACAGGGTGACTGGGTGATCCTGACCAAGGGCGACAGCTACCACACCATCGGTGGCACCAACGGCATGAAGATCCTGCATGTCGGTGATCCGCTGGTCGGCTGATAGCCTTCCTGGGGGGGCCGCTCTGCGGCCCCTTCGCGGGGCAAGCCCGCTCCCACAGTTACCCTTCTGAACTCAGGCGCAGTCAGGTCCCTGTGGGAGCGGGCTTGCCCCGCGAAAGGGTCGGCATAGGCGCGCAACATTCCTCAGGCATGCTCGACAAACACATCGGCAAACACCTGGTTCCTCGGCACACCCGCAATAAACAGCCGCCGCGCAAACCGCTCGACACTCCCCGGCGAGCCACACAGCAGCGCGATGGTCTGCCGTGATGACGGCCGCAACGCCGCCAGCGCTTCATCCAGCTGCTCCGCCAGCACCTGCTCGACACGCACCCCGTCCATTGCCAGCAACGGCTCAGCCAGGTAATGCCCGGCGTGCTCACGCGCCACATGCAGCACCCTGATCTCACCCCGATGCCCCTGGCGCAGCGCCTCGCGCAAGATGCCCCACAATGGCGCAAGCCCCGTCCCGGCCGCCAGCAACCACAGCGCACGGTCCTGCCAGTCCGGGTCATAATGCAACGCCCCGCCCCTCAGCTCGCCCAGACGCAGTTCATCGCCAACCCGCAAGGCCCGGGCCTGGTCACAGAAAGCCCCTGGCCGCTGGCAATCGACATGAAACTCCAGCAAGGCGTCTTCACCCGGCAGGCTTGCCAAGGAATACGGTCGCGCGACCGCACCGTTCCACAGCACCAGATGCTGGCCGGCCTGATACCGCAGCGCCCGCTCCGGCCGCAGGCGCAAGCGCAACACATCGCCAAACCAGTCCAGTTCACACACCGTTGCGGGCACCCCTTCGAGCTGCGGGTCGTACACCGCCACGCGCAGGTCGTCCACCACCCGGCACTGGCAGGCCAGGCGCCAGCCCTGTGCGTGCTTGTCCAGCGCCAACGCCTCGGGCAGGGCATCCACCGGTTGCCCATCCAGGCAATGCACCAGGCAGGCGTGGCAACTGCCCGCACGGCAGCTGTAGGGCACATTCAAGCCTGCCTCGTTCAAGGCATCGAGCAGGTTACTGCCGGTGGGCACCGTCCAGCGGCGCTCGCCCACACAGAGTTCAGGCATGGTCATTACTTCCTTGGTCTACATCGCCACTCTAAGGCAAGCCGCTATCGGCAGCAAAAAGGATGCCCGCCGCACTGCCGACCATGGTCCAGACCACGCGCAGGTGTTTCGCACGGTGAGGCGCGCTATACTGCCGCGCCTTTTTACGTCGGCCTGACCTGCCGACGCCTTGCCAGGCGTTTCGACACACAGGTGTGCAGTGTCGGAAAGCCTTTACGAATGTTCCCGTCTTTAAGAGGAGCGCGCTGCATGACCGTGATCAAGCAAGACGACCTGATTCAGAGCGTCGCCGACGCCCTGCAATTCATTTCGTACTACCACCCCGTCGATTTCATCCAGGCGATGCACGAGGCCTACCTGCGTGAAGAGTCGCCTGCCGCGCGCGACTCCATCGCCCAGATCCTGATCAACTCGCGCATGTGCGCCACCGGCCACCGCCCGATCTGCCAGGACACCGGTATCGTCACCGTGTTCGTGCGTGTGGGCATGGACGTGCGCTGGGACGGCGCCACCCTGAGCGTCGACGACATGATCAACGAAGGTGTGCGTCGCGCCTACAACCTGCCTGAGAACGTCCTGCGCGCCTCGATCCTGGCCGACCCGGCCGGTGCCCGCAAGAACACCAAGGACAACACCCCGGCCGTCATCCACTACTCGATCGTCCCTGGCGACAAGGTCGAAGTCGATGTCGCAGCCAAAGGCGGTGGCTCGGAAAACAAGTCGAAGATGGCCATGCTCAACCCGTCCGACTCGATCGTCGACTGGGTGCTGAAGACCGTCCCGACCATGGGCGCCGGCTGGTGCCCACCTGGCATGCTCGGCATCGGCATCGGCGGCACCGCCGAAAAAGCTGCGGTCATGGCCAAGGAAGTGTTGATGGAGTCCATCGACATTCATGAACTCAAAGCCCGTGGCCCGCAGAACCGCATCGAAGAGATCCGCCTGGAGCTGTTCGACAAGGTCAACCAGCTGGGCATCGGCGCCCAGGGCCTGGGCGGCCTGACCACCGTGCTCGACGTCAAGATCATGGACTACCCGACCCACGCCGCCTCCCTGCCGGTGTGCATGATCCCGAACTGCGCCGCCACCCGTCACGCGCACTTCGTGCTCGACGGCAGCGGCCCGGCCGAGCTGGAAGCGCCATCGCTGGACGCCTACCCGGAAATCGTCTGGGAAGCTGGCCCAAGCGCCCGTCGCGTCGACCTCGACTCGATCACCCCGGAAGAAGTCGCCAGCTGGAAGCCAGGCGAGACCATCCTGCTCAACGGCAAGATGCTCACCGGCCGCGACGCCGCGCACAAGCGCATGGTCGAGATGCTCAACCGTGGCGAAGAACTGCCGGTCGACCTGAAAGGCCGCTTCATCTACTACGTCGGCCCGGTCGACCCGGTCGGTGACGAAGTGGTAGGCCCAGCCGGCCCGACCACTGCTACCCGCATGGACAAGTTCACCCGCCAGATCCTCGAGCAGACTGGCCTGCTGGGCATGATCGGCAAGTCCGAGCGTGGCCCGACCGCTATCGAAGCGATCAAGGACAACAAGGCCGTGTACCTGATGGCCGTCGGCGGCGCCGCCTACCTGGTGGCCCAGGCGATCCGCAAGTCCAAGGTCCTGGCGTTCGCCGAGCTGGGCATGGAAGCGATCTACGAGTTCGAAGTGAAGGACATGCCGGTCACTGTCGCGGTGGACAGCAACGGTGAGTCGGTGCACATCACCGGCCCCGCGCTGTGGCAGAGCAAGATCGCCGAAAGCCTGGCGGTTGAAGTGAAGTGATTCACCCTCCGGCCTGATCGAAAACGCCCGGCATCTGCCGGGCGTTTTCATTTACAGGCTGCGCTCGAACTGCGCTGGCCAGTCGCGCCGGGTAAACACCTGCCCCTGCTCCCTTACCCGCCGCACCGCCGCCAGGTCCACGTCACAGATCAGCCACTGGCTGCCGGCCGGGTCAAGCTCGGTACTCAGGGCCACCACTCCGTCCTTCGGCATGCCATGGTCCGGCGGCACAAACAACCCGGCGCGCCCAATGTTCTCATCCAGCGCCTGCGACCACGCGGCCAACCCCACCGTGGGGCTCTGCAACACGGCAATCTGGTTTTCCAGGGCCCGCGCCTGGGCACCAATGCGCACCCGGTGGTAACCGGCTTCGGTATCGGTGCAGCTCGGTGCCAGAATCAGGTCGGCGCCCCCTTCTGCCAGGCGCCGTGCCAGCATCGGGAATTCGTTGTCGTAGCAGATCAGAATGCCCAGCCGCCCCAGCTGGGTGTCGAACACCTTCAGGCCATCGCCCGGGGCAATGTCCCATTGTTCCCGCTCGAAGCGCGTCATCATCTGCTTGTCCTGATGCCCCAGTTCACCCTCGGGGCCAAACAGCCAGGCACGGTTGCGATAGCGGCCATCGCTGTCCTGCACCGGCAGGCTGCCGGGCTGCAGGTAGACGCCCCAGCGCCGGGCAATGCGCTCGCACAGCGCTTTCCAAGGTTCGATCAAGGGCTGGATACCGGCGATAGAAGCCTTCAAATCACCCCGCTGCTGCGCAGGTAACAGCCCGCTGAGTACCAGGCCCGCGTACTCCGGCAACAGCAGCAGCTGAGCGCCGGCCTCGGCCGCTTCGGCGCACAGGCCCTGCAGATGATCGACGTAGGCATCCCAGGTCTTGTGCAGCTCGATGGCGTACTGGCAGGCCGCGAGGCGGATCATATCGGCAGTTCCTTGAGCCAGAACGACATGATCTTTTCAGACGATTCCTGTTCATCCAGGTCGCGCCAGGCGTAGTGGGTGCGCAACGAGGGGTCGTGCAGGAACCCACGATTGCGCCAGAACCCCTGCAAGGGCTTGTAGTGCGCCGGGCGCAGCGGGTGCACGCCCGGCCGTTCCACGGCACAGAAGGCGCAATAATCGAACTCGGCGAGTTTGTGGGCGTAGGACTCGCGCTCGATGAAAAAACGCACCCCCAGCCCTTGGCCACGGTATTCCGGCAGCACCACCGACTCACCGAAGTAGTACACGCTGGCCGGGTCACGCCCCTGGGCCAGGAACGGCTGCTGGAACTCGGCGGCAACGTCCACCAGCGGCAGGCTGGTGGCGGCACCCACCACCTGGCCGGCGTCCAGCGCCAGTACCACCAGGCTGCGCCCGGAGCGGGCATAGGTAGATAAGTAGTCGGCCTCGTACTCCGGCGTACCGTCGTACAGGTAGGGAAACTCGCGGAACACGGTCAAGCGCAGGCGAGCGAGGTCATCGATGTAAGGCGCGATAGCGGCGCCGTGCAACAGGCGGATTTCCATGCTTGGCGGTCGTTTTGTCGATGTGGATGACGCGCTCGGCTAAGCCGGGCTTGAGGGGAAACCCTATCATCCAAGCCAACGCACCGCCTTTTCCCAACACGACAGGAATTGTTCCATGACCGCTACCGAACTGGTAAATGCCTACTACGCCGCCTTCAATGCCGGTGACATGCCCGGCTTTCTCGCACTGCTGAACGAAGATGTGATCCACGACATCAACCAGGGCGAGCGGCAGATGGGCAAGGCCAGGTTTGCCGCGTTCATGGACAAGATGAACCGCTGCTACCGCGAGCGCCTGGCCGATATCGTGGTCATGCAGAATGCCGACGGCAGCCGCGCAGCCGCGGAGTTCACCGTGCATGGCGAGTACATCGCCGATGACGAAGGCCTGCCCGCGGCCAACGGGCAGACCTATGTGCTGTCGGCGGGGGCGTTCTTCTATATCCACTGCGGCAAGATTGCCCGGGTGACCAACTACTACAACCTCAATGACTGGGTCGAGCAGGTCGGCTGAATCTGCGTACGCTTTTGTAGGAGCGGCAGTGTAGATCAGGCGATACGTGTACCCAGCACCTTGAGGAAAGCCGCCAGCCAGGCCGGGTGGGCAGGCCATGCCGGCGCTGTCACCAGGTTGCCTTCCACATGCGCCTGGTCCACCGCGATATCGATGAACGTCCCGCCCGCCAAACGCACCTCCGGCGCACAGGCAGGGTAGGCACTGCATTCGCGACCTTCCAGCACACCCGCCGCTGCCAGCAACTGCGCGCCATGGCACACCGCCGCAATCGGTTTGCCTGCCTGGTCGAACGCCTTGACCAGCTCCAGCACCCGCTCATCCAGGCGCAAGTATTCCGGGGCACGGCCACCGGGGATCAGCAAGGCGTCATAGCTTTCGGCACGCACCCGCACAAAGTCATAGTTCAGGGCAAAGTTGTGCCCCGGCTTTTCGCTGTACGTCTGCTCACCCTCGAAATCATGGATCGCGGTGCGCACGGTCTGGCCCGCAAGCTTCTCGGGGCAGACAGCGTGCACCGTATGGCCAACCATGCTAAGGGCCTGGAACGGCACCATCGCTTCGTAATCCTCGACGTAGTCGCCAACCAGCATGAGAATTTTCTTCGCCGTCATCGCATCCACTCCTTCCATTGCTTGTGAACAGTCACTGCACGATAGTCGCTCTCAGTCACGCCGGTCGAGCAGGTTGACCACCAGACGGTCGAGCCAACCCCATACCCGCTGCTTCACCCGTCGCCACAGCGGCCTGGCGTTCCAGTGGTCGAGGTCGACCTCTTCGCTCAAGGCGAAGTCACGCTCGAAACTGGCCACCACGGCAGCGGTCAGCGGCGGGTCCAGGGCCTCGATATTGGCCTCAAGATTGAAACGCAGGTTCCAGTGGTCGAAGTTGCACGAACCAACGCTCACCCAGTCGTCCACCACGGCCATCTTCAAGTGCAGGAAACACGGCTGGTACTCGAAAATCTTTACCCCGGCGCGCAGCAGGCGCGGGTAGTAACGATGCCCGGCATAGCGCACCGAGGGGTGATCGGTGCGCGGCCCGGTCAGCAGCAGGCGCACGTCCAGGCCCTTGCTGGCCGCGCGGCGCAACGAGCGGCGCACACTCCAGGTCGGCAAGAAATAAGGCGTCGCCAGCCACACCCGCTGCTTGCCGCTGTTGAGCGCGCGCACCAGCGAATGCAGGATGTCCTGATGCTGCCGGGCGTCGGCATACGCTACCCGGCCCATGCCTTGCCCCTGCGCAGGCACCTTGGGCAGGCGCGGCAGGCCGAAACCTTCAGCTGGGCGCCAGGCGGTGCGCCGGTTGTTGGCGTGCCATTGGCGGTCGAACAGCAACTGCCAGTCGCTGACCACCGGCCCCTGCATCTGCACCATTACCTCGTGCCATTCGCTGGTAGCGCTGGCCGGCGTCCAGAACTCGTCGGTGACGCCCGTGCCCCCCACCACTGCCCAGCGCTCGTCCACCAGCAGCAGTTTGCGGTGATCGCGATACAGGTTGCGCAAGCCACGCTTCCAGCGCAGGCGGTTGTACCAGCGCAGGTACACGCCTGCTTCCAGCAGCCGCTGGCGCAGGGCACTGTTGAAGGCCAGCGAGCCATAGTCATCGAACAGGCAGCGTACCCGCACACCGCGCCGGGCGGCGTGCTCCAGCGCTGCGACGACCGCTTCGGCGCAGGCGCCAGCCTCGACCAGATACAGTTCGAGGTCGACCTGGAACTCGGCGCGGGTGATCGCCTCGAGCATGCGAGGGAAGAATTCGGGGCCGTCGATCAGCAGTTCGAACTGGTTGCCATCCCGCCAGGGGAAGACCGGCCCCGGCATGTCAGCGGGCGGTGAAGATCAGCACCGCATTGACCGGTACCGATGGGTTGATGGACTTGAGCCCGGCAAACTTGCGCAGGCTCTCCAGGCCCGGCATCAGGCCAAAATCCTCGGCGCGCAGTACCAGGGGCTCCAGGGTCACCACCTGGAAGCGCCGCTCGTCCAGCCGCGTGGCCAGCAGCAAGGCGTTGTAGCGGTGGGACTGGCCATGCAGGGTAACGGTCAGCGGCAGGCGCAGTTCGATTTGCGCACCGCTGGCCAGGTCGTTGATCGGGCGCAGGTCCAGTTGCGCCTTCACCGTCGCCTCGGCAAAACGCTCGACCTCGAACAGACCGTCGCGCATGCGTTCGTCGCGCAAAGGGATGCCGCTGCTCACCGAGTCCATCTCGATGCGCAGGCCGGCCGCGCCCTTGCGGTCTACCGTGCCATGCAGCACCAGGAAGCGATGGACTTCGGCGGTATCACCGTTCTTGCCGGTGATGAACGACAGGCGCGATGACTCGCCATCGAGGTGCCAGTTGGCGTGGGCGGGCAGGCATAGAGCCAGCAACAAGGCGGGCAGCAGGCGGGGCAACTTGAACATGACAGATCTCGTAAAACAAGACCGCAACCTTACCCGCCCGCCATCATGGCAGCAAGCGGCAGCCCACGCGTGCGCCCTGCCATGCGGCCTGGTTACGCCGGCCCAGGCCCTGGGCCGTGACCAGGCGCTGCGCACTGTTTTCCGCCAGCAGGCCAAGGGGCAGCCATTGCTTCACGTACCCCCGGCAATACGCCGGGTCAAACCCCATGACGAAGCGGCATGAGCAGTACTCCTTGGCCGAGTAGGCCGAAAGAATGCCCGGGAAGTCCGCCAACGCCTGACGTGCCTGCCAACCGCTCCATCCCAACGACACGCCAAGCAGCGCCAACAGCACCAGCAGCACCCGCCTCATGCGCCCTCCCCGGACAGCGCCGCCAGTACCCGTTCGAGCAGTTGGTCATGCTGGTAACTGTCGCCTCGGTCATCGGCATAGCGAACGATCACCAGCTTCTGCGTCGGCAACACGTACAGCGCCTGGCCCCAATGACCGAGCGCGGCGTAGGTGTCAGCCGGCGCATGCGGCCAGGGACGAGCCCCGCCTGGCGACGCGGTGTTGAGCCACCAGTGGCCGCCTGGGTTGGCCTCACCGGGTACAGCCTCGGCCTGGGCAAACGGCGTGCGGTTGAACGCCACCCATGTCGCAGGCACCAGTTGGCGCTCGCGCCAGCGCCCGTCGCGCTGCATCAGCAGGCCGATGCGCGCCAGGTCACGGGCAGTGAGGTACAGGTACGAAGACCCGACATAGCTCCCCGCGCCATCGCGCTCCCACACTGCGCTGTTGATGCCCAGCGGCGTGAACAGCGCCTGCCACGGGTAGTCGGCATACTGCCCGGCATCGAGCATGCCGCGCAGGGCCGCTGCCAACAGGTTGCTGTCGCCGCTGGAGTAGAGAAAGCGCTGCCCCGGTAGCTGCGCCGCAGGCCGCGCTGCGGTATAGGCCGCCATGTCCTCACGACCACGGGTGTAGAGCATGGCCACCACCGAGGAGTGCAACGGTGCGTATTCGTAGTCTTCCTGCCAGGCCAGGCCGCTGGCCCAGTGCAGCAGGTCTCCCAGGCGCACCTCTGGGTGTGCCTGCATCGGGGGGTAGAAGCGGGCTACCGGGTCCTGCAGCTGGAAACGCCCTTCGCCTTGGGCCACGCCCAGTAGCGTGGCCAGCACGCTCTTGCTCACCGACCAGGTAAGGTGCGCGGTGCTGGCGGTGGTGGGCGCGGCGTAGCGTTCATGCAGGATGCGGCCGTCGCGGATGATCAGCAGGGCGTCGGTGCGCAGGCTGCCGTCAGGGGGGAAGGCATAGGCGTCGACGGCTTGCCAGTCGATGGGGGTGGGGTCGGTTTGCCAGTCGGGGGCCGGCCAGTCTTCGGCCCAGGCTGGGGCCACTGCCAGGCTGAGGGTTGCCAGTAGGGCTTTCAGGGTATCGAGCACTTGGGCCTCGGCGCCATGGGGCCGCTTTGCGGCCCCAGCATTCAATGGTTCACCGAGTCTGCCTGCCCTTCATGACAATCCCGCAGCCGCCCAGGCCTTGGCCAAACGTTTCTCCCGCGCTGCCGCCGCCAACGCCAACACCCCCTGATCACGCTGCCAGAGCTGCGCCCACTGCGCGGGCCCCGCCAGCAACGCCTCATCGATGTCGGCGCGCAGCGCCTGAAACTGGCCAAACAACCCCGCCAGCAGCAAATGGCAACCGACACTGTCGGCACACTGGCGGCTACCCTCGGCACAGCCGGCCAGTACGCCCAGCAAACGCAGACGCAACGCCTGCGGCCACGCACATTCCTGGCCGACGCCATACAGCCAGGCCGTCAACGCGGCGAGCACGTACAGGTCTTCCAGCGAGCGGAACGGTTTGACGTAAGCATCCCAGCCATCGCCTGCCAACAACTCGCAAGCCGCCTGCTCTAGGTGCAGGCGGCCATGGCCGACTTCGGGCATCAGCGGCAAGGTCGGCAACGCTTCCAGCGTCACGCCCGGCTCCCCCGGGTACACCACCGCCAGGTTCAGCCGCACTGCCTCGCCTGGCGCTTCGCTGCGCGCGGCCACCAGCAGCCACTCCGCCTCAAGGCCGGCGGTGACGAAATCCTTGCTGCCGCCAAGGCGCAAACCGTCGAGACGGGTGCGCATGTCTGCCGGCCGCACGCTGCGCCGTTCGGTCGCGCACAGTGCGCCGAGGCTGGGTGGCGCACTGGGCCAGAGCACCCGCAAGGCGGCCTGGTAGCCAACCAGAAACGCCAGGCCCGGCGTGGGCATGGCGCGCCCGCCAAGCACCGCCAGTTCGAACGGGGCTACCTGGCCAAGGCGCTCGAGCAGCGCGGCGTAGGTTTCACCCAGGGTGCCGGCCATAGGGAGGCGCAGCGGGTCGTTGAGTCGTTGTAGCCAAGCCATCGCAGGATGCTCCTTGCTGGGGCGTGTGGGAGGGTGTCACGCAAGCATCACCAAAGATTCACAGGGGTGACACCCCGTCTACCTAGGCTGACTTTGCACAACAAAGCCGACCGGCCGCAACCCTTCATGGCTGGCTTATGGAGACTCGTAATGACTCGGATCGCTCACGCTGGCGACACCAGCACTGCACGCCGTCTGCAAGCCGAACGCCTGGTCGGCGCCACGGCCCTGCAGGAAGCCCAGGCCCTGCGCTACAAAGTGTTCAGTGCAGAATTCAAGGCCAAGCTCAAAGGTGCCGAACACGGCCTGGACATGGACGACTACGACCCGCACTGCCGCCATATCGGTGTGCGCGACCTGAGCACCGGCGAGCTGGTAGCCACCACCCGGTTGCTCGACCACCAGGCGGCCAGCAGCCTGGGCCGTTTCTACAGCGAAGAAGAGTTCAGCCTGCACGGCCTGGTGCAGTTGCAAGGGCCGATCCTGGAGCTGGGGCGCACCTGCGTGGCCGTCGACTACCGCAACGGCGGCACCATCGCCGTGCTCTGGGGCGAGCTCGCCGAAGTACTCAACGAAGGGCGCTACAGCTACCTGATGGGCTGCGCCAGCATCCCCATGCAGGACGGTGGCGTGCAGGCCCATGCGGTCATGCAGCGCCTGCGCGAGCGTTACCTGTGCACCGATCACCTACGTGCCGAGCCGAAAAACCCCCTGCCAAGCCTGGCCCTGCCCAACAACGTCATCGCCGAAATGCCACCGCTGCTCAAGGCCTACATGCGCCTGGGTGCGAAGATCTGCGGCGAGCCGTGCTGGGACGAAGACTTCCAGGTTGCCGACGTGTTCATCCTGCTCAAGCGCGACGACCTCTGCCCGCGCTACGCCCGCCACTTCAAGGCGGCGGTCTGATGCCCCAGCTGCGGGTACTGGCCCGCCTGACACGGCTGCTTCTGGTCCTGCTGCTCGGCATGCTGATGGCCAGCGTGATCGCACTTGGCGAACGCCTGGGCCTCAAAGCCTCCATCGAGCGCCGGCAACGTTGGAGCTGCCTGTTCATGAAGCACCTGGTGGCCGCCTTGCCGTTCAAGGTGCGGGTAATCGGCCAGTTGCCGCAGCGGCCGATGTTGTGGGTCAGCAACCACGTCTCCTGGGCCGACATCCCACTGCTCGGCATGCTGCAGCCGCTGTCTTTCCTGTCCAAGGCCGAAGTCCGTCACTGGCCGGTGGCCGGCTGGCTGGCAGAGAAAGCCGGCACGCTGTTCATCCGCCGCGGCGGTGGCGACAGCCAGCGTCTGCGCGAGCAAATCAGCACGCAACTGGGCGAAGCCCGGCCACTGTTGATCTTCCCGGAGGGTACTACCACCAACGGCCATGGCCTGCGAACGTTCCACGGCCGGCTACTGGCAGGCGCCATCGACCAGGGCGTGGCCGTTCAACCCGTGGCGATCCAGTACTTGCGCGATGGCGTGATCGACCCGATTGCGCCTTTCATTGGCGATGATGATCTGGTGTCGCACCTGCTGCGTCTGTTTGCCCAGCCGCGTGGCGAGGTGTGCATTCACCTGCTGCAACCGATTGCCAGCGCGCAGAAAGAGCGAGCGGTACTGGCCTTGCAGGCGCAGCAGGCCATTCATGGGGCGTTGTTCGGGGTTGAAGAGGAAGAGAGGGTGCCACAGCGGCAGGCGCGGGCTGCCTGATTGGCTTGGGCTGCCTGTACCCGCGAAGAGGCCGGGGCAGGCAATACATGACTAACTGCCCGGCACCCGCCCCACCGCCGCAAACGCCTGCAACTGTGGATAGAACTCACGAAAGTCCGCCAGCAACGGCTCATACAAGCGCTCCAGCTCCGGCATCACCCCGCTCATCCCCGCCGGCCGCGACAGCCGCCGCGCAATGCCGTTGAACACCTGCTCCAGCGTCGCAAAATCGCCATACGCCCCCAGCCAGTCATCCGCCGCCATGAACGGCGCAATGCGCGCCAGGCGCCCCGGCAATTCAGGTTCAGCCAGCAGCACCCGATAAAAATTGCCGGTGAACTGCGCCAACGGCTGCTCGGCATAATCCGCCCAATGCTGCGCCAGGCAGTGGTCGAAAAACACATCGAGGACAATGCCGGCAAAGCGCCGTCGCTGTGCGGGGAAACGTGCCAACGCTGCCAGTACCACGGGATGGCGGTCGGTATAACTGTCGATGTGCCGGTGCAGGCGGATCGCCGCTTCCAGTGCCGGCGCAAAGCGCCCTTCCAGCGTGCCCTTGACGAAATCGCCATACAGGCTGCCGAGCAATTGCTGCGGCGCAGGGCCGCCCAGGTGCAGGTGTGCGAGGTAGTTCATGGCGCAAGTCTAGCACCGCCCAGGCCTATATCGTCATCACACGATATAGCAATTGGTGCTCAGCTCAGAACGTCTTCATATTTGTATATCGCGAAATACCGATTTACATTTCGCCCTACCGCGATTTACCGCTTCACCACGAGCCCCACCCCATGCCCCTCGATCTGGACGAAATAATAAAAGCCCTGGCCCACCCGGTACGGCGACAAATCCTCGACTGGCTGAAGGACCCGGCAACGCAGTTTCCTGACCAGCACCACAGCACCGAACACGGCGTCTGTGCCGGGCAGATCGACCAACGCTGCGGCCTGTCGCAGTCGACCGTCTCTGCGCACCTGGCCATCTTGCAGCGCGCCGGCCTGATCAACAGCCAGAAGATCGGCCAATGGCACTTCTTCAAACGCAATGAGGAGACCGTTCAGGCCTTCCTCGCACAGTTGAGCCGAGCGCTCTGAAAAGGAAACCGCATGACTACGCTCTTCGACCCGATCACGCTGGGCGACCTGCAACTGCCCAACCGCATCATCATGGCCCCGCTGACCCGCTGCCGCGCCGATGAAGGCCGGGTGCCAAACGCACTGATGGCCGAATACTACGTGCAGCGCGCCAGCGCCGGGCTGATCCTCAGCGAAGCGACTTCGGTCACGCCGATGGGGGTCGGCTACCCCGACACCCCAGGCATCTGGAACGATGAACAGGTGCGCGGCTGGAACAACGTCACCAAGGCCGTGCATGGCGCCGGCGGGCGCATATTCCTGCAACTGTGGCATGTCGGCCGCATTTCCCACCCCAGCTACCTGAACGGCGAGCTGCCCGTGGCACCCAGCGCAATCAAGCCCAAGGGCCATGTCAGCCTGGTGCGTCCGCTCACCGACTACCCCACACCGCGCGCACTGGAAACCGAAGAGATCGTCGACATTGTCGAGGCATACCGCAGCGGCGCCGAAAATGCCAAGGCCGCCGGTTTCGATGGTGTCGAGGTGCATGGCGCCAATGGCTACCTGCTCGACCAGTTCCTGCAAAGCAGCACCAACCAGCGCACCGACCGCTACGGTGGTTCGCTGGAAAACCGCGCACGTTTGCTGCTTGAGGTGACCGACGCCGCCATTGAAGTGTGGGGGGCAAACCGCGTGGGCGTGCACCTGGCGCCGCGTGCCGACTCACACGACATGGGCGACGCCGACCGGGCCGAGACCTTCACCTACGTCGCCCGTGAACTGGGCAAGCGCGGCATCGCCTTCATCTGCTCGCGGGAGAAAGACGCCGACGACAGCATCGGCCCACTGATCAAGCAAGCGTTCGGCGGCCCCTACATCGTCAACGAGCGTTTTGACAAGGCCAGTGCCAATGCCGCGTTGGCCAGCGGCAAGGCCGACGCTGTGGCGTTCGGCGTGCCATTCATCGCCAACCCAGACCTGCCGGCGCGCCTGGCGGCAGATGCCCCCTTGAACCCGGCACACCCGGAAACGTTCTACGGCAAGGGGCCGGTGGGGTACATCGATTACCCGCGCTTGTAAGCGGATCGGCCGCCGGGGCGCGTTGCCCCGGCGGTAAGGCTCAAGGCCGCGCGTTGATCTGCTGTTGCAGGTTCTGGACCTGGCTTTGCAACGTATTCAGGCTGCGGGTCATCTGCCCACGGAACGCATCGAACTCCTGCACCGAAGCACCGCTCGATGACGGCGCAGCAGCCGGGCGATTGTCGATCTGACTCTTCAACACCAGCATGTCCTGCTCCAGGTTCTGGATCGCAGCACTCGGGTTGCCCTGCTTCTTCAGCGCCGCCACATCGCTGCCCAGGCTCTTGAGCTGAGTATCCAGCTTGCCGCCATCCACCTGCGCCGCTTTCAAGGCGGCCACATCCGTGGTCAACGTCTTGAACTGGGCATCCAGCTTGCCGCCATCGACCTGGCTGGACTTCAGCGCAGCCAGTTCGCCATTCACCAGCTTCAACTGCGCCTGCAACTGGGTCTGCAGCTCAGTCACGGCTTTTTGCTGTTCACGGGTATCGGCCAGCACCTGCTCCAGACGCTTGCCCAGGTCACCGGTCTGCCCGGCCACCCCTTGCTGCAACTGGCGGATCTGCAGTTTCAAGGCCTCGCTGCCGGTCGTGACCGTCGATTCGCTGGCCGCCACCTTGCCGCTGATGGCCTGCAGCCGCCCGGCCGCCTCTTCGCTGATGCGGGCAAAGCTTTCCTGGGTCGCGACCAGTTGCTGCTCCATCAGCGATATCTGCTGAAAGCTCCACCAGCCCAACCCCACCAAGGCGATGAACGACGCCCCCAGCAGCGCCCACAAAGGCGCGGTGCTGGCCCCACGCTCGGCTTTCTGGCGATTGCGCACCACGTGCGCTGGCATCAGTTCGTCATCGTCGGGGGTGCCGGCCCTCAGGGTAGGCACATCATCGTAATCGTCGTGAGCATGGTTACGCATGGATACATTCAACCGCAGTAGTCGCAAAGAGGCACGAGTATAAACTGCAAGCGCAGCACGTTGATGACCATCATCAGCCTCAGCCGAACTTCAGGCCTTCAGGCTGGTGCTTCCACCAGGCGCAGAACTCGTCCAGTGCCGTCCACAGGCTGACCTTGGGCTGGTAGTCCAGGTATTGCCGGGCGCGGCTGATGTCCAGGGTGAAATCACGGCTCATCACCTGCATGCCCAGGCGCGACAAGGTCGGCTGCGGGCGCCCCGGCCACAGCATGCAGGCCGCCTCGTTCAACGCGGCCAGGCTGTAGGCCAGGCCATAGGAGCGGTAACGGGTAACCTGCGGCAGTTGCATCTGGCGCATCACGTAATTGACCACATCCCACAGTGGCAACGGCTGCCCATTGCTGATGTTGTAGGCCTGGCCCAGCGCGCGGTCGTCGGCGAACAAGGCGCTGAGCAATGCTTCGTTGAGGTTGTGCACGCTGGTGAAATCAACCTTGTTCAGGCCATTGCCGATGATTGCCACGCGGCCCTTGCGCTGCATCTGCATCAGCCGCGGGAAGATGCTGGCATCACCGGCACCGGTGACAAAGCGCGGGCGCAGCGCCAGCACCTCCAGGCCAAACTCCTGGGCACCGAACACCTTCTGCTCGGCCAGGTGCTTGGTCAGTGCGTAGTGATCATGAAAGCGCCGCGGCACCTGGTCTTCACGGATGTCCAGGCGCGAGCGGCCATTGAAGTAGATCGACGGCGACGACAGGTGCACCAGGCGCCGCACATGCTCCTTCAGGCAACCTTCGACCACGTTTTCGGTGACCACCACGTTGCCCTGGTGAAAGTCCTGGAAGCGCCCCCAGTTACCCACCGCACCCGCGCAATGCACCACCGCTTCGACGCCCTGGCACAGGCGCCGGGCCAGTTCGGCATCACCCAGGTCGCCAGGGATGAACTGCGCACCGCGCTTGACCAGGTGCTCGACACCTTCGGCACGTCGGCCGCTGACCCGCACGTCCAGGCCCTGCTCCAGCGCCAGGCGCGCAAAGCGCCCGCCGATGAAGCCGCTCGCGCCAGTGACCAGAATTCGCATGTAAGACTCCGCCTTGCCAGATTTCAGATGCAACTGACGCCAGCCGTGGCTACAACGGCACCAGCCATTGCCGTGCCGTGTGCCGCAGGTGGTCGGTCAGTTGCGCGAGCAAGTGCCCGCCATTGCGCCAATGATGCCAGTACAGCGGCACATCGATGGGAGTATCGGCGCATATTTCCACCAATTGCCCGCTGGACAGTTGTTCGCGTGCCTGCAACTCAGGCACCAGCCCCCAGCCAAGCCCCGCTTCGGTCATGCGCAGAAAACCTTCGGACGACGGGCACAGGTGATGCAGGAAACCGCCTTCGATACCCAGCGATGCCAGGTAGCGGTGTTGCAGAAAGTCGTCCGGGCCATACACGATCGCCGGCGTGCGGGCCAGGCGCCTGCCCTCGAAACCCTGCGGGAAGTGCCGCGCCATGAACACCGGGCTGGCCAGCGCGCGATAACGCATCGCACCCAAAGGCAGGCTGCGCGCGCCGGCCACCGGCCGTTCGCTGCCACACAGGCAGGCCGCCACTTCGCCCGCCCGCATGCGTTTAAGGCCCACTTCCTGGTCTTCTACCACCAGGTCGGTGAGCAGGTTGTGCTCAGCGCAAAACGCGCCTACCGCGCCCGCCCACCAGGTGGCCAGGCTGTCGGCGTTCAGGGCAATGCGCAAACGCTCGGGCATGCCCTCCTCGTCCAGCGCCGGCACCTGGCGTTGCAAGTCGCGTTCGAGCAGGCGCACCTGCTGCACATGGTTGAGCAACTGGCGCCCGACCTCGGTCGGGCTCGGTGGCGTGGCACGCACCAGCACCGGCTGGCCGACCCGTGCTTCAAGCAGCTTGATGCGCTGGGAAATGGCCGATTGCGACAGCCCCAGCACCTGCGCCGCGCGCTCGAAGCCGCCTTGCTCGATCACCGCCGCAAGGGCGGCTAGCAGCTTGTAGTCGAACATCGATTTCCCTAATGCCGGATCAGCTTTATTTGTTTTTCTTATACAGCGGCTTTATCCACAATGGCCAGCATCTTCTTTCGTTGAACAACGCCCGTGTCCCGTGGCGTCAGTGGAGTATCCCGCCATGTGGCAAAGTTATTTGAACGGCATGCTGGTGGCCTTCGGCCTGATCATGGCCATTGGCGCGCAGAACGCCTTCGTCCTCGCCCAGAGCCTGCGCCGCGAGCATCACTTGCCAGTGGCTGCCCTGTGCATCGTCTGCGACGCCCTGCTGGTGGCTGCCGGGGTATTCGGCCTGGCCACGGTACTGGCGCACAACCCGACACTGCTGGCCATCGCTCGCTGGGGCGGCGCGCTGTTCCTCTTGTGGTATGGCGCCAAGGCCTTGCGCAGCGCCTGTTCCAAGCAGAGCCTGCAGCATCAGCAAGGCCAGGGCGTGCGTTCGCGCCGCGCGGTGCTGCTCAGTGCCCTGGCGGTGACCTTGCTAAACCCCCATGTGTACCTCGACACGGTGCTGTTGATCGGCTCGCTCGGTGCCCAGCAGACGGTGCCTGGGGCCTATGTGGCGGGGGCGGCCAGTGCGTCGTTGCTGTGGTTCTCGACCCTGGCGATCGGCGCGGCCTGGCTGGCACCGTGGCTGGCACGGCCAGCGACCTGGCGGATGCTCGACTTGATGGTGGCGGTGATGATGTTCGCGGTGGCGGCGCAGTTGATCTTCAATTGACCTGACAGCGACACGCCATTGGTCGGCAGCGCCCAACCGCTCTGGAACCTCTATTCCCTATGTTTGTTGCGTGGTTATGCGCCGGGCCCGGTGCTATGATCCAGCCCTTGCGTCGCAAAGAGTACAAACTCGCCGACGCTTATCGGGCCGCCCGTGATCGGCCTTGCGCAAACCGCAAATAGACCTGAATCAGGAGATCCACCATGGCTTTTGAATTGCCGCCGCTGCCGTACGCCCACGATGCCCTGCAGCCGCACATCTCCAAGGAAACCCTGGAGTATCACCACGACAAGCACCACAACACCTATGTCGTGAACCTGAACAACCTGGTCCCAGGCACCGAATTCGAAGGCAAGACCCTGGAAGAGATCGTCAAGACCTCTTCGGGTGGCATCTTCAACAACGCCGCTCAAGTCTGGAACCACACCTTCTACTGGAACTGCCTGGCCCCGAATGCCGGTGGTCAACCGACCGGTGCCCTGGCTGAAGCCATCAACGCCGCCTTCGGTTCCTTCGACAAGTTCAAGGAAGAGTTCACCAAGACTTCGGTTGGCACCTTCGGTTCCGGCTGGGGCTGGCTGGTGAAGAAAGCTGACGGTTCCCTGGCCCTGGCCAGCACCATCGGCGCCGGCAACCCGCTGACCAACGGCGACACCCCGCTGCTGACCTGCGACGTCTGGGAACACGCCTACTACATCGACTACCGTAACGTACGTCCGAAGTACGTCGAGGCGTTCTGGAACCTGGTCAACTGGGCATTCGTTGCCGAACAGTTCGAAGGCAACACCTTCAAGGCCTGATGTTTATTCAGCCTTGAACGAAGAACCCGGCCCTGGTGCCGGGTTTTTTTATGCGCAGGTCATGGCCTCTTGCTCAGCCAGGATTGCGCGCTAACATCAAACCTCTGGAAAGTTGATACAGCGCACTCAAGTTGCAGGGCCAGGCGACCGATATACTGCCAAGGACAACCCCGCTCCTCGCGCTGTGTCCGTGGCACACCGGCCGATAGTGTATTGGTTTCATTGATGGCAAAATGATGCCATGCGCATGGATTAAGGAAACCCCATTGAAGCTGGAATTGCGGAACAGCTTGTCGGTCAAGTTGCTCAGGGTCGTGCTGCTGTCGGCGCTCGCAGTGGGCGTCGTACTCAGTTGTGCGCAAATCGTCTATGACACCTACAAGACCCGCCTGGCTGTCAACAGCGATGCCCAGCGCATCCTCGACATGTTCCGCGACCCTTCGACCCAGGCGGTGTACAGCCTTGACCGGGAGATGGGCATGCAGGTCATGGAAGGCCTGTTCCAGGACGAATCGGTACGCATGGCATCCATCGGCCACCCCAACGAAACCATGCTGGCAGAAAAGTCCCGCCCGCTGCAGGACATGTCCATGCGCTGGCTGACCGACCTGATTCTCGGCCAGGAACGCACCTATACCACCCAACTGGTCGGCCGCGGCCCCTACAGCGAATACTACGGCGACCTGAGCATCACCCTCGACACCTCGTCCTATGGCGAAGACTTCCTGATCAATGCAGTGATCATCTTCATCTCCGGCGTGCTGCGTGCCCTGGCCATGGGCCTGGTGCTGTACCTGGTCTACCACTGGCTGTTGACCAAGCCGCTGTCGAAGATCATCGAGCACCTGACCCAGATCAACCCCGACCGCCCCAGCCAACACCAGATTCCCCTGCTCAAGGGCCACGAGAAAAACGAACTGGGGCTCTGGGTCAACACCGCCAACCAATTGCTGGCGTCCATCGAGCGCAACACCCACCTGCGCCATGAAGCCGAGAACAGCCTGCAACGCATGGCCCAGTACGACTTCCTCACCGGCCTGCCCAATCGCCAACAACTGCAGCAGCAACTGGACAAGATCCTCGTCGATGGCGGCCGCCTGCAGCATCGCGTGGCGGTGCTGTGCGTGGGCCTGGACGACTTCAAGGGCATCAACGAGCAGTTCAGCTACCAGGTCGGTGACCAGTTGCTGCTGGCCCTGGCCGACCGCCTGCGGGCCCACAGTGGCCGTCTGGGGGCGCTGGCGCGGCTGGGGGGCGACCAGTTCGCCCTGGTCCAGGCCAATATCGAGCAACCTTATGAAGCGGCCGAACTGGCCCAGAGCATCCTCGACGACCTGGAAGTGCCGTTCGACCTCGACCACCATCAGATCCGCCTGCGCGCCACCATCGGCATCACCCTGTTCCCTGAAGACGGCGACAGTACCGAGAAGTTGCTGCAGAAAGCCGAACAGACCATGACCCTGGCCAAGGCCCGCTCGCGCAACCGCTACCAGTTCTACATCGCCAGCGTCGACAGCGAGATGCGCCGCCGCCGCGAGCTGGAAAAAGACCTGCGCGAAGCGCTGCCGCGCAATCAGCTGTACCTGGTGTACCAGCCGCAGATCAGCTACCGCGACCACCGCGTGGTCGGCGTCGAGGCCCTGCTGCGCTGGCAGCACCCGGAGCTGGGCATGGTCCCGCCCGACCAGTTCATCCCGCTGGCCGAGCAGAACGGCAACATCATCACCATCGGCGAATGGGTGCTCGACCAGGCGTGCCGGCAGCTGCGCGAATGGCACGACCTGGGCTTCAGCGACCTGCGCATGGCGGTCAACCTGTCGACCGTGCAACTGCACCACAGCGAGCTGCCGCGGGTGGTCAACAACCTGCTGCAAGCCTATCGCCTGCCACCGCGCAGCCTGGAGCTGGAAGTCACCGAGACCGGCCTGATGGAAGACATCAGCACGGCCGCCCAGCACCTGCTCAGCCTGCGCCGCTCCGGGGCACTGATCGCCATTGACGACTTCGGCACCGGCTACTCCTCGCTCAGCTACCTGAAGTCGTTGCCGCTGGACAAGATCAAGATCGACAAGAGCTTCGTCCAGGACCTGCTCGACGACGATGACGACGCCACCATCGTCCGTGCCATCATCCAGCTGGGCAAGAGCCTGGGCATGCAGGTAATCGCCGAAGGCGTTGAAACCGCCGAGCAGGAGACCTACATCATCGCCCAGGGTTGCCACGAGGGTCAGGGCTACCACTACAGCAAGCCACTGTCGGCCCGCGAGCTGACCAACTTCCTCAAGCAGGCCCAACGCAACCAGGTCTCGATGTTCTAGCCGCTGGCGCCCCCGGTTACAGGCCGTGACCGGCATTTACATGAATTGCGCGTTCGCCCCTTTACAGCAAATGCAAATCTTTCGCATGATGTTGCGGTTTCGCGTGCCACGCCGCACGGTCCAACCACACGACGCAGGGAAACCAACAATGATTCGAATGCCTCTGGCCTCCGCCAGTCTGCTGGCCATCGCCATCGCTCTCGCCGGTTGCGGCGAAAAAGATGACAAGGCTGCCGCTCCGCAAGCTCAGGCACCTGCTGCCGCCAGCACCCCCGCTGCGGCGCCTGGGGCTGTCGATGAAGTGGCTGGCAAGGCGGTGGTCAAGCACTACGCCGAACTGGTCTACGCCGTGTACAGCGACTCGCTGAGCACCGCCAAGGCCCTGCAGACCGCTGTCGACGCGTTCCTTGCTCAGCCCAACGACGAAACCCTGAAGGCCGCCAAGGAAGCCTGGTTCGCCTCGCGCGTGCCGTACCTGCAGAGCGAGGCCTTCCGCTTCGGCAACACCATCATCGATGACTGGGAAGGCCAGGTTAACGCATGGCCGCTGGACGAAGGCCTGATCGACTACGTCGACAAGAGCTACGAGCACGCCCTGGGCAACCCGGCCGCCAGCGCCAACATCATCGCCAACACGGAGATCCAGGTCGGCGAAGAGAAGGTCGACGTCAAGGACATCACCCCAGAGAAGCTGGCCAGCCTGAACGAGCTGGGCGGCTCCGAAGCCAACGTCGCCACCGGCTACCACGCCATCGAATTCCTGCTCTGGGGCCAGGACCTGAACGGCACCGGCCCGGGCGCCGGCAACCGCCCAGCCTCCGACTACCTGGAAGGCAACGGCGCCACCGGCGGCCACAACGACCGCCGTCGTGCCTACCTGAAAGCGGTCACCGACCTGCTGGTCAAGGACCTCGAAGAGATGGTCGGCAACTGGGCACCGAACGTCGCCGACAACTACCGCGCCAAGCTGGAAGCCGAGTCGGTCAACGACGGCCTGCGCAAGATGCTGTTCGGCATGGGCAGCCTCTCGCTGGGCGAACTGGCGGGCGAGCGCATGAAGGTCTCGCTGGAAGCCAACTCGCCTGAAGACGAGCACGACTGCTTCAGCGACAACACCCACTACTCGCACTTCTACGACGCCAAGGGCATCCGCAACGTCTACCTGGGCGAGTACACCCGCCCGGATGGCAGCAAGGTGACCGGCCCGAGCCTGTCGTCGCTGGTGGCCAAGGTTGACCCGGCCACCGACGCCACCCTGAAGGCCGACCTGGAAGCCACCGAAGCGAAGATCCAGGTGATCGTCGACCACGCCCTGAAGGGCGAGCACTACGACCAGCTGATCGCCGCCGACAATGCGGCCGGCAACCAGATCGTGCGTGATGCCATCGCCTCCCTGGTCAAGCAGACCGGTGCGATCGAGCAAGCCGCAGGCAAGCTGGGCATTACCAACCTGAACCCGGACACGGCCGATCACGAATTCTGATCCCTGCTGTAGCGGTTCTGAAGAAGGCGGCCCTCGGGTCGCCTTTTTTGTTTTGTCCTTCCTGACACTGATTTCATCCAGCAATTGCAAATTGCTCTTATTCAAACATCCCCACTTTGCTAAGCTTGCACGCCGGTTTTTCGCTCACGCCCAGGGTTCTAGATGTCCTCGTCGCTGTTCCGACTCTCTCCTCTGCTGCTGGCCTTTGCCCTCGGTGCCTGTGATGACGCCCCGCGTTTCACCCAGGCCGAGCCCGGCGAAGCGCTGTCGGGTGGCAAGGCGACGGTCCAGCGCAGTGATCGCAATGCCTACTCCCTGCCTTCGGCCAACCTCTCGCCCGAGCGGCGCCTGGACTTTGCCGTCGGCAACAGCTTCTTTCGCAACCCGTGGGTGATCGCCCCGTCCACCACCACCGCGCGCGATGGGCTCGGCCCGCTGTTCAACACCAATGCCTGCCAGAACTGCCACGTACGCGATGGCCGTGGCCACCCGCCAGCGCTCGATGACAGCAACGCGGTGTCGATGCTGGTGCGCCTGTCGATCCCCGACCAGCCTTACCTGGCCAAGGTGATCGAACGCCTGGGCGTGGTCCCCGAGCCGGTGTACGGCACCCAGCTGCAGGACATGGCCATCCCCGGGGTAGCACCGGAGGGCAAGGTGCGGGTGACCTACGCCAACCAGCCCGTCACCTTCAAGGACGGCCATCAGGTCGAGCTGCGCCGCCCAAGCCTGCAGATCACCCAGCTTGGCTACGGCGCGATGCACCCCGACACCCGTTTCTCGGCCCGCGTGGCGCCGCCGATGATCGGCCTGGGCCTGCTCGAAGCCATCCCCGAAGCCGATATCCTGGCCAACGAAGACCCGGACGACCGCAACCGCGACGGTATCCGTGGCCGTGCCAACCGGGTCTGGGACGACGCCCAGGGCAAAACCGTGGTTGGCCGCTTCGGCTGGAAAGCCGGGCAACCCAACGTCAACCAGCAGAACGTCCATGCGTTTGCCGGCGACATGGGCCTGACCACCACCCTGCAACCCAAGGACGACTGCACCGCGGCGCAAGTCGACTGCCTGGCCGCCCCCAACGGCGATGGCATCGGCGGCGAAAAGGAAGTCAGCGACAACATCCTGCGCCTGGTGACCTTCTACACCCGCAACCTGGCAGTGCCTGCCCGTCGCGACGTGGGTTCGCCGCAGGTGCTGGCGGGCAAGAACCTGTTCTTCCAGGCCGGTTGCCAAGGCTGCCATACCCCGCAATTCACCACCGCCGCAAACGCCGCAGAGCCTGAGCTGGCCGGCCAAGTGATCCGCCCCTACAGTGACCTGCTGTTGCATGACATGGGGCCGGGCCTGGCCGATGAACGCACCGAATTCGCCGCCAATGGCCAGGACTGGCGCACCCCGCCGCTGTGGGGCATAGGCCTGAGCGAAACGGTCAGTGGCCACAGCCAGTTCCTGCACGACGGCCGTGCCCGCAACCTGCTCGAAGCCGTGCTCTGGCACGGTGGCGAAGCGCAAGCGGCGCGCAACTTCGTACTCACCTTCAATGCCGAGCAGCGCGCCGCGTTGCTGGCTTTCCTGAATTCACTTTAAACGCGCAAGGAGCCGGGCATGTTCCGACCTAAACTGTTGTTCACCAGCCTCGCCGCACTCGCCCTCGGCGCCTGCTCGCCGCAGGACCCGCAAGCGGTGACCTCCGCCGCCATCGCCAAGCAGGTGATCCTGCCCACCTACAGCCGCTGGGTCGAAGCCGACCGCCAGCTGGCCGTCAGCGCCTTGGCCTATTGCGAAGGCAAGGCCAGCCTGGACACCGCCCGCGCCGACTTCCTTACTGCGCAAAAGGCCTGGGCCGAGCTGCAACCCTTGCTGGTCGGCCCACTGGCCGAAGGCAACCGTCCTTGGCAGGTGCAGTTCTGGCCCGACAAGAAGAACCTGGTCGGCCGCCAGGTCGAGCAACTGGTCAACGCCGACAAGCCCGTCGATGCCGCTACCCTGGGCAAGGCCAGCGTCGTGGTACGCGGCCTGTCGGCCTACGAGTACATCCTCTTCGACAGCAAGCCGGATGTTGCCACGCCTGAACAGAAGGCCCGCTACTGTCCATTGCTGGTGGCCATCGCCGACCACCAGAAGGCCCTGGCCGAAGAGATCCTCAAGGGCTGGAACAGCACCGACGGCATGCTCTCGCAGATGACCAAGTTCCCCAACCAGCGCTACGCCGACTCCCACGAGGCCATCGCCGATCTGCTGCGCGCACAGGTCACCGCCCTGGATACCCTGAAGAAAAAGCTCGGCGCCCCCATGGGCCGGCAGAGCAAGGGCATCGTCCAGCCGCTGCAGGCCGAAGCCTGGCGCAGCCATTCTTCGCTCAAAAGCCTGGAGGCCAGCCTGAAGGCTGCCCAGGCGGTCTGGGTCGGGGTCGACAACCAGGGCTTGCGCGGCCTGCTGGGCAGCGACCAGAAGGCCTTGGCGGGCAAGATCGACGAGGCTTACGCTACGTCCATCAAACTGCTGGCCGACAACCAGAAGACCCTCGGCGAGCTGCTGGCCGATGACGCCGGCAAGCAGACCCTCAACCAGATCTACGACAGCCTCAACGTCGTCCACCGCCTGCACGAAGGCGAGCTGGCCAAGGCGTTGAACATCCAGCTGGGCTTCAATGCCAACGACGGTGACTGATCATGCTGCGACGCCAGGCCCTCAAACTCGGTAGTGTATTGCTCAGCGCCCTGACCCTGGGCGGCTGGAGCCTGTTGCGCAACAAAGGCGGCGAACCTCTGCTGCTCTCCGCGCGTGACGACGGCGATGGCAAGCATTATGCCGTCGGGTTTCGCCTGGACGGCACCCAGGTGTTCAGCACCCAGGTTGCCCAGCGTTGCCACGCCATCATCAACCACCCCGAGCTGCCGATCGCCCTGTTCGTCGCCCGTCGACCGGGTACCGAAAGCTACCTGGTCGACCTGCGCGACGGGCGTCTGCTGCAAACCGTGACCTCGCAGCTCAACCGCCACTTCTATGGCCACGCGGTCATCCACAAGGATGGCGAGTGGCTGTACACCACCGAGAACGATACCCGCGACCCTGGGCGCGGCGTGCTCGGCGTCTACCGTTTCGAGGGCGAACGCCTGGTGCACAGTGGCGAGCTCTCGACCCACGGTATCGGCCCGCATGAAGTCGCCTGGCTACCAGACGGCGAGACACTGGTGGTGGCCAACGGCGGCATCCGCACCGAGGCCGAAAGCCGCGTGGAAATGAATCTCGACGCCATGCAACCGAGCCTGGTACTGATGCAGCGCGACGGCACCCTGCTGAGCAAGGAAACCCTCGCCCAGCAGATGAACAGCGTGCGTCACCTGGCTATTGGCGACGACGGCACCATCGCCGCCTGCCAGCAGTTCATGGGCGACGCCGATGAGACGGCCGAGCTGCTGGCCATCAAGCGCCCGGGCGAGCCATTCAAGGCCTTCCCGGTGCCGGAGCGGCAGTTGCAGGCCATGGCCCAGTACACCGCCAGCGTTGCCATTCACAGCGACTTGCGACTGGTGGCGCTGACGGCGCCGCGGGCCAACCGCTTGTTCGTCTGGGACCTGGACAGTGGCGCGGTGAAGCTGGATGCACCAATGCCCGATTGCGCTGGGGTGGGTGCGGTGAAAGATGGCTTTGTCGTGACCTCCGGGCAGGGGCGTTGCCGCTTTTACGATTGCCGCAAGGCCGAGCTGATCGGGCAACCGATGCAGCTGCCTTCCGGGTTCTGGGACAACCACCTGCACCTGGCCTGAGGTTCACCCGTGTAGGAGCGGCCTTGCCGGGGCGCCGGACCGGTCGGAAAGGGCTGCGCAGCGGCCCCAGCAATTTTTGCCTGTACGCTCAGATCCTGGGGCTGCTGCGCAGCCCTTTCCGACCGGTCCGGCGCCCCGGCAAGGCCGCTCCTACACAGAGGCGGTGCGAATACATCCCCCATCCTGCCAAAAACAGTCAATACTTGCCCCATCCACACGTGGGCAGGGTCGCCCGTTGTCGTGTCAAAACGAATAACAACCACGTATCCAAGGAACCGGACCTATGCTGCGCCGCCGCATGCTCATCATGTTGGCCGTCGTTCTGCTGATCGTGTTGGCCTTGGGGGGCTACAAGGCCTACTCGATCTACCAGCAGATCCAGGTGTTCACTGCCCCCAAACCGCCCATCACCGTGGCAGCGGCGCTGGCAGAAGAACGCCAGTGGCAAGAGCGCCTGCCCGCCGTCGGCAGCCTCAAGGCATTGCAAGGCGTCGAGCTGAGCCTTGAAGTCGAAGGCATCGTCAAAAGCCTGCACTTCGACTCCGGCCAGAAGGTCAAGGCCGGACAACTGCTGCTGCAACTCAACGACGACCAGGAAACCGCCCTGCTCGGCACCGCCCAGGCCGACCTGGGCCTGGCCAAGGTCGATTTCGGCCGGGGCAGCCAGCTGGTGGTCGACTCGGCCATTTCCCGTGGCGAGTACGATCGCCTCACCGCCCAGTACCGGCGTAATCAGGCAGTGGTCGATCAGCTCAAGGCCTCGAAGACCAAGAAAAGCATCAGTGCCCCCTTCAGCGGCACCATCGGCATCCGCCAGGTCGATGTCGGCGACTACCTGGCAGCCGGCACGGTGATCGCCACCCTGCAAGACCTGTCCAGCCTCTACGTCGACTTCAACGTGCCCGAACAGGCCCTGCCGCACCTGAGCCTTGGCCAGCAGGTGCTGCTGCAGGTGGCGGCCTACCCCGGCCAGACCTTCCCCGCCAGCCTCAGCGCCATCAACCCCAAGGTCGAGGAAACCACCCGCAACCTGCTGGCCCGCGCCACCCTGGCCAACCCCGACGGCAAGCTGCTGCCGGGCATGTTTGCCAACTTGCTGATCCTGTTGCCCGACCCGCAGCCGCGCGTGGTGGTGCCGGAAAGCGCCATCACCTACACCCTGTATGGCAACTCGGTGTATGTCGCCACGCCCAAGCAAGGCGAGGACGGCACCGCAGAGAAAACCGACGATGGCCAACCCCGGCTCAGCGCCGAACAACGCACCGTGCAGACCGGCGAGCGCCGCGACGGCGTGGTGGTGGTCAGCAAGGGCCTGAAAGCTGGCGAGCAGGTGGTCACCGCCGGGCAGCTGAAACTGACCCCGGGCGCGGCGATCCGCATCGGCCAGGACAAGGCGCTCACGCCTGATCACGGCACCCCGCACAACGACTGACAGGAGGCAGGCATGGCGTTCACCGACCCGTTCATCCGCCGCCCGGTCCTGGCCAGCGTCGTCAGCCTGCTGATTTTGCTGCTGGGCTTTCAGGCCTGGAGCAAACTGCAGATCCGCCAGTACCCGCAGATGGAGAACGCCCTGATCACGGTGACCACCGCCTACCCGGGTGCCAACGCCGAAACCATTCAGGGCTATATCACCCAGCCCCTGCAGCAAAGCCTGGCCAGCGCTGAAGGCATCGACTACATGACCTCGGTGAGCCGGCAGAACTTCTCGATCATCTCTATCTATGCGCGCATCGGTGCCGACAGTGACCGTTTGTTCACCGAACTGCTGGCCAAGGCCAACGAGGTGCGCAACAAGCTGCCGCAAGACTCCGAAGACCCGGTGCTGAGCAAGGAGGCCGCCGATGCCTCGGCGCTGATGTACATCAGCTTCTACAGCAAGGAAATGAGCAACCCGCAGATCACCGACTACCTGTCACGGGTGATCCAGCCCAAGCTTGCCACCCTGCCGGGCATGGCCGAGGCCGAGATTCTCGGCAACCAGGTGTTCGCCATGCGCATCTGGATCGACCCGGTGAAGCTGGCCGGCTTCGGCCTCTCGGCAACCGACGTGACCAGCGCCGTGCGCCGCTACAACTTCCTCTCCGCTGCCGGCGAGGTGAAGGGCGAGTACGTGGTCACCAGCATCAATGCCAGCACCGAGCTCAAGTCTGCCGAGGCATTCGCCGCCCTGCCGGTCAAGACCAGTGGCGACAGCCGGGTGTTGCTGGGTGATGTGGCACGGGTCGAGATGGGCGCAGAAAACTACGACACGGTCAGCTCGTTCGACGGCATCCCCTCGGTGTACATCGGCATCAAGGCCACACCGGCCGCCAACCCGCTGGAAGTGATCAAGGAAGTCCGGCGCATCATGCCGGAGCTTGAGAGCCAGCTGCCCTCGGCGCTGAAGGTGTCGATTGCCTACGATGCCACGCTGTTCATCCAGGCCTCCATCGACGAAGTGATCAAGACCCTCGGCGAGGCGGTGCTGATTGTCATCGTCGTGGTGTTCCTGTTCCTCGGTGCCCTGCGCTCGGTGCTGATCCCGGTGGTGACCATCCCGTTGTCGATGATCGGCGTGCTGTTTTTCATGCAGATGATGGGCTACTCGCTCAACCTGTTGACCCTGTTGGCGATGGTGCTGGCGATCGGCCTGGTGGTGGACGACGCCATCGTCGTGGTGGAAAACATCCACCGGCACATGGAAGAAGGCAAATCGCCGTTCGATGCGGCGCTCGAAGGTGCCCGGGAAATCGCCATGCCGGTGGTCTCGATGACCATCACCCTGGCGGCGGTGTATGCCCCTATCGGCTTTTTGACCGGGCTTACAGGAGCGCTGTTCAAGGAATTCGCGCTGACCCTGGCCGGTGCAGTGATCATCTCCGGCATCGTCGCGCTGACCCTTTCACCCATGATGTGCGCGCTGCTGCTACGCCCGGAACAGAACGCCACAGGCCTTGCCCACCGCCTCGACCGGCTGTTCGAGCGCCTCAAGGTGCGCTACCAGCGCCTGCTGCACGCCACCCTGAACAGCCGGCCGGTGGTGCTGGTGTTCGCGGTGATCATCCTGTGCCTGATCCCGGTACTGCTCAAGTTCACCCAGAACGAGCTGGCGCCCAACGAGGACCAAGGGGTGATCTTCATGATCAGCAGCTCGCCGCAACCGGCCAACCTCGACTACCTCAATGCCTACACAGACCAGTTCACGCCGCTGTTCAAAGCCTTCCCCGAGTACTACTCGTCGTTTCAGATCAACGGCTTCAACGGTGTGCAGAGCGGCATCGGCGGCTTCCTGCTCAAGCCGTGGAACGAGCGCGAACGTACGCAGATGGAGCTGCTGCCGCTGGTGCAGGCCAAGCTTGAGGAAATCGGCGGCCTGCAGATCTTCGGCTTCAACCTGCCGTCGCTGCCCGGCACCGGTGAGGGCCTGCCGTTCCAGTTCGTGATCAACACCGCCGGGGATTATCCGGCACTGCTGGAAGTGGCCCAGCGCATCAAGGCGCGCGCCCAAGCGTCAGGCAAGTTCGCCTTCCTCGACATCGACTTGGCCTTCGACAAACCTGAGGTGGTGGTCGATATCGACCGCGCCAAAGCGGCGCAGATGGGGGTTTCGATGGACACCCTGGGCGGCACCCTGGCGACCTTGCTGGGCGAGGCGGAAATCAACCGTTTCACCCTGGAGGGCCGCAGCTACAAGGTGATTGCCCAGGTCGAGCGGCCGTACCGCGACAACCCCGGCTGGCTGAACAACTACTACGTGAAGAACGACCAGGGCCAGTTGCTGCCCCTGTCGACCCTGATTACCCTCAGCGACCGCGCCCGCCCGCGCCAGCTCAACCAGTTTCAGCAGTTGAACTCGGCGATCATCCAGGGCGTGCCCATGGTCAGCCTGGGCGAGGCCCTGCAGACCGTGCAGGCCATCGCCCGCGAAGAGGCCCCGGAAGGTTTCGCCTTCGACTATGCCGGTGTGGCACGCCAATACGTCCAGGAAGGCAGCGCCCTGTGGGTGACCTTCGGCCTGGCGCTGGCGATCATCTTCCTGGTGCTGGCCGCGCAATTCGAGAGCTTCCGTGACCCCCTGGTGATTCTGGTGACGGTGCCGTTGTCGATCTGCGGTGCGCTGCTGCCGCTGTTCCTGGGTATCTCCAGCATGAACATCTACACCCAGGTGGGGCTGGTAACCCTGATCGGGCTGATCAGCAAGCACGGTATTCTGATCGTCGAGTTCGCCAACCAGTTGCGCGAAGAAAAAGGCTTGAGCGTGCGCGAGGCGATCGAGGAAGCGGCAGCCATTCGCCTGCGGCCGGTGCTGATGACCACCGCGGCAATGGTGTTCGGCATGGTGCCGTTGATCCTGGCGACCGGTGCGGGGGCGGTGAGCCGGTTCGATATTGGGACGGTGATTGCGACCGGGATGTCGATCGGGACGCTGTTTACCTTGTTTGTGCTGCCTTGCATCTACACCTTGCTGGCACACAAGACCCAAGCCAAGGAAACATCAATCGCCTGAAGCGGCCCACAAAAAAAGCCAGAGGCCCCGCGATACGGGGCCTCTGGCTTTTTACACTCAACCAGGGTTCAGCCGAACGGCCGCAACCCCTGACGCAAGCCGAACAGGAACAGCAACAGGTCCTGATCTGGCTTGGCCTGCGCTTGCTGCTTTGCCACCCGCGGCAATGCGCACTGGTCCACCCTCTCGGCCTTGCTGAACACCATCGGCTTCGGCTCTTCCCAGGCGGCCACCGCCACGGTGGTCACGGCCAACCCGGCGACCAGGAACAAAGCTCGAGCGATTTCTAGTTTCATTGCTCTAACCCTTTGACAACGCTGCCAAACGCCATCTGGTAAAAGTAGAGCAATGTTTTCCATTCCGCATCATTCAACGACGAGTGGCGGCGCAGCTGACGCAGGTCGTTACCGGCCGCGCGCTGGCAGCTGATACGCCGCCGGCACTTCTCCAGGTCCAGCAGGGCGACTTCGACCCGCGCCTGTTCGCCCTCGCCGATGACCTTGATGAAGACATGCTTGCCATACAGGCAGCCGTGCTGCCAATGCCCCAGGTGCATGCGCGCCAGGTTATCGGCCAGGTCCTTGAGCATGCGCTCATGCACCACCTGCGGATAACGCTCGCGAGCACCTTCGGCATGCCAGGTGTCGAGTTCGATGAAGCCATCCAGCGCTTCGCTGACCAGCAGCGCCCGCCATTGATGATCGGCATCGCGCTCGGCACCACAAAAGACGATGCGCGGTACACGCACACCCAATTGCTCGAAGCTGTTGAGCGCATCGAGTTCACGCAATACGGTCGGCCGGCCAAAAGGGTGCAGCAAGCTGCGGTAGATGTGCCCGACCTGGCGCTTGGCATACAGCAGTTTGCCGCTGGCGTCGTTGAGGCGCTGCACGCCACTCTCGCCACCCCGCCGCTGGTTGGGTTCCTCGACCCACTCACCCTGCTGGCGCCAGTAAAAATCGAACCGCGATTCCCCGTTCCGGGCTACAGCCATCAAACACTACCCCTTGCGCAATACATAGACTCGCCACATGGCATAGAACGGCAGGAAGTCCAAGCGTTCCTGAATTCTGAAGCCGGCTGCCTTGAATTCTTCTTCGACCGTATCCGCTGGTAACACGAAACGGTTCTGGTAATTGTCCTGCTCAGTCTTGGCGCTACGGCGCTGCTCGAGCTTTTTCCGGCGCCAAGCCTTGAAGTTGCCATCAACCCACAGCGACAGAATCACACTATCACGGCTAACCCGTTGAAATTCCGAAAGAATCGTCTTTCTGTGGGCGGCTTCGCCAATGTGGTGGAACAACCGCATGCAAAAAATGCTGTCGACTGAATTGTCCGGCAGGTCGATGGCGAACGCTGAAGTTTGCAAGGGCCGTACCCGTGCGACTACCTCTGGCGGTTGCGCGGCACAGGCTGTCTCGATCATCGCCTCGGAGTTGTCGGCACCGATGATCACCCGGTTGGGTTTTTCCGCCAGCAGCGGCCAGAAGCGCCCCGCACCGCAGGGCAGGTCCAGCACCAGGCCCGGCTCACCGGCCAAGGCCAGGGCGCGACGCGCCAACTGCTCGTCACGTTTGTGGGAAAGGCGACGTGCCAGGCCATCCTGATGCTTGAGAAAATATTCGCGCGCGTGTTCTTGGTCGTATTTTTCGGAAAATTCAAGCTTGATGGGGCTACGCATTGGGCATCTCCTGACTCCAGTACGCCCACTTTAGGAAAGCAAGCGTTGGAATCAGGTTATGCCAATGTGAAAAAAGTGTTAGTCCTTTCGGGAGGTATTACCAAACATTACCCAATGAGCGACGAAGGGTCACCCACCTCCACACTTTTGCTGAGGTCCACCTGGAAGCGGCAGCCGTGCGGCAAGGTCGATGTCAGGGTGACCCGCCAGCCCTGGTCGTCACAGATGCGCTGCACCAGTGACAGGCCCAAGCCCAGCCCTTCGCCCCGCCGTTCGGCGCCGCGCACGAAGGGTTTGAACATCGCCTCGCGCTGCTCTTCCGGAATGCCTACACCACTGTCTTCCACGCTGAACCCATTGGCTTCAAGGCTCAGGCGAATGTAACCGCTGTCGGTGTAGTGCGCGGCGTTACGCAGCAGGTTGCCCATCACCGACTGCAGGAAAGTGGCGTTGTACAGCACCGGGCTGGCGCTGACTCGACCATCGAAATAGAGGGTGAGCCCTTTCTGCTCGATGGTATCGCGCCACACGCCGGTGAGTTCGTCGGCCACCTCGCGCAGGGTTGCCTTCGAGGCCACGGCGCCCTCGTCGCGCTGGGCACGGGCCAGCATCAGGAAGGTCTTGACCAGTTCGCGCATCTCCTCGGTAGCCCGGGCGACCCGCTCGACCTGGCTGCGCGCACGCGGGTCCAGTGTCTGGTTTTCCATCAGCAGTTCGCACGACGTGGCCAGCACCATCAACGGCGTGCGCAGTTCGTGGCTGACGTCGCTGGTGAACAGCCGCTCGCGGGTCAAGGCATCGCGCAGACGGCCCAGCGTGTCGTCGAAGGCAACGGCCAACTGGCCGACTTCGTCTGCCGCATAATCGGGCGCCAAGGGCGGCGCCAGGCCAAGCAGCTGGTCACGATGACGTACCTGACGCGCCAGGCGGATCACCGGCGCCATCACCCTGCGCGCCACCAGCCAGCCAAGGATGACGGCCAGCACCAGGCTGAGCAGAAAGCCCACGACCACCACAGCAAACAGCACGCGCTCGCGCTCTTCGAAATCGCTCTGATCCTGCAGTAGCACATAACGGCGCCCGTCGACGATCTCGACCATCGCGTGGTACGACAGCTGATCGCGAAACACCTCATGGAAGCCGCTGTCGAGATGACGCAAGTCTTTGGGCAACTCGAAATCATCACGCCCGCCGCTGAAATAGAACAGCTGGTCAGGGCGCGGTCGATGGCTCCAGTCGCTCACACTGTCCATGCGCAACAGGCGCTGCAGGTCGCCCCCCAGCACCGTGGAAATCAGCCGTTCTTCAACCAGGTGCACGGTGGCGACGATGCCGAAGGCGAAGGCCCCGGCGACCAGCGCACTCATCAACGCAAAGGCGATGATAATGCGCTGGGCAAGGCTTTGCTTAAACTCCATCGCGGCCCTCGGCGAGGCGATAGCCGACGCCATGGACGGTATGCAGCAGCGGTTTTTCGAACGGTTTGTCGATCACCTGACGCAACTGGTGCACATGGCTGCGCAGGCTGTCGCTGTCTGGGCAGTCGTCGCCCCACAGGGCTTCTTCAAGTACCTCGCGACGCAGCACGTGCGGGCTTTTCTGCATCAGCACGGCAAGCAGCTTGAGGCCGACCGGGTTGAGCTTGAGCAGGCGCCCCTGACGCGTGACTTCGAGGGTGTCGAGGTCGTAGCTGAGGTCGGCGACCTGCAAGGTGCGGCGGCCTCCGCCCTGGGCGCGGCGCAGCACCGCTTCGATGCGGGCGGCCAGCTCCGACAGGGCAAAGGGCTTGAGCAGGTAATCGTCGGCCCCGGAGCGGAAGCCTTGCAGGCGGTCGTCCAGTTGATCGCGGGCGGTGAGCATGATCACCGGGGTGTCACGCCGGGCATCTTCTCGCAGGCGCTTGCACAGGGTGTAGCCATCAATGCCGGGCAGCATGATGTCGAGCACGATCAGGTCGTAATGCTCGGTGGCCGCCAGGTGCAAACCTGACAGACCGTCCTGGGCGCAGTCGACGGTGTAGCCTTTCATGCCCAGGTAATCAGCCAGGTTGGCAAGGATATCGCGGTTGTCTTCAACCAATAGAATGCGCATCGGGGTCTCCTGTGCGGCGCTTCGCTGTGGTGCGCGGCAGGCGCAGCTTAAGGCCAATGCCTGCACTGTGCCACCCCCAGGCGAAATTCGCCGCCGTTGACAGTTTTTTCACTGATCCTTCACGGACACAGGATAGCGGCCACTCGATAATGCCCGATCTTTTTTGCGCCCTGGAGTCGTCATGCACGAACGTAGCCGCCCTCGCCCGATCAACCTCTGGGTGTACCTGGGCATCCCGCTGGTGACGGCAGTGGCCTTGGTCCTGCTTGAGCTGACCTCGGTCGACATGGACGTGGCCAACCTGTTCTTCGACCCGGCCGCCGGGCAATTCATCGGGCGCCACAGCTACTGGCTGGAGAACGTGCTGCATGACGGGGTCAAGCAGGCGGTGATCCTGCTGGGCTTGCTGGCGTTGCTGACATTTGCCCTGAGTTTCTTCTGGAAACGCTTGTTTGGCTGGCGCCGAGAACTGGGCTGCCTGGTGCTGGCGTTGAGTTTGTCCACAGCGTTCGTCACACCGCTTAAAAAGGTCACCCAGGTCCAGTGCCCGTGGAGCCTGAGCCAGTTCGGCGGCAAGGAAACCTACAGCAAGCTGCTGGAAGCGCGGCCCGCTACCGACAAGCCCGGGCTGTGCTGGCCAGGCGGGCATGCCGCGACCGGTTTTTGCCTGTTTGCGCTGTTCTTCGCGCTGCGCGACCGTCGCCCGCGACTGGCCCGGGTGGCATTGGTGGTGGCGGTGGTGGCCGGTTCAGTGTTGTCGGTTGGGCGGATGATGCAGGGCGCCCACTTTCTGTCGCACAACGTATGGACGGCGGTGTTCTGCTGGTTGATCGGGTTGGGCTCGTACTACCTGGTTCTGTATCGGCGGGGCATGGTCGAGGCGCCTGCCGCTGAGCGCCGCGTTGCCTGAGTGAGGGGCCGCAGAAGAACGAAAAAGCCCCGGCTCTCGCGAGCCGGGGCTTTTTCATGCTGCTAGGGGGTAAGGCTGGCTTACATCATGCCGCCCATGCCACCCATGCCGCCCATGTCTGGCATACCACCGCCAGCTGGAGCGTCGCTCGGAGCATCAGCAATCATGGCTTCGGTGGTGATCATCAGACCGCCAATCGAAGCAGCAGCTTGCAGTGCCGAACGGGTGACCTTGGCTGGGTCCAGGATGCCCATCTCGATCATGTCGCCGTACTCACCGGTAGCAGCGTTGTAACCGAAGTTGCCCGAACCCTGCTTGACCTTGTCGGCCACAACGCTTGGCTCGTCGCCGGCGTTGGCAGTGATCTGACGCAGCGGCGATTCAACAGCGCGACGCAGCAGTGCGATACCGACGTTCTGGTCTTCGTTGTCACCTTTGAGGTCAACGATAGCGTTCAGAGCACGTACCAGGGCAACACCACCGCCAGGCACCACGCCTTCTTCAACGGCTGCACGGGTAGCGTGCAGGGCGTCTTCAACGCGTGCTTTCTTCTCTTTCATCTCGACTTCGGTGCCAGCACCGACCTTGATCACGGCAACACCGCCAGCCAGTTTGGCCAGACGCTCTTGCAGCTTCTCACGGTCGTAGTCCGAGGAAGTCTCTTCGATCTGGGCACGGATCTGCTTGACGCGTGCTTCGATCTCGGTGTCGGCGCCAGCGCCGTCGATGATGGTGGTGTTTTCCTTGGACAGGATGACGCGCTTGGCGTTACCCAGGTGCTCCAGGGTAGCGGTTTCCAGGGACAGGCCGATTTCTTCGGAGATGACCTGGCCGCCGGTCAGGACAGCGATGTCCTGCAGCATGGCCTTGCGACGGTCGCCGAAGCCCGGTGCCTTGACCGCAGCAACCTTGACGATGCCGCGCATGTTGTTGACTACCAGGGTAGCCAGCGCTTCGCCTTCAACGTCTTCTGCAACGATCAGCAGCGGACGGCCGGCTTTGGCAACGGCTTCCAGTACTGGCAGCAGCTCGCGGATGTTGGAGATCTTCTTGTCGACCAGCAGCAGCAGCGGGCCTTCCAGCTCGGCAACCATAGTGTCCGGCTTGTTGACGAAGTACGGCGACAGGTAGCCACGGTCAAACTGCATGCCTTCAACGACAGACAGTTCGTTTTCCAGGCCCGAGCCTTCTTCAACGGTGATCACGCCTTCTTTACCGACTTTTTCCATGGCTTCGGCGATGATTTCACCGATGGAGCTGTCGGAGTTGGCGGAGATGGTGCCTACCTGAGCGATGGCCTTGGAGTCGGCGCATGGCTTGGACAGGTTTTTCAGCTCGGCGACGACAGCGGCGGTAGCCTTGTCGATACCGCGCTTCAGGTCCATCGGGTTCATGCCGGCAGCGACGGCTTTCAGGCCTTCGTTGACGATGGACTGAGCCAGAACGGTAGCGGTGGTGGTGCCGTCACCGGCTGCATCGTTGGCCTTGGAAGCGACTTCCTTGACCAGCTGGGCGCCCATGTTCTCGAACGCGTCTTTCAGCTCGATCTCTTTGGCAACGGAAACGCCGTCCTTGGTGATGGTCGGTGCGCCGAAGCTCTTGGCCAGGACCACGTTGCGGCCTTTCGGGCCCAGGGTCGCTTTTACCGCGTCAGCCAGAACGTTGACACCAACCAGCATTTTCTTACGGGCGGAATCGCCGAATTTTACGTCTTTAGCAGCCATGATCGTTTAATCCTTGAAATGCTTTGGAATAACGGGAAGTCGGGGAAATCAGCCTTCGATAACGGCGAGAATCTCGTTCTCGGCCATTACCAGCAGGTCTTCGCCATCGACTTTCACGGTGTTGCTGCCCGAGTAAGGGCCGAAAACCACTTTGTCACCCACTTTCACGGCCAGCGCACGCACTTCGCCATTTTCCAGGATGCGACCGGTGCCGACGGCAACAATTTCGCCGCGGTTAGGTTTTTCAGCGGCCGAACCCGGCAGGACGATACCGCCAGCGGTTTTCGATTCTTCTTCGCTGCGACGGATGACTACGCGGTCATGCAGAGGACGAAGCTTCATTGTCGATCTCTCCCAAATTGTGGTTTTCATCGGCCGGTATCGACACCGGCGGGTTGATGCGGTCCGGCGTTGCCGGGGGTGGCCCGCGCAGGGCGGACCACCTGAGTCATGTCTGGTGTTGCCACCAGAAACCTTGCGGTGACCCATACATGAGGCCGCCATATGCAATTACAAGGCTTGATACGTAAAAATTTTCATCAAAGGCATAACGTGAAAACAACAGGGGCCGCGAAGCGGCCCCGGCAGGTTACTTGTCGCGACGCTCGTATTCGCCCTCGATCACATTCGGCCGGTGGCCGGCGTCACGAGGCGGCTGCGCCTGGAACGGATCGTCCTGAAACGCCCGCTGGCGCAGGGCCTGCTCCTCGGCACGCTGGCGCATCTTGCGCGCGGCCAGGTGACGGGTGAATGGCAACAGGCAAATCAGGCCCAGCACGTCACTGATGAAGCCCGGCAGCAACAGCAGGCCACCACCCACCGCCATCATCAAACCCTGGAACATGTCCTCAGCGGGCAGTTCGCCGCGCTGCAGGCTTTCACGGGCACGCAGTGCGGTGGCCAGCCCGGCCACCCGCATAACCAGCACACCCAGCGCGGAACCGGCGATGATCAGCAGCAGTGCGGGGAAAAACCCGATCGCCGCGCTGACCTTGACGAAGACGAACAGCTCCAGCACAGGAAACAGCAAAAACAGCAGTAGAAAAGCACGCATCAAAGATTCCTCGACGGAAGAGAACCTCCCAATAAGACCTCAGATGGATGCGCAAGCTTCCAATTTCAACCCTCGACTTCAGCCGCAACCGGCCACTGGTCGGCGTGCGCCAGCAAAACCAGGGCTTCGCGCACTTGTGTCGGCGTATTGCATGGGCTCGGGAACGCCAGCCAATGGACCGCCTGGCCAATGCGCAGGTGCATGCCCTCGCTGTCGATACCGACCATGTGCGCCGGCACAGAGCGTGGCAGCTCGGTCAGTTCGACGTAGTGGGCAATGGCCTTGGCGTGATCGCTGTTCATATGCTCGATCATGCTCGCCTCGGCCTTGCCCGCGAACGGGTTGGCCAAGGTCACCTGGTCAAGCCAGTGGATGGCGCCAAAACCACCGATGTAGCGGTGACGCACCGGCTGCAACACCCAGAAGTCGAAGTCGTGGGCCTTGTGGTAGTTGCCGGCGTCGGGGAAGTAGCGGTAGTAGCGCTCGGCGGCGGCTTCGATGGCAGCTTCGTCCACCAGCTTGTGCGCCTCGGCCATGACCGTCAGGCGGCCGACTGCCTGAACATCCTCTGCTTCGCGTTCACCAACCAGCAGCGAGCACTTGGGGTCTTTTTGCAGGTTGTGGGTGTGTTGGGCAATGCGGCTGATAAGGATCAGCGGGTTGCCCTGTGCATCCAGGCAATACGGCACGACCGAGCCGAAAGGGAAGCCGGGCATGGACTTGGAGTGGGTCGAGAGCACGCCGCGGTATTCCTTGAGCAGCAGTTCCCGGGCGGGGCGGATGGCATTGGTACTCACGAAGGGCGCTCCTGGCAGCGGACTGGATGGGTGACAAGATAAGCATTATCACCCGCCGCCGCCACAGGAGCCGCTGACGCCTACACGGATCGCGTCTTTACCAGGTCACGCCAAAGCCTGCGGTGTAACGGGTTTTGTCCAGGTCACTGTCACGTGTACCGCTGATGATGTCCTTCTCTGCCTTGAGGTTGAGCGAGGCCCATTCGGTGACCTTGTAGCGCAAGCCGATTTCGGCATCCAGCGAGTAGTTGGCCACGCTGCCCAGCGGCTTGGCGACTTCGCCATTGGTGAACAGCTGCACATTCTTGCCGATCAGGTAGCGGGTGTAGTCCCACTTGACCGCCGCGGCATAAAAGTTGTCCTTGGCGCCGTCCTGGTATTCGAAGTCGGTACGGTTGATCAGCGAACCCAGCGAGAACGCGCCCAGCTCGTCGTCCCAGAACTGGTAGCCCGGGCCGGTACCCACGGTGCGCTGGCGGGCCAGGTCCTCGATGCGGTCGCGCTTGTACTCCATGCGGCCCTGCCAGAACCACTTCTCGGTAATGAAGCGGTCAAGGGCGTACTCGGCACTCCAGTTGTCGGTGGTGGTGACGTCGTCCTTGGTCTCGCGGTTGTACTCGCCCTCGGCGTTGTGGCGCCAGCGGCCATGGCGGGCGGTGGTCTTGAAGCTGACGTCGTAGTCGTCGGTGTCATTCTCGGCACGCTTGTAGTCCAGGGCGACGTCGACGTTGCCTTTCCAGACCAGGTCCTCGACCACCGGCTTGGGCTTCATGATCTGCTCGATGCTGGCCAGGTCGACGGTCTTGGGCGCCTCGCCGTTGGCCAGGGTGACCTTGCCGGCTTCGGCGGCTTTCAACGACTTGGCCCGCTCCCCGCTGTAGGCATCCTGCTTGACCAGCATTTCCTGGTCGCTTTCCAGGGTCTGGACTTCTTTCCAGTCCAGCGCGATAGAGCCGCCATAGGGGGTCTCCAGCAGCAGCTTGCCGCCATCGAAGACTTTGATCTTGCCGCTCAGGCGGTCACCGTTCTTCATCCACACGGTGTCGGCAAACGCGGGCGCGGTGCACAGGGAGACAGCTAACAGGCACAACAGGGATCTAGAATACATAGGCGGACTACGGGTTCGATTCGTCGAAAAAGCCGGGCATTATCCAGATACGGACAACCAGAGCAAGGAAAGACCGAGCACATGCCGTTGAGTTCAACTCGCATTTGCCTCGCCGCTGGTCCGGTTTCATCCACAAGCCACGGGGTCACTGATGTCTGAGGCATACGGGCACACACTGGAAACACCACAAGCCCGACGAACGGCGCTGTATTCGGTGCTCGGGCAAGTGCCCGCGGGCAAGGTCGTCAGCTACGGCCAGCTTGCCGAGCTGGCCGGCCTTGGCCGCGCGGCACGTTGGGTTGGGCGCACCCTCGGGCAACTGCCAGGCGATACCCGCCTGCCCTGGCACCGGGTACTCGGTGCGGGCGGGCGCCTGAGCCTGGCATTGGGCACGCCGTCAGGCGACGAACAACGGGCGCGGTTGCGCGCAGAAGGCGTGAATGTAACCAATAATCGTGTGGATATGACGCGCCATGGCTGGCGCCCGATGGAGCACAGCGGTTAGAGTGCGCGCTTTGTTTTCGAAAACTTGAGGCAGATGTTGGCCCATGCCCCGTAAAACCTGGCGCGCTGCGCTTGCTGCCTATGCCAGCCCGTCAACCCTGGTACTGCTGCTGCTCGGCTTTGCCGCCGGCCTGCCCTACATGCTGGTGTTCTCGACCCTTTCGGTATGGCTGCGCGAAGCAGGTGTGGCCCGTGAGACCATTGGTTACGCGAGCCTGATCGGCTTGGCCTATGCCTTCAAATGGGTCTGGTCACCGCTGCTCGATCAATGGCGCCTGCCACTGCTTGGTGGCCTGGGGCGCCGCCGCTCATGGCTGCTGCTGTCCCAGGCGCTGGTGGTGGTCGGGTTGGTCGGCATGAGCCTGTGCGACCCGCAGCAACACCTGTCGTGGCTGATTGCCATGGCCGTGCTCGTGGCGTTTGCCTCGGCTACCCAGGACATCGCCGTTGATGCCTATCGCCTGGAAATTGCCGATGACCAGCGTCAGGCCGCGCTCGCCGCCAGCTACATGGCCGGCTACCGGGTAGCGGCCCTGCTGGCCACGGCAGGCGCGCTGTTCTTCGCCGAATGGTTCGGCTCCACCGGGTTCAGCTACCTGCACAAGGCCTGGGCCGGCACCTACATCATGTTCGCCCTGCTGATGCTGCCCGCGCTGTTCACCACCCTGGTCATGCGTGAACCCTCGGTGCCGCTGCGTACCCAGCTGTCGGCGGCGCGTTATGGCCTGGTCCACCAGCTGGCGTCGGTATTCGTGCTGATCTTGCTGTTGGTGTCGGTACCTGCCAGCTTCACCCAACTGTTCAATACCGACTGGGCCAGCGTGATTTTCGGTGACGCCACCCCGCTGGACCTGCTGCTGGAAGACCGCGCCTTCCTGCGCCTGATTCTGTACGTGCTGCTGACCTGGGCGTGCCTGTCGACCATGGGCCGTCGCGGCCTTGCCCCGGTGCTGACCCCGGTCAACGACTTCATTGCCCGCTACCGCTGGCAGGCCCTGCTGCTGCTGGGGCTGATCGCCACGTATCGCATGTCGGACACGGTCATGGGCGTGATGGCCAACGTGTTCTATATCGACATGGGCTTCACCAAGGACCAGATCGCCAGCGTCAGCAAGATCTTCGGCCTCATCATGACCTTGGTCGGTGCCGGTGTCGGCGGCCTGCTGATCGTGCGTTTCGGCATCATGCCGATCCTGTTCATCGGTGGCGTGGCCTCGGCGGCGACCAACATTCTGTTCCTGATGCTGGCCGACATGGGCCCGAACCTGGACATGCTGGTGGTCACCATCTCGCTGGACAACTTCAGCTCCGGCATGGCCACCTCGGCGTTCGTCGCCTACCTGTCTAGCCTGACCAACCTGAAGTTCTCGGCCACCCAGTACGCGCTGCTCAGCTCGATCATGCTGTTGCTGCCACGGCTGATCGGCGGCTACTCGGGGGTCATGGTGGAGAAGTTCGGTTACCACGACTTCTTCCTGATCACTGCCCTGCTGGGCGTGCCGACGCTGATTCTGATCGCCCTGCAGTGGCGTCAGGAAGCCGGGCCCGGCAAACCGGTGCCCGAGGAGAACCCAGCGGCCGAACGGCCCTGAGGGTACCTCGCCGCCTGTACCGGCCTCTTCGCGGGTGAACCCGCGCCCGCAGAGGCGGTACAGGCGACGAATACTACTGGGCTACGGCGCCTTCCCCAGACCGCCCACCCACAACGAACCACAACGGCCAGAGCGCCAGCGCCCCCGCCACACTGGCCGCCAAGGCAAAGTGCAGCAAACTGGCACCCGCCCCGATCATCGCCATGACTGCGCCGCCCAGGCCCAGCAAGGCAATGGTGATCATCCCCAGCATGGCCGAGACCAGCCCTTTGCTCTGATCGCTGGCGAACAGCGTCATGCGGTACAGCACGGCGTTGGCCACCCCCAGCCCCAGGGCATACAGCGACATACCGGCCACCACGCTGGTCACGCTTGGCCAGTACCAAGTCGCCAGCACCATCAGCGACAGGCCCGCCAGGTAGGGCCACAATGCGCCACGCACCAGGGCTGACAGCGAGTAACGGTCGGCAATACGGTTGATGATCAGGTTGCCGAGAATCAGCCCGCCAAACACCGGCAGCTGCCATAGCGCATATTCCATCGTGCTCAACCCTTCGTCATGGATGAGCAGCACCGGCGACAGGCCGATCCAGCCAATCAAGGGCAGGCCGACCAAGCCCAGCGCTGCGCTACCGGCGACAAAGCGACGGTTGGCCAGCAGCTGGCCGTAGCCAGACAACAACGGCAGCAAATGGATCGGCGTAAAGGGCAGCCGCGAACCGTCGCGCCGCTCCACGCCCAGTGTTTCCGGCATCAACCGGTACAACAGCACCCAGGCCAGCACCGCACCGATGGCGAAGGCCACGAACAGCCAGCGCCAGTCCAGCCATTGCAGCAGCAAGGTGCCCACCAGGGGACCGAGCAGCGGCGAAAGCAGGGCAATGTTGGCCAGCAAGGCCATCATGCGCACTGCGTCGGCTTCGCTGAACGCCTCGTTCAAGGCCGGGTAGCTGACCGTGACGACAAAGCCCAGGCCAATGCCCTGCAACAGGCGCAGCAGGTTGAACAGGCCGATGTCGTGTACCCAGAACGTCGCCAGGCACGCCACGCCGAAGAACACGCAACCGCTCAACAGCAGCGGGCGGCGGCCGTAGCGGTCGGCCAGAGGGCCAATCAACCACTGCAGCACCACGCCACCGAGCAGGTACAGGTTCAGGGCGTGGGGGATGTATTCGGGGCTGGCATCGAGGTCGCCGACCACCACGGGCATGGCCGGCATCACAGCGTCGCTGGCCAGGTAGGTGAGCAACTCGAACAGGGCCAGGGTCAGGCCGAACAACAGGGCTCGGAGGGGGGTGATGTACAGCAGTGGTTTCATGGTGAATTTCAGCGGGAACAGGTGGGGTCAGCCTGTATGCCAGAAATGGCAGGGCTTGGCTGTGAACAAGTGTAATAGGCGCGGAAAAAGCTAGGGCCGCTGTGCGCCCCTTCGCGGGGCAAGCCCGCGAAGGGGCGCACAGCGGCCCCAGCGTTGAAGCGTTGCTTACTGCGTGGCCGTCTCCTGCACCACACGAATCACCCGCTGCGGAAACGGAATGTCGATACCCTCGGCCTTCAACCGGTCACGGGCATGCTCGTTGAGCATGAACATCACATCCCAGTAGTCCGAGGTCTTGGTCCAGATGCGCAGCGACACGGTGATCGAGCTGTCGCCCAGCGTCGAAACCACTGCCTGCGGCGCGGGGTCGGCCAGCACACGTGGGTCCTGGGCCAGTTCCAGCAGCACATTACGCGCCTTTTGCAGGTCGGCGTCGTAATCCACGCCCACGTCGAATACCACCTTGCGGGTCGGCTGGCGGTTGGTGTTGGTGATGATGCCGTTGGACAAGCTGCCGTTGGGCATGATCACCGTCTTGTTGTCACCCGTGCGCAGCACGGTGTGGAAGATCTGAATGCTATCCACGGTGCCACTGACACCCTGCGCCTCGATCCAGTCACCAATGCGGAACGGGCGGAACATCAAGATCAGCACGCCACCGGCGAAATTCGCCAGGCTGCCCTGCAAGGCCAGGCCGATGGCCAGGCCCGCGGCACCGATAGCGGCGACGAAGGAGGTGGTCTCGATGCCGATCATCGACGCCACGCTGACGAACAGCAGAATCTTCAGGATGATATTGGCCAGGGTGCTGATGAACCCCTGCAGCGCCAGGTCGGCGTTGCGCAGGCCGACCAGCTTGCCCAGGCGCGCGCTGAGCTTGTTGACGATCCACCAGCCGATGGCCAGGGTCAGCAACGCCAGGCACACCCGGCTGCCGTATTCCATGATCAAGGGGATCCAGGTCTGCGATTGGCGGACCAGCTGATCGACTTCAGCGTTCAAATCCATGTTCATCTCCTGATGCCGAACGGCATGTGCACGGTAAAACTGGCCGCGGGCATTTCCGCGGCCACGGCCCCCATGGACATCATTGCGCCATCGAGGTTCCTGGCAACGCCCCGATCAATCGCGGAAGTTATTGAACTGCAGCGGCATGTCGAATTCCTTGGCGCGCAGGGCGGCGATCGCCTCTTGCAGGTCGTCACGCTTCTTGCCAGTGACACGCACCTGCTCACCCTGGATGGCGGCCTGAACCTTGAGCTTGGCATCCTTGATGTGAGCGACGATCTTCTTCGCCAGCTCCTTGTCGATGCCCTCGCGGAATTTGGCTTCCTGTTTCATTTCCTTGCCGGACGGGTAGGCGTCCTTGGTTTCCAGGCATTTGACGTCGATCTTGCGCTTGACCAGCGCACCGCGCAGGATCTCGATCATCGCCTCGAGCTGGAATTCGGCTTCGGCGGTCAGCAGCACGGTCTGGTCCTTGTCCTTGAACTCGAAGTTGCCTTTGCCCTTGAGGTCATAACGGCGGTCGAGTTCCTTGACGGCGTTGTCTACAGCGTTCTGCACTTCGTGCTTGTCCAGTTCCGATACCACGTCGAACGAAGGCATGGTTTTTCTCCAAAAATAAAAGCGCGCTCGGCCTGAAGATGGAGCACGCTGAGTTAGACGGTTAAAATGCGGACTCATTATAACGGGTTGCGAAACGCATATGAGCAGCACCTGGCATATTCTCGGCGCGGGTAGCCTGGGCAGCCTCTGGGCTTGCCGCCTGGCGCGCGCGGGCAAGGCGGTACGCTTGATCCTGCGCGACGCGCAACGACTGCAGGCCTATCAGCAGGTAGGCGGCCTGACGTTGCACGAACAGGACACCGCCAACCACTACGCGATCCCCGCCGAAACCGCCGAGGGCGACGGCCCGATCCACCGGCTGCTGGTGGCCTGCAAGGCGTATGACGCCGCACCGGCCATCGCGCGCCTGGCCCCCAGGCTGGCCGACGGCGCCGAGCTGGTGCTGCTGCAGAACGGCCTCGGCAGCCAGGACGAAGTCGCCGACCAGGTCCCCCATGCCCGTTGCATCTTCGCTTCCAGTACCGAAGGGGCTTTTCGCGAGGACGACTGGCAAGTGCGCTTCGCCGGCCATGGCTTCAACTGGCTGGGTGACCCGCTGAAGCCGGCGCTCCCGGAATGGTTCGATGACCTGCACGACGCCGGCATCCCGGCCGAATGGACCGTGGATATCCTCACCCGCCTGTGGCGCAAGCTCGCGCTCAATTGCGCGATCAACCCGCTGACGGTGCTGCACGAGTGCCGCAACGGCGGCCTGCTGGAGCACCTGGGCGAAGTGACTGCCCTGTGCGACGAGCTGGCCGAGCTGCTGCGTCGCTGTGGCCAACCCCAGGCTGCCGAGGACCTGGACGAAGAAGTGCAACGGGTGATCCTCGCCACCGCCGCCAACTACTCTTCCATGTATCAGGACGTGCGAGCCGGGCGGCGAACCGAGGTCCATTACCTGCTCGGCCACGCCTGCCGCGCCGCCGATCGCCATGGCCTGCAGCTACCGCAGCTGGAACGCCTGCACCGGCGCCTGGTCGATAACCTGCAGGCACGTGGCTTACCCAGCGCCTGACGCTGGCCCTTTCAACCGGAGACGGACATTGCCTTGCCCATGACCCTGCGCCAACGCCTGGAAAACCTCCCGGTCGGGCAGAAGCTGCTGGCGGCCCTGCTGGTGCTGCTGGTGACCATTCTGCTGGTGGCCAACCTGACCTTCATCAGCGCCGCCTACTGGATCACCCAGGAAAGCATGGCGCCCCAGGCCCTGCAGACCATCGGCCGGCTGGTGTCCAACCCACAGCTGGCGACCCGGGCAGGCGACACCCCGGAAACCGCCAGCGCCCTGCTCAAAGAGCTGGACAGCTACACGCCATTACGCGCGGCGGCGGTGTACGGCGGCGATGGCCGCATGCTGGCACAACTCCAGCACGGCGAACCGTTGGCGCTGCCCAGGCGCTTTCGCGACATCGACGGCTGGCGCCTGATGGAGTTTCGCAGCACGCAGCTGATCCGTATCCCGCGCGACGCCAACCCACCCGCACACCTGCTGCTGGTGGCCAGCAGCGAACTGCCCACCGCCTTCTACACCGGCACGCTCAGCGCCAGCCTGGGCATCCTGGTGTTCAGTATCCTGCTGTGGATCGTCGTGGCCCGGCAAATCAAGCGTTTGATCACCCAGCCGATCAACCAGCTCGAAGAACTCAGCCGCCAGGTCACCCGCGAAGAGAGCTACGCCCTGCGTGCCCGGCGCGGCAACGACGACGAAATCGGCAGCCTGGCCGAGGCGTTCAATACCATGCTCTCGCGCATCGAAGCCCGCGAGCAGCAGCTCAAGCGCACCCGCGATGAATTCCAGACCGCCTATGACCAGGCCCAGGGCCTGGCCGAAGAAACGCGTCACACCAACCGCAAGCTGGAGCTGGAAGTCCAGGTGCGCAGCAAGATCGAGAAAAAGCTCACAGGCTTCCAGAATTACCTTAACAGCATCATCGACTCCATGCCCTCGGCCCTGATTGCCCTCGACGAGCAGCTCTACGTCACCCAGTGGAACCACGAGGCCACCGTGCTCTCCGGGACGCCGCTGGACGAGGCCCTGAACCAGCCGATCTTCATCGCCTTCGAGCCGCTCAAGCCGTTCTTGCCGCAGCTCAAGGAAACCGTGGAAAAACACCGGGTGGCGAAAATCGAGCGCGTCACCTGGCCCAAGGGCGATGAACTGCGCCACTACGCCCTGACCTTCTATCCACTGATGGGCGGTGGCGGCCGCGGTGTGGTGATCCGGATCGACGACATCACCCAGCGCCTGTCCCTGGAAGAGATGATGGTGCAGTCAGAGAAAATGCTCTCGGTAGGTGGCTTGGCCGCCGGCATGGCCCACGAGATCAACAACCCGCTGGGGGCCATTTTGCATAATGTGCAGAATATCCGTCGGCGCCTGTCGCCGGAGTTACCGCGCAACCAGGAGCAGGCCGAAGAGCTGGGCATCGACCTGCCCACCGTCAACCGCTACCTGGACAGCCGCGAAGTACCGCAGCTGCTCGACGGGATTCAGCAGGCCGGTGCGCGGGCCGCCAAGATCGTCACCCACATGCTCAGTTTCAGCCGGCGCAGCAATCGCCAGCTGGCACCTTGCGACCTGCCGGCACTGATCGACCAGGCCTTGGAGATCGCCAGCAACGACTTCGACCTGGCCATCGGCTTCGACTTCAAGGGCCAGGCCATCGTGCGCCAGTTCGACCCACACCTCGGGCCGGTGCCGTGCACCGCCAACGAGCTGGAACAGGTGCTGCTCAACCTGCTGAAAAACGCTGCCCAGGCCATTCACCTGCGCCCGCAACCCAGCGAGCCTGGGCGCATCACCCTGCGCACCCGGCTCAACCCGCCCTGGGCCGAAATCCAAGTCGAGGACAACGGCGTGGGCATGCCCGAAGCCGTGCGCAAGCGCACCTTCGAGCCGTTTTTCACCACCAAGGAGATCGGCCAGGGCACCGGCCTGGGCCTTTCGGTCTCGTATTTCATCATCACCAACAACCACAAGGGGCAGATGGAGGTGCAGTCCACGCCCGGCCAGGGCACGTGCTTCACCCTGCGCCTGCCCCTCGGCCAGCCGGCAGCGACGGCACCGAACACCACGGAGGCATGACATGGGCTACCGCCTGTCGAAGATCTACACCCGCACTGGCGACCAGGGCGAAACCGGCCTGGGCGACGGCCGTCGGGTGCCCAAGGACCACCCACGCATCGAAGCGATTGGCGAGGTGGACAGCCTCAACAGCCAGCTGGGGCTGCTGCTGGCAGGGCTGGATGAGCAAGGGCTGGCTGAGGTCAGCGAGGTACTGGCGCCTTGTCAGCACCGCTTGTTCGACCTCGGTGGCGAACTGGCGATGCCCAGTTACCAAGCCTTGAACCTGGCCGAAGTGCAGCGGCTGGAAGCGGCAATCGATGTCTGGAACGAGGAGCTGGGGCCGTTGAAGAACTTCATCCTGCCCAGTGGCTCGGCATTGGTGGCGCAGGCGCATGTGTGCCGTTGCCTGGCGCGCAGCGCAGAGCGCCGCTGCCAGCAGTTGAACGCAGTGGAACCACTGGAAGGGGTGGGGTTGGCGTATATCAATCGGCTGTCGGATCTATTGTTCGTGGCAGCGCGGATCATTGGCCGCCGGCAGGGGGTTGCCGAGGTGCTATGGCAACCCGCAGAAAAGCCTCAAAGCTGAGAGCGCCACGGCAGGGCAAGCCCACTCCCACAGGTACTGCGCGATCCTCGTGTGGGAGCGGGCTTGCCCCGCGAATGGGCCGCAAAGCGGCCCCCGTACTGGCGACTCAAATCTCAGGCCAGAACGCCCGAATCCCGGCAACGCCTTGCGCGCCGACTTTCCAAGCGCGCTCACGCTCACCCGGCCCGACACCACCCAGCAAGAACACCGGCCGGCTGAAGCCCGCAATCAACCGTTGCGCCTCATCCCAGCCCAGCGGCACGGCCTCGGGGTGCGTCTGCGTCGCCTGCACCGGCGACAGGGTGACGAAGTCGACCCCCATCTGTTCCGCCAGCGCCAGCTCTTCTGCACTGTGGCAGGACGCCGCCAACCAACGGTGCTCAGGGAATGGCCGCCCCTTGGCCGCATACTTGCGCAGCTGTGCGGCCGTCAGGTGCCAACCCGCAGACGGGAAATCGCCCAGCCACTCCAGCGGCCCCTTGAGCATCAGTTGGGCCTTGCCGCCACACAAGCCAACCGCATCCACCGCCACGTCGCGGTACTTGGGGTCGTACATGTCCGGCGCGCGCAACTGAATCAGGCGTATGCCGCTGGCGACCGCCTTCTGGATGCCCTTGAGCATCTCAGGCACTTCAAGGCCATCGGGGGTGATCAGATACTGGTCCGGCAGGCGCGCGGCGGCGACAATCGGCTTGTTGGCCTCGGGGAAGTCGTACTGCGGCAGTTCGCGTGGTGTTACCCAGGCCAACGGCTGGCCCTCGGCACCATGGGGCTCGCCGGTGAATGCCTCGACCTCGCGAACCTCCAGCAACACCTGTTTGTCCGGGTAATCGTGGCTGACCTTGATCAGCGCCCGTGAACGGGTCACTTCGATACCCAGCTCCTCACGAAGCTCGCGGGCCAGCGCCGCTTCGACGCTCTCGCCCTCTTCCACCTTGCCGCCCGGGAATTCCCAAAGGCCACCCTGGTGCTGGGTATCAGCCCGTCGCGCGATAAGAATGCGGCCATCGGCGCCGCGGATCACTGCGGCCACTACATGAATACGTTTCACCCTGCTCGCTCCGCCAGGCCAGCCTGTTGCCAGGCCTTGAAGGCCGGCCACTGGTAAATGGTCTCGATGTACGTTGCCGCCTCTGCAGGCACCTCAACGCGGTAGGTGCGCAAGCGCACAGCCACCGGGGCGAAGTAGGCGTCGGCCAAGGTCGGCTTGCCGAACAGGAACGGCCCACTGTCTTTGGCAACCAAGCGGCACTCGGACCACAGCGCGACGATACGGTCGATATCGACCTGCACGTCCAGCGGCACGTTCTCCAGGGCTTCATCACGGGCCAGGTCGAACGGCATCGCCCCGCGCAGGGCGAAGAAGCCACTGTGCATCTGCGCGCAGGCCGAACGGGCCTGAGCACGGGCAGCGACATCGGCAGGCCACAGCTGGGCCTCTGGGTGGCGTTCGTTGAGGTATTCGGCGATAGCCAGCGAGTCGGCGATCACACCGTGCTCGGTCTTGAGCAATGGCACCTTGCCGGTGGCCGAGTAAGCGAGCAGGCGTTGGCGGGTGTCGGGCTGGTTGAGTTTGATCAGGGTTTCTTCGTAGGCAACGCCAGCCAGCTCAAGGGCCAGGGCGCCGCGTAGCGACCAGGAGGAATGCAACTTGTCGCCGATGATCAGGTGGTAGCTCATGGTTCGGCTCCATTTGTCTGGGGTTATGGGGCCGCATGCGGCCCCACATGCATCAGGTGCGGTATTCGGCGTTGATCTTCACGTACTCGTGGGACAGGTCGGTGGTCCAGATGGTTTCGCTGCACGCACCGCGGCCCAGCTCGATGCGGATGGTGATCTCTTCCTGGGCCATTACCGCCGAACCCTGTGCCTCGGTATAGCTAGGGCTACGGCCGCCCTGGCTGGCGATGCAGACGTTGTCCAGGTAGACATCGATCAGGCTGACATCCAGCGCCGGCACGCCGGCACGGCCAACGGCCGCCAGGATGCGGCCCCAGTTGGGGTCGGAGGCGAACAGCGCGGTCTTGATCAGCGGCGAGTGAGCCACGGCGTAACCGACGTCCAGGCATTCCTGATGGTTACCCCCGCCGTTGACCTGCACGGTGACGAACTTGGTGGCGCCTTCGCCGTCACGGACGATGGCCTGGGCCACGTCCATGCACACTTCGAATACGGCCTTTTTCAGGGCTTCGAACAGCGCACCGCTGGCTTCGGTGACTTCCGGCAGGTTGGCCTTGCCGGTGGCGATCAGCATGCAGCAGTCGTTGGTCGAGGTGTCGCCATCGATGGTGATGCGGTTGAACGACTTGTTGGCGCCATCGAGCATCAGGTCCTTGAGCACTTGGGGTGCGACCTTGGCGTCGGTGGCGATGTAGCCGAGCATGGTGGCCATGTTCGGGCGGATCATGCCGGCGCCTTTGCTGATGCCGGTAACGGTGACGGTCACGCCATCGTGCTGGAACTGGCGGCTGGCACCCTTGGGCAGGGTGTCGGTGGTCATGATGCCGGTGGCGGCTTCAGCCCAGTTGTTCTCCGACAGGTCGTCCAGGGCGGCCTGCAGGGCGCCTTCGATCTTCTCGACCGGCAGCGGCTCGCCGATCACACCGGTGGAAAATGGCAGTACCGACTCGGCCGGCACGCCGGTCAGCTCGGCGAGCTTGGCGCAGGTGCGCTCGGCAGCGGCCAGGCCAGGTGCACCGGTACCGGCGTTGGCGTTGCCGGTGTTGGTCAGCAGGTAACGCACAGTGCCCTGAACGCGCTGCTTGGAGAGGATAACCGGAGCGGCGCAAAAGGCGTTGAGGGTGAACACGCCAGCGACGCTGGAGCCTTCGGCACAGCGCATGACCACCACATCCTTGCGCCCAGGGCGCTTGATGCCGGCAGAAGCGATGCCGAGTTCAAAACCCGGAACCGGGTGCAGGGTGGGCAAAGGACCAAGACCAACAGCCATTAGAGCGCTCCTAGATAAAACGATTAATGTCGAAAAACGGGGGCGCTTTGCGCCCCATCGCGACACAAGGCCGCTCCTACAGGGGCCGCGCCAATCCGTAGACGAGCGCGGTACCTGTAGGAGCGGCCTTGTGTCGCGAAAGGGCCGCAAAGCGGCCCCAGGCTTTTACAAGAGTCAGATCAGATCACTCGATCTGCCCATGGCAATGCTTGAACTTCTTGCCCGAACCGCACCAGCATGGCTCGTTGCGGCCCAGCTTCTGGTCGTTGCGCACCGGAGCCGTGGCCACAGCCACTTCGGCGCCCTCTTCACTCAGTTGCTCGCTTTCAAGGCCTGGCGCAGGGGCATGCTGGAACTGCATGCGGCTGGCCAGTTCTTCGGCCTCGCGGCGCAGGCGGGCTTCTTCTTCGATCGGGTCTTCGCGGCGCACCTGAACGTGCGACAGCACGCGGATGGTGTCGCGCTTGATCGACTCGAGCAGCTCCTGGAACAGCGTGAACGACTCGCGCTTGTACTCCTGCTTCGGGTTCTTCTGCGCATAACCGCGCAGGTGAATGCCGTGGCGCAGGTGGTCCATGGTCGACAGGTGGTCTTTCCACAGGTCGTCCAGCACACGCAGCAGAATCTGCTTCTCGAAGGTACGCAGGGCGTCGATGCCGGCCTGGTCTTCCTTCTCGGTGTAGGCGCTGGTGATCTCGCTCAGCAGCTTCTCGCGCAGGGTCTCTTCGTAGAGGTGGTCGTCTTCGTCGAGCCATTGCTGGATCGGCAGCTTCATGGCGAAATCGCTCGCCAGCGAGGCTTCCAGGCCGGCCACGTCCCACTGCTCGGGCAGCGATTGCGGCGGGATGTGCTGGCTGATGGTAGCGTCCAGCACTTCCTTGCGGAATTCGGCGATGGTATCGCCAATGTTCTCGGCCGCCAGCAAGCTGTTGCGCATGTGGTAGATCACCTTGCGCTGCTCGTTGGCCACGTCGTCGTATTCGAGCAGCTGTTTGCGGATGTCGAAGTTGCGGCCTTCGACCTTGCGCTGGGCTTTCTCGATGGCGTTGGTGACCATGCGGTGCTCGATCGCCTCGCCGGACTGCATGCCCAGTGCCTTCATGAAGTTCTTCACCCGATCGGAGGCGAAGATACGCATCAGGCTGTCTTCGAGCGACAGGTAGAAGCGGCTGGAACCCGGGTCACCCTGACGGCCGGAACGGCCACGCAGCTGGTTGTCGATACGGCGCGACTCGTGACGCTCGGAGGCAATCACATGCAGGCCACCCGACTCGATCACCTGCTGGTGGCGCTTCTGCCAGTCGGCCTTGATCTGCGCGATCTGTTCGGCGGTCGGGCTGTCCAAGGCAGCCACTTCGGCTTCCCAGTTACCGCCCAGCAGGATGTCGGTACCACGGCCAGCCATGTTGGTGGCGATGGTCAACGCGCCCGGAGCACCCGCCTGGGCGATGATCTCGGCTTCCTTCTCGTGGTACTTGGCGTTCAGTACCTTGTGCTCGATACCTTCCTTTTGCAGCAGGTTCGACATGTGCTCGGAAGTTTCAATGGTCGCGGTACCCACCAGCACCGGGCGACCCAGGGTCATGCTTTCTTTGATGTCGGCGATGATCGCGGCGTATTTCTCGTCGGCGGTCAGGTACACCAGGTCGTTGAAGTCCTTGCGCGCCAGCGGCTTGTTCGGCGGGATCACCATCACGTTGAGGCCGTAGATCGACTGGAACTCGAACGCTTCGGTGTCGGCGGTACCGGTCATGCCGGACAGCTTGGTGTAAAGGCGGAAGTAGTTCTGGAAGGTGGTCGAAGCCAGGGTCTGGCTCTCGGCCTGAATGTTCAGGTTCTCTTTCGCTTCGATGGCCTGGTGCAGGCCTTCGGACAGACGACGACCGGGCATGGTACGGCCGGTGTGCTCGTCGATCAGCAGGACCTGGCCGTCCTGGACGATGTATTCGACGTTGCGGTGGAACAGCTTGTGCGCGCGCAGGCCAGCGTAGACGTGGGTCAGCAGGCCCAGGTTGTGTGCCGAGTAGAGGCTCTCGCCCTCGGCCAGCAGGCCGGCCTGGGTGAGCATCTCTTCGATGAACTGGTGACCCGCTTCGTTGAGCTCGACCTGGCGGCTCTTCTCGTCGATGGAGAAGTGGCCTTCCTGGGTGACCTGGCCCTCGACTTCCTCGATGTGCTGGGTCAGACGCGGGATCAGGCGGTTGATCTCGATGTACAGCTTGGAGCTGTCTTCGGCCTGCCCGGAAATGATCAGCGGGGTACGGGCTTCGTCGATGAGGATCGAGTCGACTTCATCGATGACCGAGAAGTTGAGTTCACGCTGGAACTTCTCTTCCTGGCTGAACGCCATGTTGTCGCGCAGGTAGTCGAAACCGAATTCGTTGTTGGTGCCGTAAGTGATGTCGGAGGCGTAGGCAGCGCGCTTTTCTTCCGGCGGCTGGAACGCCGAGACGATGCCCACGGACAGACCGAGGAACTCGTACAAGGGGCGCATCCAGTTGGCGTCACGGCGGGCCAGGTAGTCGTTGACGGTCACCACGTGCACGCCCTTGCCGGACAATGCGTTGAGGTAGACGGCCAAGGTACCGACCAAGGTCTTGCCTTCACCGGTGCGCATTTCTGCGATCATGCCCTCGTGCAGGGTCATGCCGCCGATCAGCTGCACGTCGAAGTGGCGCATGCCCATCACACGCTTGCCGGCCTCACGGGCCACGGCGAAGGCTTCGGGCAGCAGTTGGTCCAGTGTCTCGCCTTTGGCCAAGCGTTCCTTGAACTCTGCGGTCTTGCCCCGCAGTTGCTCATCGGAGAGGGCCACCATCTTCTCTTCGAAGGCATTGACGATAGTCACCGTCTTGAGCATGCGTTTGACTTCACGCTCATTCTTGCTTCCAAAAAGTTTCTTTAACAAAGGCGCAAACATATCGGCAGGATCTTCCACACGTAGGGATGGAGGGCGGCCCCATGAGTCGCCCGTGCAGCCCTAAGGCCGCATGCGAACGAGCATTCTACCCGGAAACGATGGTGAGGAAAGTGGTGGATTCCACGATGCTGGTACAGCGTTTTGGCAGGGGCGTTTCTTAGATAGGGGCATTTTCCCTGAGTTCAAGGCTGAGAAAGATGAAACGTATCGAGAATAGCTCGTATCCAGTGTTTATCGGCGAAGCGGCCAGTGCAGGCAATCGATAACCCCGCATCTGTTAGACTGCCGATCTTGTAACTTCATACGTACCCGCATGGCCTATATACCCTCCCCCGCCCAGCTTCCTTCGGCACTGCTGCGCCAGGTCCGTCCGCTGCGCCTGCTGTTGAACCAGGCCGAACGCCTGGAACACCTGCAGCGCCTGCTGGAAAGCCAGCTGCAGCCGGCCGCCCGCGAGCATTGCCACGTTGCCTCCTGGCGTGACGGTACCTTGTTGCTGGTGGTGACCGACGGCCATTGGGCCACCCGCCTGCGCTATCAGCAGAAACGCCTGATGCGGGAGTTGCAAGCCATGGAAGCGTTCGGCAACCTGCGGCGCATCCTGTACAAGGTGCAACCGCCGCTGGTGCCCGCCAAGCGTGGCGGGCATGCCACCGAGCTTTCGAGCAATGCCGCCGAAAGCCTTCGCGATACCGCCGAGGGGATTACCGACCCCAAGCTGCGCGCCGCGCTAGAGCGCCTGGCGTCGCATGGACCTAACAAAGCACCTTCGCGCACCTGATATTTTTGCCAGTTTGCCTTCTCCACGGGGTGCAATACGCTCGCCTGATCACCCCCAGGAGAGACCAGCATGAATGCAGACTATTTTCACCTTGCCACGTTCGAGTCACCCTCAACCGACCCCTGGGGTGACTGGAAAGCGGACTCCAACGGCGCCACCCTCGGTATTTACCAAGAAGAAGATGGCAACCACTTCGTAGCCTTTGCCCCCGCTATTTCTTTTCCACACGGCCCCGTCCTATTCAAAGAACTGCAAGGGCTGGAGCCCGACCGTGAGTATTGCCTCTCCCTGCGCACGCGGCAGCAATGGGCAAACCAGGCTGTGCCTGTGCTCACCTGGAAACTGGGTGATGAGCAGATCGCTGCCCCCATCGAAGTCACTACTTCCGAGTGGATTACGCTGCACTGGCGTTTCAAGGCGTCCCAAGCCGTCGAGACGCTGAAGCTTGAAGTAAGGGAGCGAATTGGCGACCCTTCGCATGCCAGGGGCAACCTGGCCATCGATGACATTCGCATCTACCCCTCCCGGTTCGAGGAAGACTTCAACGACCTGCCGCAACAATTGATTCAACCCGGCGGGCAGTTGGCACTCAAGACCATGCTCGTCACATTGCTGCCCACCAGTTCAGGGCCGGCGGGCATCCACAGATACGATTCCGACGAGCCTGGCATGCGCGAAAAACAAGCGCTGGGCTTGAGCATCGGCAAAGACATGCGCCAGTACCTAAGCATTGATCTGCCAGGTGAGTTCACCTCAATCCGTTTCGCCTGGACCTGGCTTCAAAAAGACGCAACGGTCCAGTACCTGGACCAGTCGGGCGCCACGCTGGACAGCAGAACAATTCATGCAACCGCAGGGCGCGATCAATGGGTTGAATACCAAGCGGAGAACGAAAGCCAAGCGGTTTCCCGTATCGAACTAACGTACAGCGATTACTCTTTCCTCGACTTTTTCACGCTGCAGCGCCTGTAAAGCAGGTATAAAAAAGGCCACCCGAAGGTGGCCTTAATGAACTAGAGAGTGTTCGAACTTACACGGCCGCAACAGGGCGCATGTACGAGATCGGTGCCGTGCTGGCATCTTCGAAAGTGACCACTTCCCAGGCATCGGTTTCAGCAATGAGCTTGCGCAGCAGCTGGTTGTTCAGCGCGTGCCCGGACTTGTAGCCCTTGAACTCGCCAATCAGGCTGTTGCCCAGCAGGTAGAGGTCGCCAATGGCGTCGAGAATCTTGTGCTTGACGAATTCGTCTTCATAACGAAGGCCGTCTTCGTTCAGCACGCCAGTCTCATCTACCACGATGGCGTTTTCGACACTGCCGCCCAACGCAAGGTTATGCTTGCGCAAGTACTCGATGTCCCGCATGAAACCGAAGGTGCGGGCACGGCTGACTTCTTTCACGAACGACGTGCTGGAGAAATCCACACTGGCGCTCTGGGTCCGGCCGCTGACGACCGGGTGATCGAAGTCGATCTCGAAGCTCACCTTGAACCCTTCGAAAGGCAGGAAGGTGGCGCGCTTGTCGCCCTCCTCCACTGTCACTTCGCGCAGGATGCGGATGAACTGTTTGGGTGCGTCCTGTTCTTCCAGGCCGGCAGACTGAATCAGGAATACAAAGGGTCCGGCGCTGCCATCCATGATCGGCACTTCCGAGGCGGAGAGCTCGACGTAGGCGTTATCGATGCCCAGGCCCGCCATGGCGGAGAGCAGGTGCTCGACCGTATCGACCTTGACGTCACCGTTGACCAGCGTCGTCGACATGGTTGTCTCGCCGACGTTGGCCGCGCGCGCCGGGATTTCGACCACGGGGTCGAGATCGGCGCGGCGGAAGACGATGCCGGTGTCAACAGGTGCAGGCTTCAGGGTCAGGTATACCTTCTCCCCGGAGTGCAGGCCGACACCTGTGGCACGGATGGTATTCTTCAGGGTGCGTTGTTTAATCATGGCATTGGCCGCTTCAGCGCAAATTGCGAACAGGTATCAACAAAGGCTGAGGATGATAACAGACCCAACCTTTGCTGAATACCAATCACCTTTATACCCCTGATAAATTCCATTAATCAGCCTGACGACGCAGGAAAGCCGGGATATCGAGGTAGTCCAGGTCATCCTGAGGGTTCAGTTTAGCTGCCGCAGCGGCACCCGCATGGGCCTGGTTGCGCATGACAGTCGGGCGCTCCAGGTCACGATAGTTGACCGCAGGCTGCTCCTGGCGAACCGGTGCCGGGTTGGACGCTTCGTACGCCTGCTGAGCGGTCTGCAGGGTGTTGTCCACCACCTTGACCGGCTTCTCGATGCGCGCGCCCAGGCCAGTGGCGACCACGGTCACGTGCAGCTCATCGCGCATGTCCGGATCGATCACGGTGCCAACCTTGACCATCGCGTGGTCGGAGGCGAAGGCTTCGATGATGCTACCCACGTCGGAGTACTCACCCAGCGACAGGTCAGGGCCGGCGGTGATGTTCACCAGGATGCCACGGGCGCCCTGCAGGTTGACGTCTTCCAGCAACGGGTTGCGGATCGCCGCCTCGGTCGCTTCACGCGCACGGTTCGGGCCGCTGGCGCAGCCAGTACCCATCATGGCCATGCCCATCTCGCCCATCACGGTGCGCACGTCGGCGAAGTCGACGTTGATCATGCCAGGGCGCTTGATGATGTCGGAAATACCGCGCACGGCACCGGCCAGTACGTCGTCAGCCTTGGCGAAGGCGGACAGCAGGCTGGCATCCTTGCCCAGGATGGTCAGCAGCTTCTCGTTGGGGATGGTGATCAGCGAGTCGACGCTCTCGGCCAGCATGCGGATGCCTTCATCGGCGATCTGCATACGTTTGCGGCCTTCGAACGGGAACGGACGGGTCACCACGGCAACGGTGAGGATGCCCATTTCCTTCGCCACTTCGGCGATGATCGGGGCTGCACCGGTACCGGTACCGCCACCCATGCCGGTGGTGATGAACACCATGTTGGTGCCCTGCAGCACCTCGGCAATGCGCTCACGGTCTTCCAGCGCGGCCTGACGGCCGACTTCCGGATTGGCACCCGCACCCAGGCCTTTGGTCACGCCAGTGCCCAATTGCAGGATGGTGCGCGCGCCAATGCTTTTCAGCGCCTGGGCATCGGTGTTGGCGCAGATGAATTCCACGCCTTCGATGCTGCTCTTGACCATGTGGTTGACGGCGTTGCCACCACCACCACCTACGCCGATCACCTTGATGACCGGACTTTGCGGGACGTTGTCTACGAGCTCGAACATTTTCCCTCTCCTTACAGTTCTCTAGTTGTCGCGCCTACCACTACTGCTTTGAAACTTAGAAATTGCCCTGGACCCAGCGCTTGAATCGCTCAAGCACTGGAGCCTTCGGTTCATCGCCATAGCTGTTGCTGCTGCTGTTGCTGTTACCGGTCAGGATCAAGTCCTCGGACTGCTTGAGCAGGCCGTAGGTGAGCAGGCCCACGCCGGTGGAATAGATCGGGTTGCGCACCACGTCGCTCAGCCCCCGAACGCTGTGCGGTACGCCCAGGCGTACCGGCATGTGGAAGATTTCTTCGGCCAGTTCCACGGCGCCTTCCATTTTCGCGGTGCCGCCGGTGAGGACGATGCCGGCCGGCACCAAATCCTCGTAGCCGCTGCGGCGCAGTTCGGCCTGGATCAGGGTGAAGAGCTCGTCGTAACGCGGCTCCACCACCTCGGCCAGGGCCTGGCGCGACAGCTCGCGCGGTGGCCGGTCACCCACGCTCGGCACCTTGATGGTTTCGCCGGCGCCGGCCAGCTTGGCCAGGGCGCAGGCGTAGCGGATCTTGATTTCCTCGGCGTACTGGGTCGGTGTACGCAGGGCCATGGCGATGTCGTTGGTGACCTGGTCGCCGGCAATCGGGATGACTGCGGTGTGACGGATCGCACCTTCGGTGAAGATGGCGATATCGGTGGTGCCACCGCCGATGTCCACCAGGCACACGCCGAGCTCTTTTTCGTCGTCGGTCAGTACCGAGTAGGCCGACGCCAGTTGCTCGAGGATGATGTCGTCGATTTCCAGGCCGCAACGGCGCACACACTTCTCGATGTTCTGCGCCGCGTTGACCGCACAGGTGACCACGTGGACCTTGGCTTCCAGGCGCACGCCGGACATGCCCAGTGGCTCGCGCACGCCTTCCTGGTTGTCGATGACGTAGTCCTGCGGCAGGGTGTGCAGTACGCGCTGGTCAGCTGGAATGGCCACGGCCTGGGCGGCGTCGAGCACGCGCTCGAGGTCGGCAACACTGACCTCACGGTCGCGGATGGCGACAATGCCGTGGGAGTTCAGGCTGCGAATGTGGTTGCCTGCTACGCCGACGAATGCCGAGTGGATACGGCAGCCGGCCATCAGCTGCGCTTCTTCCACCGCGCGCTGGATCGACTGCACGGTCGACTCGATGTTCACCACCACGCCTTTTTTCAGGCCGCGGGACGGATGGGTGCCGATCCCGACAATCTCCAGGGTGCCGTCTTCGCCCACTTCGCCCACCAGCGCCACCACCTTGGAGGTGCCAATGTCCAGCCCGACGATCATTTTGCCGCTATGCGCGTTTGCCATGGTCCTGCCTCTCTCTAATTCTTCGCAACGGCGGGTTGGGCCGTCGTCGGTGCAATCGGTTCCCGCCAACCAACGGCAAGTCCGTTGGCGTATCGCAGATCGATGCGGGCGATGTTGGTGATCTGCTCTTTAAGCGTCTTGTCGTAAATGGCAATGAAACGGCGCATCTTCTCCACCAGATGGTCGCGCCCCAGTAGCAGTTCGATGCCTGGGCCGGTGCTGCCCGCACCGGTAGTCAGGAACCAGCTGCCGCGCTCGCGAAGCTCCAGGCGAGCGATGGAAAAGCCCATGGGGCGCAGCATCTGGCTCAAAACCTGATACTGCTGCATGACTTGCTGCTGAGCACGCTGCGGCCCGAACAGCTGCGGCAGGTGCTCATAGTTGGCCAGCTCGCGCGGGGTGAAGGCCTGGCCCTGGTTGTTGAGCAAGGCCTCGTCACCCCAGCGTGCCACTGGCAGCTGTTCTTCCAGGCGGATCACCACCTCGTCCGGCCACACGCGCCGGACCTCGGCATGGGCGATCCACGGCATCTGCTCGAGCTCCGCACGCATCGCCGGCAGGTCGACGCTGAAGAAGCTCGCCGCCATGAACGGGGCGATACGCTGCTGCACCGCCTGCTGGCTGATGTAGCTGAGGTCGCCCTGCACGGCGATCCGGGTGATCGGCCGGTCGGCATAAGGCATCAGGCGAATGGCGCCTTCATAGGCGCCGAAGCCTGCCGCGACCAGCAGCACCGGCCAGAGCAGGCGCTTGAGTCCACTGAAGTTGGCCTTGGGCAGGCGCGCCGACATGGGCTCGTTGGCCACCATTCGGCTGGCACCGCGCGGCACCGGCTTGCTACGGCCGGTGGCGGGTTGCTGATGACGTAACATCGCGCCTTGCATGGCTGTTAACCTCGCGTCTCGACGCTGGCAGCCAGGATCGCCAGCACCAGTTGCTGGAAGTCCAGGCCGGCCGCGCGGGCCGCCATGGGCACCAGGCTATGATCAGTCATGCCGGGTGCGGTGTTGACTTCGAGCAGCCAGAACTGGCCCTGCTCGTCCTGCATCACATCCAACCGCCCCCAGCCTTCGATGCCGATGGCATCGCAGGCGCGCGCGGTCAGGTCGATCAGTTCCTGTTCCTTGACGCTGTCCAGGCCGCACGGAATGCGGTACTGGGTATCGTTGGCGATGTACTTGGCGTCGTAGTCGTAGAACACGTGCGGCGTACCCAGGGCGATCGGCGGCAGCACCTGGCCACGCAGCACCGCAATGGTGAACTCCGGGCCGTGGATCCACTGCTCGACCAGAACCTGGGAATCGTATTTGGCGGCGTCCTGCCAGGCGGCGATCAATTCCTGCTCGCTGTTCACCTTGGCCATGCCGATGCTAGAGCCTTCATGGGCAGGTTTGACGATAAGCGGGAAGCCCAGTTCCGTACTGGCCACCACACAATCGCTTTCGCTGGCCAAAACCGCGTGGCGCGGGGTCGGAATACCCAGGCTCTGCCACACCTGCTTGGTGCGCAGCTTGTCCATGGCCAGGGCCGAAGCGAGGATACCGCTGCCGGTGTAAGGGATGCCCAGGCACTCGAGCAGGCCCTGCATGCTGCCGTCCTCACCGCCACGGCCGTGGAGGATGATGAACGCGCGGTCGATCTTCTCGCGTTGCAGGCGGTCGAGCAGGTCGTCGCCCACATCGATGGCGACGACGTCGACACCGGCGCTGGTCAAGGCTTCGATCACGGCGGCGCCGGACTTGAGCGAGACTTCACGCTCGGCGCTCTTGCCGCCGTAGAGCACCGCGACGCGGCCGAACGCCTTGACGTCCAGGGTCGAGTGCAGTGTGTCGTAGGCGCTGGTCATTTCGACTTCTCCTGCTTGGCGCCAGCGAACAGCGGGCTTTTCATCAATTGCGGGGCAAGGCCACCGACATCACCGGCGCCCTGGCAAAGCAGGATGTCGCCCGCGCGCAGCAGTGGCTGCACCAGCGGGGCGAGCTCGGCGCCACGCTCGATGTAGATCGGGTCCAGCTTGCCGCGCTGACGGATGCTGTGGCACAGCTGACGGCTGTCCGCCCCGGGGATCGGTTCTTCGCCGGCCGGGTAGACCTCCATCAACAGCAACACGTTGGCGTCGCCCAGTACCTGCACGAAGTCGTCGTAGAGGTCGCGGGTGCGGCTGTACCGGTGCGGCTGGTAGACGATGACCAGGCGACGGCTCGGCCAGCCACCGCGCACGGCCTTGATGACTGCGGCGACTTCGGTCGGGTGGTGGCCATAGTCGTCGACCAGCATCACGCTGCCACCGTCGACCGGCAGCTCGCCGTAGACCTGGAAGCGTCGGCCGACACCCTGGAAGCCGGACAGCCCCTGGACGATGGCCTCGTCGCTGATGCCTTCGTCCGTGGCGATAGCAATGGTTGCCAGGGCATTGAGCACATTGTGGTTGCCGGGCATGTTCACCGACACCTCCAGCGGCTCGCAGTCACGGCGCAGCACGGTGAAATGCGTCTGCATGCCCTGCTGGCGCACGTTGATGGCGCGGATATCCGCCTCTTCGCTGAAGCCGTAGGTGACCGTCGGGCGTTTGACCTGCGGCAGGATCTCGCGCACCACCGGGTCGTCCAGGCACATCACCGCCAAACCGTAGAACGGCAGGTTGTGCAGGAACTCGACGAAGGTTTTCTTCAGTTTGTTGAAGTCGCCTTCGTAGGTCGCCATGTGGTCGGCATCGATGTTGGTGACCACGGCGACCATCGGCTGCAGGTGCAGGAAGCTGGCGTCGCTCTCGTCCGCTTCGGCGATCAGGTAGCGGCTGGTGCCGAGCTGGGCATTGGTGCCGGCCGCGGTCAGGCGCCCACCGATGACGAAGGTCGGGTCCAGGCCACCGGCGGCGAACACCGAGGCCAGCAGGCTGGTGGTGGTGGTCTTGCCGTGGGTACCGGCGACCGCAACGCCGTGGCGGTAGCGCATCAGCTCGGCAAGCATCTCGGCACGCGGCACCACCGGAATACGCCGCTCGAGGGCGGTGGCGACTTCCGGGTTGGCCGGGTTGATCGCGCTGGACACTACCAGCACATCGGCGGCGACTGCGTTCTCGGCACGGTGGCCGACGAAGATCTCGGCGCCAAACGACTCCAGGCGCTCGGTGACCGGCGACGCCTTGAGGTCGGAGCCGGACACTTCATAGCCCAGGTTCAGCAGCACTTCGGCGATGCCGCACATACCGACGCCGCCGATACCGACGAAGTGAATACGGCGGATACGGCCCATCTTCGGCTGGGGAATGGCTTTCTGGCTTTCAACCATGGGCCACCTCCAGGCAGATATCGACCACGGTGCTGGTTGCAGCAGGTTTGGCCAGGCGCCGTGCGGTGCCAGCCATGGTATTGAGTTTCTCGGGTTGCATCAGCACCTCGTTCAGGCGTTCAGCGAGCTGCGCTGCGCCAGTTGTCGCTTGTGGCATCAGGAAGGCCGCGCCCTCCCGAGCCAGATATTGGGCGTTGTAGGTCTGGTGGTCGTCGATCGCATGGGGCAACGGCACCAGCATCGAAGGCAGGCCCGCCGCCGCGAGTTCGCTGACGGTCAGGGCACCGGCCCGGCATACCACCATGTCGGCCCAGCCATAGGCTTGGGCCATGTCCGTGATGAAAGGCTCTACCTGAGCCTCGACGCCGACCTCGTGATAACGCTCGGCGGTGATCGGCGCGTGTTGCTTGCCAGCCTGGTGGAACACCTCTGGCCGCAGCGCCGCAGACACTTCGGACAGGGCCTTAGGCAACAATTTGTTCAATGGTTCCGCACCCAGGCTGCCGCCCATTACCAACAGGCGAGCACGGCGCTCGGAAAGGGGCGCACGTTGTGCATCCATGAACAACTCTGTGCGTACCGGATTGCCGGTGGTACGCAGCTTGTCATTGGCCTGGAACGTGCCCGGGAAAGCTTCGCAGACCCGCGCCGAGAGTGGCACCAGCAGCCGATTGGCGGTACCCGCACGGGCGTTCTGCTCGTGGATCACCAGCGGCACACCGCACAGCCGCGCGGCCACACCGCCGGGCCCGGTCACATAGCCGCCGAAGCCCAGCACACACACCGGCTTGAGCTGACGAATGATGCGCCGTGCCTGCAGCACGGCCTTGACCAGGGTGAACGGCGCCTTGAGCAACGACAGCTTGCCCTTGCCGCGCAGGCCGCTGACCTGGATCAGGTGCAACGGCAGACCGGCCTGGGGCACCAGTTCGTTCTCGATGCCTTTCGGCGTGCCCAGCCAGTGCACGCTGTAACCGCGTGCCTGGAACTCGCGAGCGCAGGCCAGGGCCGGGAACACGTGGCCCCCGGTGCCGCCTGCCATGATCAGTACGTTCTTGCCATCAGCGGCCATGACTGGTCTCCTCGGCAAAATCGCTTTCGTTGAATTCGTGTTCCTCGCTGCCCAGGTGCGTGCGGCTCTCCCACTCGATACGCAGCAGCAACCCCACGCAGGCACAGCAGATCACCAGCGAGCTGCCCCCGTAGCTGAGGAACGGCAAGGTCAGGCCCTTGGTCGGCAGCAGGCCGACGTTCACCCCGATGTTGATCAGGAACTGGCCGATCCACAGGAAGGCCAGGCCGAACGCCATGTAGGCGGCAAAGAACTGCTTGGCTTTTTCGGCCCACAGGCCGATGTAAAGAGCACGCACGGTGACGAAGACGAACAGCGCGATGGTGACCAGCGAGCCGACCACGCCGAGCTCTTCGGCCAGCACCGAGAACACGAAGTCGGTGTGCGCCTCGGGCAGGTAGAACTGCTTCTGCACGCTGTTGCCCAAGCCAACGCCCAGCCACTCACCGCGACCAAAGGCAATCAGCGCCTGGGTCAGCTGGTAGCCCGAACCGAACTGGTCGGACCAGGGGTCGGTAAAGGTGATCAGGCGCGCCATTCGATACGGCTGCGCCTGCACCAGGACAAACACCGCGACCACCGCCAGCACCACCATCAGGCTGAAGCGGAACAACCCCACACCGCCGAGAAACAGCATGGCCGCCGCAGCGCCCATCATCACCACGGTGGCGCCGAAGTCTGGCTCCATCAGCAGCAGGCCGGCCATTGGCAGCAGCACGATGAACGGTTTGAAGAAACCCATCCAGCTCTCGCGCACCTCGGTCTGCCGGCGCACCAGGTAGCCGGCCAGGTAGATGACCACGAAGACCTTGGCAATTTCCGAAGGCTGGACGTTGAAGAAGCTGAAGCCGATCCAGCGCATGGAACCGTTCACTTCGCGGCCGATGCCGGGCACCAGCACCAGCACCAGCAAGCCGAAGGCGCCCAGCAGCATCATGAAGCCCATGCGCTGCCAGGTGGCGATCGGTACCAGCATGGTGGCGCCGCAGGCGAACAGGCCGATGGCCACGTACACCAGGTGGCGGAACATGTGGTAAAGCGGGTTGCCCGACTGCACCGCAGCCACTTCCGAAGAGGCCGAGGTGATCATCACCAGGCCCAGGCCCAGCAATGCCAGGCAACCGGCGAGCATCGCGAAGTCGAGGTCGATGCCACGGCCGCTGATCAGCGGCGACGGGTACGGCTTGAAGATGCCCAGGATCATGCCAGCCCTCCCGCCGCTTGGGCGAACAGCCGCCCGCGTTCTTCAAAGTTCTTGAACATGTCGAGGCTGGCGCAGGCTGGCGACAACAGCACCGCATCGCCCGGCTGAGCCAAGGCGGCGCATTGCTCGACGGCCTCATCCAGGGTCTTGACCCGGACCTGCTGCACACCCTCACCCAGTGCTTCGGCCAGGCGCTCGGCATCACGGCCCAGCAGCACCACTGCACGGCAGAAGCGCGCCACCGGTGCACGCAGCGCTGCGAAATCGGCACCTTTGCCGTCGCCGCCGGCAATCAGCACCAGCTTGCCGGTGATGTCCGCGCCCAGGCCCTCGATGGCGGCCAGCGCGGCCCCCACGTTGGTGGCCTTGGAATCGTCGTACCAGTTGACGCCATTGCGCTCGCGAACCCACTGGCAACGATGGGCCAGGCCGCCAAATTCACGCAGGGCTTCGATCATCGGCGCAAACGGCAAGCCGGCCGCATGGCCGAGGGCCAGGGCCGCGAGGGCGTTGCTCTGGTTGTGCGCGCCACGCACTTTCAGTTCGCGAACCGGCATCAGGTTCTGGAATTCGAAGGCCAGGTACTTCTCGCCATCGACCTCGCGCAGGCCAAAGGCCTTGAAGTCGGGCGGGTTCAGACCAAAGCTCCAGCACGGCCGGCCTTCCACCGGCAATGGCCGGCTCAGGGCGTCCTGGCGGTTCACCACCACCTGGTGGGCGCCCCGGAAGATCCGGTGCTTGGCCAGGTGATAGGCCGGCAGGCCGCTGTAGCGGTCCATGTGGTCTTCGCTGACGTTCAGCACGGTGGCCACTTCGGCATTGAGCTGGTCAGTGGTTTCCAGCTGGAAGCTGGACAGCTCCAGCACATACAGCTCCACCTCATCCCCGAGCAAGTCGAGGGCCGGCGTACCGAGGTTGCCGCCCACGGCCACACGCTTGCCCGCCTTGGCAGCCATTTCCCCGACCAGGGTGGTGACGGTGCTTTTGGCGTTGGAGCCGCTGATGGCGATGATCGGCGCCTTGGCATGGCGGGCGAACAGCTCGATGTCACCCGACAGGGCCACACCGCGCGCCGCAGCCTGCTGCAGCGCCGGGGTGGACAATGCCAGGCCCGGGCTCACGTACAGTTCGTTGGCGCGGCAGAGGAAGTCCACGTCCAGCTCGCCACAGCGCACTTCCACCTGCGGGTAATCACGGCGCAGGGTGTCCAGTTCCGGCGGTTGCTCGCGGGTGTCGGCGACCGCAAAGGCAATGCCCCGGCTCGCCAGGAAGCGAACCAGGGACATGCCGCTCTTGCCGAGACCGACAACGATGCGGAATTGGTCGGAAGCGATCAGTGACACGCTCATCTACCTCAGTTTCAGGGTTGCAAGGCCGACCAGCACCAGAATCACGGTGATGATCCAGAAACGGACGATCACCCGTGGCTCAGGCCAGCCCTTGAGTTCAAAGTGGTGGTGAATCGGCGCCATGCGGAACACGCGCTTGCCGGTCAACTTGAAGGAGGCGACCTGGATCACCACCGACAGGGTTTCCATGACGAATACGCCACCCATGATGAACAGTACGATTTCCTGGCGGACGATCACCGCGATAGTGCCCAGTGCGGCGCCCAGCGCCAGGGCACCGACGTCGCCCATGAAGACCTGGGCCGGGTAAGTGTTGAACCACAGGAAGCCCAGGCCCGCACCGATCAGCGCGCCGCAGAACACGATCAGCTCGCCCGAACCCGGCACATACGGGATCAGCAGGTATTCGGCGAACTTCACGTTGCCCGACAGGTAGCAGAAGATGCCCAGGGCACCGCCCACCATGACCGTTGGCATGATGGCCAGGCCGTCGAGGCCGTCGGTGAGGTTGACCGCGTTGCTCGAACCGACGATCACGAAGTAGGTCAGGACGACGAAGCCGATGCCCAGCGGAATGGTGACATCCTTGATGAACGGCACGATCAGCGTGGTCTCGACGCTGGTCGGGGCGGTCTTGTAAAGGAAGATCGCCGCAGCCAGGCCGAACACCGACTGCCAGAAGTACTTCCAGCGGCTAGGCAAGCCACGGGAGTTCTTCTCGATCACCTTGCGGTAGTCGTCGACCCAACCGATGGCGCCAAACGCCAGGGTGACGATCAGCACGACCCACACGTAGCGGTTGGACAGGTCGGCCCACAGCAGGGTGCTGATCGCGATGGCCGACAGGATCAGCGCGCCGCCCATGGTCGGGGTGCCGGATTTGGACAAGTGCGATTGCGGGCCGTCATTACGGACGGCCTGACCGATCTGGCGAATCTGCAGGGTACGGATCATCCACGGGCCCAGCCACAGCGCCAGCGACAACGCAGTCAGTACACCGAGAATCCCGCGCAGGGACAGGTACTGGAAGACCGCGAAGCCTTTATGGAACTGTTGCAGATACTCAGCCAACAGCAGCAGCATTAATGTTTCTCCCCGCTGGCACCGCACAATGCCGCCACGACGTTTTCCATCGCAGCGCTGCGCGAGCCCTTGATCAAGATAGTGGTGTCACTGGCATTTTCGGCGCGAACCGCGTCGATCAGCTCAGCTTGAGTAGCGAAATGACGGCCATTGGCGCCGAACGCCTTGACCGCGTGTGTCATGTTGGAACCCACAGCGTACAGGGCATCGACCTTGCCACGCGCATAGTCACCCACCTGACGGTGGCCTTCCTCCGCCCATTGACCCAATTCGCCGATATCCCCAAGCACCAGGACGGTGCGTCCGGAAAAGCCGGCGAGTATATCAATGGCCGCGCACATCGAGGTGGGATTTGCGTTGTAACTGTCGTCGATTACCCGCACACCGTTCGGCGCGATCTGCGCCACGGTGCGGCCCTTGACCGGTTGCACGGCATTCAGGCCAGCGGCAATGCCGCTCAGGCTCAGACCGACGGCGTGGGCAGCCGCCGCCGCGGCCAATGCGTTGCTGACGTTGTGCTCGCCCAGGACGTTGAGTTGCACCGCAACCGAGTCCCCGGCGCCATGCAGCGTGAAGGACGGACAGCCACGCGCATCGCGGTCGATGCCAGTGGCGTAGAAGTCGGCGCGGCCATCGTTGCGGGCGAAACTGATGACCCTGTGCGCACCGGCACGCGCCTTCCAGATGGCAAAAGCCTTGTCGTCCAGATTGAGGATGGCCGTGCCGCCCTCGCCCAGGCCTTCGAGGATCTCGCCCTTGGCCTCGACGATTTTCTCCGGGCCGCCGAACTCGCCGACATGGGCAGTACCGGCGTTATTGATGACCACCACGTGCGGCTGGGTCAGGCCGACGGTGTAGCGGATCTCGCCAATGCGCGAAGCGCCCAGCTCGATCACCGCAGCGCTGTGCTCCGGGGCGATTTCCAGCAGGGTCAGCGGGGCACCGAGGTCGTTGTTCAGGTTGCCACGGGTGGCATGCACCAGGCCACGGGTACGCAGGATGCTGGCCAGCATCTCCTTGACCGTGGTCTTGCCGCTGGAACCGGTGATGGCCACGACCGGCTTGTCGAACGCGGCGCGATTCAAGGCCCCCAGTTGCCCCAGCGCGACACGGCAGTCCTTGACCAGCAGCTGTGGCAGGTCGACATCGGCCACTTCACGCTCGACCAGCGCCGCTACGGCACCTTTTTCCTTTACATCGGCCAGGTAATCGTGGCCATCGAAACGCGGGCCTGCCAGGGCGACGAACAGTTGCCCGGCACTGACGCTGCGGCTGTCGATGCTGACGCCGCCGAAGCTGGCGTCGGCACCCACCACGCGAGCACTCAGTGCCGCGGTCAGCTGACTGAGTGTCATGGGCTTAAGCATGTGGAGCCTCCCAGGCTGCAAGTGCCTTCTCGGCTTCGACCAGATCGGAGAAATCGTGGCGCTCGCCACGGATCTCCTGGTAATCCTCATGGCCCTTGCCGGCCAGGACGATAACGTCATCGGCGGCGGCAGTGGCGATCAAGTGGGCAATGGCTTCGCCGCGGCCAGCGACGAACTCGACGTGCTCCGGCTTGGCAAAGCCAGGGCGGATATCGTCGAAGATCCGCAGCGGGTCTTCGCTGCGCGGGTTGTCATCGGTGACCAGCACGCGGTCAGCCAGGCGCTCGGCCACTTCGGCCATCAGCGGGCGCTTGCCACGGTCACGGTCGCCACCGCAGCCGAACAGGCACAGCAACTTGCCGTGTGCGTGCGGGCGCAGGGCCTCGAGTACTTTTTCCAAGGCATCCGGCGTGTGGGCGTAGTCGACCACCACCAGCGGTTTGTCGCCGCCGCCCAGGCGCTGCATGCGGCCAACCGGCCCTTGCAACTGGGGGGTGACCTTGAGGATTTCGTCCAGCGAATAATCCAGTGCCAGCAGCGTTGCCACTGCCGCGAGCATGTTGCTCAGGTTGAAACGGCCAAGCAGTTGGCTGCGCAAGGTGCGCTCACCCTGGGCGCTCACGAGGATTGCGCGCACGCCATCGTCATCGAACGTGGCTTCACGGCAATACAACGAAGCCTCCGGATTCTCCAGGCTATAGCTGAGCAGCCGGGTCTCGATATGATCGGTACTCGGACGACGGGCATAGGCCGCCGCCAGGCGGCGACCAAAGTCGTCATCTAGGTTGACCACCTGGCAACGCAGGCTGCGCCAGGCGAACAGCTTGGCCTTGGCGGCCTCATAGGCCTCCATGCTGCCGTGGTAATCCAGGTGATCGCGGGACAGGTTGGTCATTACCGCGATATCGAACTCCAGCGCAGCGACACGCCCCTGCTCCAAGGCATGCGAGGACACCTCCATCGCCACGGCCTTGGCGCCGCCCTTTTTCAGGTCGTACAGCGTCGACTGCACCGCGATCGGGTCTGGCGTGGTCAGGCGGCCGCTCTGCAGCTCACCATAGAAACCGGTACCCAACGTGCCGATCAGGCCGCAACGCTGGCCCAGCACATCAAGCGCCTGGGCCACCAGTTGCGTGACACTGGTCTTGCCGTTGGTGCCGGTCACCCCGACCAGGTTCAACTGACGGCTTGGCTCGCCATAAAAGCGACCGGCGATATCCGACAGCTGGGCGATCAGCCCCTTGACCGGAATCAGCGGCATCTCGGTGATCGGCAACACGGTCGCGCCCTGCTCTTCATAGGCTACCGCGGCGGCGCCACGGGCCAGTGCGTCGGCGATATGGTCACGGCCATCGACCTTGGCACCCGGCACAGCCAGGAACAGATCACCCGGGCGCACGGCACGGCTATCCAGGGTCAGCTCGCGGATCAGCGGATCGCGGCTGGCGTGGGCGAAAAGCTTGCTCAGTGGCATTGTCATCATCCACGCCCTCCCTTGGCGTCTGCTGCATTGACTTGTGGTTGTGCGGTTGCTGGCGGCGGCAGGTTGTCTGGCGGCACGTTCATCAAACGCAAGGTGCCCGACATGACCTTGCTGAACACAGGCGCCGATACCAGGCCACCGAAGTAGCCGCCCTTGCTCGGTTCATCGATGACCACGACGATCGCGTAACGCGGGTCGCTCATCGGGCCGAAGCCTGCGAACAGCGAGCGGTAGGCGTTCTCGGTGTAGCCCTTGGAGCCAACGGTCGCCTTACGCGCCGTACCCGACTTGCCACCCACGTGATAGAACGGCACCTGGGCACGGAACACCCCGCGCGGCGCCTCGATCACTTGCTGCAGCATGCCCTGGACGGTTTCGGCAGTTTCTTTCGGAATCGCCTGAACGGCCTCGGGTGCCTTGTCCACCTTGAGGATCGACAGCGGCACCATCTTGCCGTCGTTGGCCAGCGCCGCGTAGGCATGCACCAATTGCAACGCAGTCACCGATACGCCATAGCCGTAGGACAGGGTCGCGGTCTCGGCCTTGCGCCACTCACGGTGGTTAGGCAGGTTGCCCACCCGCTCGCCCGGGAAGCCCAGGCCAGTGTATTGCCCCAGGCCGACCTGGGACATGACCCGGTAGATGGCCTCGCCGCCGATATCGAAGGCGATCTTGCTCATGCCGACGTTACTGGAGTTGATCAGGATGCCGGTCAGGTCGAGGATCGGGCCCTCGCTGCGGGAAACGTCCTTGATCGTGTAGCGACCGATCTGCAGGCTGCCCGGGTAGACCTCGACCTTGTCGGTGATCTTCCAGCGCCCGCTCTGCAGCGCCGCGCTCATGGAAATCGGCTTCACGGTCGAGCCGGGTTCGAACACGTCGATGATCGCCCGGTTGCGCATCGCGGCAGGGAACATGCTGCGGCGGTTGTTCGGGTTGTAGGTCGGCTGGTTGACCATGGCCAGCACTTCGCCAGTCTTGACGTCCATGATCACCAGGCTGCCGGCCTTGGCTTCCTGTTCGGCGATGGCGTTGCGCAGCTCACGGGTGGCCAGGTATTGCAGGCGCAGGTCTATCGACAACGCCAAGGTCTTACCGGCCTTGGCGTTTTTGGTTACCTGAATGTCCTTGATCAGCCGGCCACGCCGGTCCTTGATCACCTGTCGCTTGCCGGGCACGCCGGCCAGCCATTCGTCATAGGCCAGCTCTACCCCTTCACGCCCGTGGTCATCGAGGTCGGTGAAGCCGACCATGTGCGCGGTGACATCACCGGCGGGATAGAAGCGGCGGAACTCTTCCAGGCCATAGACACCCGGCACTTTCAGGTCGAGCACATGCTGGCCCTGCTCCGGGGTCAGGCCGCGGACCAGGTAGATGAATTCTTTGCTGGCCTGCTGGGTCAGGCGCTCGGTCAGTTGCTGGGGGTTCTGCCCAAGGGCGGCTGCCAGTTGCGGCCAGCGTTCTTTGGACGCCTGCATTTCCTTGGGGTTGGCCCACAAGGTGGTAACCGGGGTGCTGACCGCCAGCGGCTCACCGTTGCGGTCAGTGATCAGGCCACGGTGCGCCGGGATGGGAATATGGCGCAGGCTGCGCGCATCGCCCTGCCCCTTGAGGAAGTCACGGTCGACCACCTGCAGGTCGATGATGCGCCAGCAGATGGCACCGACCATCAACGCCAGCAAGCCGATCACCACCCGGAAGCGCCAGGGGTAGAGTGCGCCTTCGAGCTTCATCATGGCGCCACCATCCGCACTTCGTCGGCTGCGGGCACGCGCATTTTCAGCTGCTCGGACGCCAGGCTCTCGATGCGGCTGGACGCCGTCCAGGTGCTCTGCTCAAGGATCAGACGCCCCCACTCGGCCTGCGCCTTGTCGCGCTCGCTCAACTCGCCGTACAGGGTGTTGAGCAACTGACGGTTCCAGTGGGCGCTGTAAGACACGGCGATGGCCGAAACCAGAACACCGACGAACAGCAGAAGCATCAGGAAGCTTCCGCCTGGCAATGGCTTGGCAAACAGCCTGCTCACCGCAGCTTCTCCGCCACCCGCATCACGGCGCTGCGCGACCGCGGGTTGGCCTTGAGCTCGGCCTCGGAAGCGAACTGCGCCTTGCCGATGAGCTTGATCTTGGGTTCGAAGGCCTTGTGCTGTACCGGCAGGTTGCGCGGCAGGTTGTCTGCCTCGCCCTTGACCAGCTTGCGCATGAACAGCTTGACGATGCGGTCTTCGAGCGAGTGGAAGCTGATGACGACCAGGCGGCCGCCAACTTCCAGCGACTCGAGCGCCGCGTCAAGGCCGGTTTCGAGGTCACCCAGTTCGTTGTTGACGTGGATGCGCAGGCCCTGGAAGGCGCGGGTGGCGGGGTTCTTGCCCTTCTCCCAGGCCGGGTTGGCGACCTTGAGCACTTCGGCAAGGTCGGCGGTACGGGTGAACGGCTGCTTTTCGCGACGTTCCACCACGGCACGCGCCATACGCCCGGAAAAACGCTCCTCGCCGTATTCCTTGAACACGCGGGCGATTTCCTCGACCGGCGCGCTGGCGATGAACTCGGCGGCGCTGACCCCGATACCGGGGTTCATGCGCATGTCCAGCGGGCCGTCATTGAGGAAGCTGAAGCCACGCTCTGGGTCATCCAACTGCGGCGAAGATACCCCCAGGTCGAGCAGCACACCGCTGACCTTGCCGGCCATGCCGCGCTCAGCCACTTCCGCGCCGAGCTCGGCAAAGCTGCGCTGCACAATGACAAAGCGGCCGTCTTCGGCCGCCAGCGCTTGCCCTGTGGCAATCGCTTGTGGGTCTTTGTCGAAGCCCAGCAGCCGCCCTTGCGGCCCAAGCTTGCTGAGAATCAGACGGCTGTGTCCGCCCCGGCCGAAGGTACCGTCCAGATAGCAACCGTCGGCGCGCAGGGCCAATGCCTCGACAGCTTCGTCGAGCAGGACGGTAATGTGGTTGAAGCCGCTATCTATGGTCACAGGATCAGGTCACGCAATTCGTCGGGCATGGCGCCCGGTTGTTGAATAGCTGCAAGGTCGGCTGCCGAAACCGTGTTCCAGGCATCTTCATCCCACAGCTGGAATTTGTTCAGTTGCCCCACCAGCATCGCCTTCTTGTCGAGCTTGGCGTACTCACGCAAACGGGGCGGAACCAGGAAGCGCCCACTGCCATCGAGCTCCAGGTCAACCGCATTGCCGATCAGCAAACGCTGCAGGCGGCGGTTTTCCTCACGCAATGACGGCAAGGCACGCAACTTGGCTTCTATCTGTTCCCACTCATCGAGGGGGTAAACACACAAGCAGGGGTCTACAGCGTCGATGGTCACGATCAGCTGGCCATTGCAACGCGAATCGAGCTCGTCGCGGTACCGGCTCGGCATGGCGAGACGGCCTTTGGCATCGAGGCTGACGGCGTTGGCTCCGCGGAACACGGCTGCGATTCCCCACAATGGTAGCTTTTTTGTGCCAGAAAACCCACTTCATCCCACTTTCTGCCACTTGCGCACACTATAGGAATCCGCCCGCCGCACCGTCAAGGCACGTTCATAAGGAAAAGCCTTACAGGACCGAGATTTAGCGCGATAAAGGAATGTGGAAGGACTTCAGGGAGGAAAAAAACACGAGAAAAATCAAACCCACGCAAGCGAATGGAGTTCGAAGTTAAAGTGATTTATTAAGAGTAAGATTTTTTCGGTATTACCAGAGTGCGCCTGCTATCGATTCAAGCAGGGAGGGAGAGGTGGAGAGTCGATCTGTAAGCCGGGTTTTGTCGAGGACAGTCATTCCTCTACGACGGCCATCACTGGACGCCTCTAGCAACCTACCCGGTTCCGACGCGGGCCACGCCTAATGGAACCCTATTTGGTCTTGCTCCGAGTGGGGTTTACCTAGCCACGAACTGTTGCCAGCCGTGCGGTGCGCTCTTACCGCACCTTTTCACCCTTACCGGCACCGAAGTGCTTAGGCGGTTATTTTCTGTGGCACTTTCCGTAGGCTCGCGCCTCCCAGGCGTTACCTGGCACTCTGCCCTATGGAGCCCGGACTTTCCTCCCCCTGCTGTTTCGCAACAAAAGCTGCGGAACAAAAACAGGCAGCGACTGTCCGATCGACTCTCCGCCGACAAGATTAACGGTACACGCGGTCAAGAACAAGCGATACCGCAAACTATATCAAATGGCCACTACTCTGCTTTCTGTTTTTCCAGGGCAAGTTGATACAACAGGTTCTTGCGTACACCGGTAATTTCCGCCGCAAGTGCCGCCGCCCGTTTGAGCGGCAACTCCGCCAACAGCAAGTCCAGCACCCGCTGCGCTTCGGTACTGATCGCCTGCTCGCCCTCGGGCGCGCTCCAGCCACCGACCAGCACCACGCATTCCCCGCGCTGCTGATTGCTGTCGCCCGCGACAAACGCCCGCAGCTCGGCCAACGGCAAGCCCTTGAGGGTCTCGAAGGTTTTGGTCAGCTCGCGCGCCAGCAGCGCCGGGCGCTCGCCACCGAACACCGCCTCCATGTCCTCCAGGCACTCGAGGATACGGTGAGGGGCCTCGTAGAAGATCAGCGTGCGTGGCTCTTCCTTGACCTGCTCCAGCCGCGCACGGCGCCCCGCCATCTTGGCTGGCAAAAAGCCTTCGAAGATGAAACGGTCAGAGGGCAGGCCCGCCGCCGACAGCGCGGCAATCAGCGCGCATGCACCCGGTACCGGCACCACACTCACCCCCGCCGCCCGCGCCTGACGCACCAGGTGGTAGCCAGGGTCGGAAATCAACGGTGTGCCGGCGTCGGAAACCAGCGCGACATTGTCGCCGGCCAACAACCGGGTCAGGAACCGACCGCCCTCGTCGCGCTCGTTGTGCTCATGGCACGCCGCCAGCGGCGTGTCGATACCGAAATGCTGCAGCAGACGGATCGAGTGGCGCGTGTCCTCGGCCGCGATCAGGGCGACATCCGCCAGCACCTTCAGCGCCCTGGCGCTCATGTCGTCGAGGTTGCCGATGGGCGTTGCGACCACATACAGCGTACCCACGGTGGATTTCGAAGCCCCTGCCACATCAGTCACTGCGCACACCTGTCTTTCGGATCAAAGGCGCCATTGTAGCCCGACCGCCCGTAACAGGGCGCAAAGAACTTCGCAGGCGTTCATCGGCCAGCGACCTATAGTGAAGGATCAGCATCAGCAAGATCGCGCCCCGGCCAGTGCTTGGGTACAATTGCCGGCCAACTTGATCGAGTAACAGGACCTTTACATGATCGCTTGCCTGCGGCTGCTCTCAGCCCTCTGCCTCGCTACCCTGCTGGCAGCCTGCGCCAGCTCGCCCTCATCCAGCCTGGGCGAGCTGCCACGCACCCCGGACGCCAGCATCGAGCAACTGCTCGAAAAGGCCGCCTCCAGCAAGTCTGCGGAAGATGCCGCCCTGCTGCGCCTGAGCGCCGCAGACCTGGCGTACAAGCAGAAGGACTACCCGCGCGCCGCACGCATTCTCGAGCAGGTCCCGATGGACACGCTCAAGCCCGCACAGCAAGTGTTCGCCAGCACCCTTGGCGCCGAGCTGGCCATGAGCCGCAACCAGCCCAAGGCGGCCCTCACCGCCCTGTCGCACCCTAGCCTGCAGCGTGTCGCCGAGCTGCCGGCAGAACAGCAGGTACGCACCTACAGCGTCCACGCCGCCGCCCTCGAAGCCGACGGCCAGGCCCTGGCCGCAGCCCAGCAGCGCGTGCTGCTTGCCCCGCTGCTCAGCGGCCAGGCCGCCAGCGCCAACAACGACTCGATCTGGGCGCTGGTCGCCGCGCTGCCGTCAGAACAGCTGCAGCAGCCAGCCAACGACCCGGTACTCGCCGGCTGGACCAGCCTGGCCCTGGCCGTGAAAACCGCCGGCACCCTGGAGCAACAGCAAGCCGCCATCGACACCTGGCGCCAGCAGCACCCGGACCACCCTGCCGCCCAGCAACTGCCGGTGGCGCTGGCCAAGCTCAAGGAGCTGGCCAGCCAGCCATTGACCAAGATTGCCCTGCTGCTGCCCCAGGAAGGCCCATTGGCGGGCGTCGCACGCGCACTGCGTGATGGCTTCATGGCCGCCCACTTCCAGGCTCAGCAGTCTGGCCAGCCGGCCCCCGCCGTGCAGGTATACGACAGCTCCCGCATCACCTCGGTTGACGACTTCTACCGCCAGGCCCAGGCCGATGGCGTGCAACTGGTAGTCGGCCCACTGGAAAAACCCCTGGTGAAAAAGCTCGCTGCCAATGCGCAACTGCCAATCACCACGCTTGCCCTGAACTACGCAGACGCCGGCCAGACAGCCCCGCCGCAGCTCTTCCAGTTCGGCCTCGCTGCCGAGGATGAAGCCCGCGAAGTCTCACGTCGCGCCCGCGCCGACGGCATGGTCCGCGCCGTCGCGCTGGTACCGAGCGGCGAGTGGGGTGACCGTGTGCTCGCCGCCTTCCGCAAAGACTGGGAAAGCAACGGCGGCACCCTGCTCGCCGCCGAACGCATCGCGCAGCCCGTCGCCCTGGCCCAGCAGATTGCCGACCTGTTCCAGCTGCGCCAGAGCGAAGGCCGCGCCAAGAGCCTGCAGAGCACCGTGGGCGGCAACATCGCCGCGCAGCCATCGCGCCGTCAGGACATCGACTTCATCTTCCTCGCCTCGACGCCGCAACAGGCCCAGCAGATCAAGCCGACCCTGAACTTCCAGTACGCCGGCGACGTACCGGTCTATGCCACCTCGAACCTGTACAGCGCCAGCGGTGACGTCAACCAGTACAACGACATGAACGGCATCCGCTTCTGCGAAACACCGTGGCTGCTCGACACCAGCAACAGCCTGCGCCAGCAGGTGGTGCAGCAATGGCCGCAAGCCGCCGGCAGCCTCGGCCGCCTGTACGCCATGGGCGTGGATGCCTACAGCCTGGCACCGCGCCTGGGCCAACTGAAAGCCCTGCCGGACAACCGCGTACAAGGGCTTTCGGGCAGCCTCAGCATGAACGCCAACCAGCGTATCGAGCGCCAGCTGCCTTGGGCCGAGTTCTCTGGCGGCCAGGTCAAGCGCCTGCCAGACACCGCCCGTTGATGCCAGACGCATCGCCCTCCCAGGCCGGTCAGGCAGCCGAAAACCAAGCCCTTGAGTTCCTTCAAGGGCAAGGCCTCAGGCTGCTGACGCGCAATTGGCGATGCAAAGGCGGTGAGCTTGATCTGGTCATGCTCGACGCCGATACAGTAGTATTCGTCGAAGTCCGCTACCGGTTGCACGCGAGCTTCGGTGGCGCCCTCGGCAGCATCGACGGGCGCAAGCAGAAACGGCTGGTGCTGGCTGCCAGCCTTTTCCTGCAAAAGGAGCCGCGCTGGGCCGCACAACCCTGCCGCTTCGACGTTGTCGCCCTGCAGGGCAGCCACCATGCAGGCAGACCGCTTCAATGGCTGAAAAACGCCTTCGAATGCTGAACCCACTTCGTATTTTTTGCTCTATGTTTCGCGGGCTGGTCTTTGTTGCGCGCCGCGCCGGCCACCGCCCCACTTAAGGTCACCAGATGGACATGCAATCCCGAATTCGCCGGCTGTTCCAGGCCAGCATCGATACCAAGCAACAGGCAATGGACATCCTGGCACCGCACATCGAGCAGGCCAGCCTGGTCATGGTCAATGCGCTTCTCAACGAGGGCAAGATGCTCGCTTGCGGCAACGGCGGCTCGGCCGGCGATGCCCAGCACTTCTCGTCGGAGCTGCTCAACCGCTTCGAGCGCGAGCGCCCGAGCCTGCCGGCCATAGCACTGACCACCGACAGCTCGACGCTGACCTCGATCGCCAATGACTACAGCTACAACGAAGTCTTTTCCAAGCAGATCCGCGCCCTGGGCCAGCCCGGCGATGTGCTGCTGGCGATTTCCACCAGCGGCAACTCGGCCAACGTGATTCAAGCGATCCAGGCCGCACATGATCGCGAAATGATTGTCGTAGCATTGACCGGGCGTGACGGCGGCGGCATGGCTTCGCTGCTGCTGCCCGAGGACGTGGAAATCCGCGTGCCTTCGACGGTCACCGCACGTATCCAGGAAGTCCACCTGCTGGCGATCCACTGCCTGTGCGATCTGATCGACAGCCAATTGTTCGGGAGTGAAGAATGACCCCTATGCGCCTCGGCCTGATGGCCCTGACCCTGTGCCTGAGCGTCACCGGCTGCAGCTCGGTGCTGACCTCGACCCGTAACTCGCCGATCGAGGACGATCGCGGCACGCGCACCATCGGCAGCAAGATCGATGACTCGCTGATCGAAACCAAGGCTGCGGTCAATATTTCCAAAGCCAGCCCAGACCTCGACAAGGGCTCGCACATCGTTGTCAGCAGCTACAACGGCATCGTCCTGCTTGCCGGCCAGACCCCTCGCGCCGAGCTCAAGAGCCTGGCCGAGCAAACGGCTGGCCAGGTGCAGCGCGTGAAGAAGGTGCACAACGAACTGCAGGTGATGCAGCCCTCCTCCATCCTGGCGCGCAACAACGACGCCTGGCTGACCACCAAGATCAAGACGCAGATGCTGACTGACAACGCCGTGCCAAGCTCGCGCATCAAGGTGATTACCGAGAACGGTATCGTCTACCTGCTCGGCCTGGTGACCCAACAGGAGGCCAATGCTGCCACCGGCGTGGTACAGGGCGTGTCGGGCGTGCAGAAGATCGTCAAACTGTTCGAGTACATCGACTGATTGACGGGCTGCCTGAACCGACCTCTTCGCGGTTGACCCGCGAAGGGCCGGCACAGGCAGCAACGTTGCTCCAATCCTTCCAGATACCCAGGAAACACCGCATGAAAAAGCTTTTGCTGCCTGCCCTGCTGTTTGGCACCTTCGCCACCCTGGCTGGCTGCTCCACCCCAAGCCTGATCACCCTCAACGACGGCCGTGAAATGCAGGCTGTCGACGCTCCGAAGTTCGAAAAGGACTCCGGTTTCTACGAGTTCCAGCAACTCGACGGCAAACGCACCCGCATCAACAAAGACCAGGTACGCACCATCAGCGACCTGTAATCGCAGGCGCGCTGCAAATAAAAAGGCGATCCGGTTGGATCGCCTTTTTTGTTACTTGACCACTTTCAGGCTTGGCCGCCCCGTCGGGCGCGGCGGCTGGCCACCGCCTTCTGGCGGGCCATCATCATCCGGCTCGACATCGTCGTCTTCAAGCTCCTCGCCTTCCATCAGCGACGGCTCCAACTCGAAGACCATGCCCTGGCCGTTCTCACGGGCGTAGATACCGAGGATCGCGCCAATCGGCACGTACAGCGTGTGGGCAACACCACCGAAGCGGCCTTCGAAGCTCACTGCCTCGTTATCCATGTGCAGGCTGCGCACGGCACTGGGCGAGATATTCAGGACAATCTGACCATCACTGGCAAAACCTTGAGGCACCTGGACTGCCGGATACTCGGCATTGACCAGCATATGGGGCGTGCAATCGTTGTCGACGATCCACTCATACAGTGCTCGAACCAGATAGGGGCGACTGGAGTTCATCAACAGCTCCTTAAAGCTTGCGCATTTCACGTTCAACGGAGGACAGGCTCGCCAGGAAAGGCTCGCGGGCGAACTGTCGCTCCATGTAATCCAGCAGCGGCTTGGCTTGCCGCGGCAATTCGATACCCATTACCGGCAAACGCCAGAGTATGGGCAATAGACAACAGTCGACCAGGCTTTGCTCATCACTCATGAAGCAGGCGAACTCACCGAACAGCGGCGAGACCCCCGTCAGACTCTCACGCAACGCCTTGCGCGCTTCGGCGCGGGCAGCATCGCTGTTGCGCACGTCGAGCACCGTATCGGCCAGGGCACACCAGTCACGCTGGATGCGATGCATGAGCAGGCGGCTGTTGCCACGCGCCACAGGGTACACCGGCATCAAGGGCGGATGCGGATAACGCTCTTCGAGGTACTCCATCACCACGGTCGACTCATACAACGCCAGGTCGCGGTCGACCAGGGTCGGCACGCTCGCATAGGGGTTAACCTCGACCAGCTTGGGCGGCAGGCGGCCAGGGTCGACGTCGATGATCTGCACACTGATGCCTTTCTCGGCAAGCACGAGGCGTACCCGATGAGAATAGTGATCAGTGGGGTCGGAATAGCAGGCTAACCTGTTGGTTGCGCCCATGTAGCGCCTCCTCGTACGGGATGCTCGTAACACTCAAAATGAAAACGCGCCCGGGGCACCCTGGCAAACCTGCCAGAGCCCCCCGGGCGCGTTCAACTACCAGAAATTACTGCGTGATCAGTGCACGTCCTTCCAGTATTCACGCTTGAGCAAATAGGCGAATACGAAGAAGAAAGCCAGGTACAGCAACACGTAGGTACCGATGCGCTGGCTTTCCAGTTTGACCGGGTTGGCCGAATAGGCCAGGAAGGTCACCAGGTTCTTGACCTTCTCGTCGAACTGCTCGGTCGTCAGGGTACCGGAATTCGGCGTGATGGTCAGCTGGTCACACGCTTCATGGGTCAGCGGGCTGCCCGTCAGCGGGTCAAACTGCTTCTTGCCATCGACTACGCTCTGTACCTGCTTGCAGCCAACCACCTGGTTGCCCTGTAGGCCAACCAGCACGTTGGGCATGCCAACGTTAGGGAACACCTTGTTGTTCACCCCATAAGGGCGCGACGGGTCCTCATAGAAGCTGCGCAGGTAAGTGTACAGCCAGTCTGTGCCACGCACCCGGGCAACCAGGGTCAGGTCGGGCGGCGCAGCGCCGAACCAGGTCTTGGCGTCGTTGGGGCGCATGCCGATCTGCATGTGGTCGCCGATCTTGGCACCGGTGAAGACCAGATTCTCGAGCATCAGCTCGTGCGGGATACCCAGGTCGTCGGCCACCCGCTCGTAGCGCTGGAACTTGGCACTGTGGCAACCCATGCAATAGTTGGCAAAGGTACGCGCGCCATCCTGCATGGCTGCCTTGTCGGTCAGGTCGATGTCGACCTTGTCCAGCTCCAGGCCTTGTTCTGCGGCGAAGGAAAAGGCAGGCATAACGGCCAGCAAAAATACTGCAATCAACTTTTTCATCAGCCAGTCACCCTTTCCGGAACCGGTTTGGTCTTCTCGAGCCTTGTGTAGAACGGCATCAGCAGGAAGTAGGCGAAGTACAACACCGTGCACACCTGCGACAGCAAGGTGCGGCCAGGCGTCGGCGCCAGCACGCCCAACACACCGAGGATGACGAAGGACACGCAGAACACCAGCAGGAAGAGCTTGCTGATCCAGCCCTTGTAGCGCATGGAGCGCACCGGGCTGCGGTCGAGCCAAGGCAGCACGAACAACACGGCGATCGCGGCCCCCATGGCGATTACGCCCATCAGTTTGTCAGGCACCGCACGCAAGATCGCGTAGAACGGCGTGAAGTACCACACCGGTGCGATGTGCTCCGGCGTCTTGAACGCGTTCGCCTGCTCGAAGTTCGGTTTTTCCAGGAAGTAACCGCCCATTTCCGGGAAGAAGAACACCACGGCACAGAACACGAAGAGGAACACCACCACGCCGACAATGTCCTTGACGGTGTAGTACGGGTGGAACGGGATACCGTCCAGCGGAATACCGTTTTCGTCCTTTTTCTTCTTGATGTCGACGCCATCGGGGTTGTTCGAACCCACTTCGTGCAAGGCCAGGATGTGCAGCACCACCAGGCCAAGGATGACGATCGGCAGGGCAACCACATGCAGGGCGAAGAAGCGGTTCAGGGTGATGCCGGAGATCAGGTAGTCACCGCGAATCCACTGGGTGAGGTCATCGCCGATCACCGGGATGGCGCCGAACAGCGAGATGATCACCTGGGCCCCCCAGTACGACATCTGCCCCCACGGCAGCAGATAACCCATGAAGGCCTCTGCCATCAGCGCCAGGTAGATCAGCATGCCGAACAGCCAGACCAGCTCACGCGGCTTCTGATAGGAGCCATAGAGCAGGCCGCGGAACATGTGCAGGTAGACCACGATGAAGAACGCCGAAGCACCGGTGGAGTGCAGGTAGCGCAGGATCCAGCCATATTCGACGTCACGCATGATGTACTCGACCGAGGCGAAGGCCTCTTCCGCCGAGGGCGTGAAGCTCATGGTCAGCCACACACCGGTCACGATCTGATTGACCAGCACCAGCAACGCCAGGGAGCCGAAGAAATACAGGAAGTTGAAGTTCTTGGGCGCGTAATACTTGCTCAGGTGGTCTTCCCACATCTTGGTGGCGGGGAAGCGCGCATCAATCCAGTCCATGAACTTGCTCATCATGCGTTCTCCTGATCGACGCCGATGACAATGATGTCGTCCGACTCATAAGAGTGCGGGGGCACTGGCAGGTTGAGAGGCGCCGGCTGCGACTTGTAGACACGGCCAGCCAGGTCGTAGTGTGAACCGTGGCAAGGGCAGAAATAGCCACCCACCCATTTCGGACCGAGGTCGGCGGGCGCCACTTCCGGACGGAACGTCGGCGAGCAACCCAGGTGGGTACACAGGCCGACGAGAATGAGTATTTCCGGTTTGATCGAGCGAACCTGCGGGTCGACGTAGGTCGGCTGCACCGAGGCCTTCGACTCGGGGTCGGACAGGTCTGCGGTGATTTTCTTGAGGTTCCCGAGAATTTCTTCCGTTCGCCGTACGATGAACACAGGCTGGCCACGCCACTCGGCCACCATCTGCTGCCCGGCCTCGACCTTGGCAATATTGACCTTCACCGGTGCACCTGCGGCTTTCGCCTTGGCACTGGGAAACCATGACCCCACGAACGGTACCGCAGCCCCCACTGCCCCCGCTGCCCCGACCACAGAGGTCGCGGCTACGAGGAAGCGGCGCCGGCCTGCGTTGACGCCGTCATTACTCATTCAGTCCTCTCCCATCAGCTTGCTTGGCCTGTTGAATCAGGCCTGTACTTAGGTAATGTCTGTGGCACTAAAAATTGGCCGCCATGGTAAGAAACAAATCCACACACTGACAAGGTGATTACCCGCTTACGGGCTACAACCCTCGCTTTGCTTGATCTGCGTCTATGCGGTAAGCCGTCACGGACATGCTGACAGGTTAGTTCAAGACATAAAAAAAGCCCGGTTCCAAAGGAACCGGGCTTTTTCGACTGCCGAAGCGGTATTAACGCTTGGAGTACTGAGGACGCTTACGCGCTTTACGCAGACCCACTTTCTTACGCTCAACTTCACGAGCGTCGCGGGTGACGTAGCCAGCACGACGCAGAGCGGCACGCAGGGTTTCGTCGTATTGCATCAGAGCGCGGGTGATACCGTGACGGATCGCACCGGCTTGACCACTGACACCACCACCAGCAACGGTGACGTAGATGTCGAACTTCTCAACAGTCTCGGTCAGTTCCAGCGGCTGGCGAACAACCATGCGAGCGGTTTCGCGGCCGAAGAACACGTCCAGAGAACGGTTGTTGATGGAGATGTTACCAGTACCCGGACGCAGGAAAACGCGAGCGGTTGCGGTCTTGCGACGGCCAGTGCCGTAATTTTGAGTCGCCGACATAATGAACTATCCCGTTAGATCTTCAGTTCTTGAGGCTGCTGAGCAGTGTGTGGGTGAGCAGCACCCGCGTACACTTTCAGCTTACGGTACATGTCGCGACCCAGCGGGTTCTTCGGCAGCATGCCTTTGACCGCGGTTTCGATAACACGCTCAGGGGCCTTGGCGATCAACTTCTCGAAGTTGATTTCCTTGATACCGCCTGGGAAGCCGGAGTGGGAGTAGTACATTTTGTCGGAAGACTTGGCGCCAGTCACACGGATTTGCTCGGCGTTGATGACGACGATGTAGTCGCCGGTGTCAACGTGAGGGGTGTATTCTGGTTTGTGTTTGCCACGCAGACGGCTAGCGATTTCGGTAGCCAGACGACCCAGGGTCTGGCCAGCGGCGTCGACTACGAACCACTCGCGCTTTACTGTTTCCGGTTTAGCAGTAAAAGTTTTCATTCTCTAAAGCCTCAGAGGCCGCCCAGCGAAAAATAGACGGCGAATCTTACTGGATAGTGCACAGCTTGCCAAGGGCAAGCGCGCAGCCGAACACAGACGCTTTTGGGGGCTCGGGTCGGGCACGCCCATGTTCGACGGGGTTCTTCCTGCGTGGTGGTGCATCACTCCCTCCACACGGAGAGGGTCCGAATTATCCAGATTGCGCGAAAAATTTCAACCTGCTTTTATGGGCTTCTTTGCCAAGGAGAGACTTCCCGATGGAATACCGCCAGCTCGGTCGTACCGATCTCAACGTCAGCGCCCTGTGCCTGGGCACCATGACCTGGGGTGAGCAGAACGTTCAGGACCAGGCCTTTGAACAGATCGCCATGGCCAAGGCCGCCGGGGTCAACTTCATCGACACCGCCGAGATGTACCCGGTGCCGCCCCGCCCCGAGACCTACGCCGCCACCGAGCGCATCATCGGCAACTGGTTCCGCCAGCATGGCGATCGCGACGACTGGATCCTGGCCAGTAAGGTCGCCGGGCCCGGCAACGGCATCAGCCACATCCGCGATGGCCAACTCAAGCACAACCGCCAGCACATCGTTGCGGCACTGGACGAGAGTCTCAAGCGCCTGCAGACCGATCGCATCGACCTGTACCAGTTGCACTGGCCCGAGCGCAGCACCAACTTCTTCGGCAAGCTGGGCTACCAGCACCTGAGCACAGACCTGTTCACCCCACTGGAAGAAACCCTCGAAGTGCTCGACGAGCAGGTGCGCGCGGGCAAGATCCGCCACATCGGGCTGTCCAACGAAACGCCGTGGGGCACCATGAAGTTTCTGCACCTGGCAGAAACCCGCGGCTGGCCGCGCGCGGTGTCGATCCAGAACCCGTACAACCTGCTCAACCGCAGCTTCGAGGTCGGCCTTGCGGAAATCGCGATCCGCGAGCAGTGCGGGCTGCTGGCCTACTCGCCGCTGGCATTCGGCATGCTCTCGGGCAAGTACGAGAACGGGGCCAGGCCAGAGAACGGCCGCCTGACCTTGTTCAGCCGCTTCGCCCGCTACTCCAACCCACAGACCGTGGCGGCCTGCAGCCGCTATGTGCAACTGGCCCAGGCGCATGGCCTGGACCCGGCGCAGATGGCCTTGGCCTTCGTCACACGGCAACCCTTCGTGACCAGCAATATCATCGGCGCGACCGACCTGGCGCAGTTGCAGAGCAACCTCAAGAGCCTGGAACTGAACCTGGGCGATGAACTGCTGGCGGCGATCGAAGCGATTCATCAGGACCAGCCCAACCCGGCGCCTTGATCAACGCGACAAGCAGCGAGCTTCAAGCTGCAAGACAGAGCGGGTGTGTACTGGCCTGTTTTTCTTGGAGCTTGTCGCTTGAAGCTTGCAGCTGGACAAAAAACATAAGACGATTCAGCCGGTGATTGACCACTCTACCCTATAAGAACAATGACAAATGATGTTTACCCAACCCACCGCTTCACTGCGGCGCGTCAGCATCCTGGCCATTGACAAGGTGTTCGCTTCGACCTTGATGCAAGCCAAGGATTTCTTCCACCTCGCCAGCCTGCGTTACAGCAAGCAGCTGGGCCTGGGCTTGCAGCCCATGTTCGAAATTGGCCTGGTGAGCCCGGACGGCCAGCCCGTGGACAGCTTCAGCAATGTCCAACTGCCGGTCGACGGCGGCCTGAACGATGCCGATATCATCATCCTCCCGGCGTTCTGGGACGATTTCGACAACCTCATGCAGCGTTATCCACAGGTACTGCCGTGGTTGCGCGAACAACATGCCCGCGGCGCCGTGCTGTGCGCCGAAGCCAGCGGTGTGTTCTGGTTGGCCGAGTCCGGCCTGCTCGATGGCAAGGAAGCGACAACCTACTGGCGCTTTTTCGCCAACTTCGCCGAGCGCTTTCCGAACATACGGCTGAACCAGGACAAGCACCTGACAGATGCCGACAACATCTACTGCGCCGGCGGTGCCACCTCGGCCTGCGACCTGTATATCTATCTGATCGAGCGCTTCTGCGGGGCCAACGTGGCCCGTGCCGTGGCCCGCGATATCCTCTACGAAGTGCAGCGCAACTACACCCCGGGGCGCATGGGCTTTGGTGGGCAGAAGCTGCACCAGGACCTGATCATCCTGCAGATCCAGCATTGGCTGGAAGAGCACTTCGCCGACAAGTTCCGCTTCGAAGACGTTGCCCGCAACCATGGCATGAGCATTCGCAACTTCATGCGCCGCTTCCAGGGTGCGACGGGCGACAAGCCGCTGCATTACCTGCAACGGTTACGCATCGAGACGGCCAAGGGGTTGTTGTCGAGCACGCGCAAGAGCATCAAGACCATCAGCTACGAGGTCGGCTACGACGATGCCAGCTTCTTTGCCCGTTTGTTCCGCCAGCATACCGAACTGTCGCCGAACCAGTACCGGCAGCAGTTCATGCAGGAAGCCTGAAAGGCTTCCTGAGCGGCAAGCTACAAGCTTCAAGCGGCAAGAAAAAGCCAGAGCAACATGCGGTTTGCCCTGGCTTTTTCTTGCCGCTTGAACCCCGAAGCTTGCCGCTGCCTTTAGGGCTTATGCGCGCGCGACAGGAACTCGTGTGACTGCATTTCCAGCAACCGGCTCAAGGTACGCTGGAACTCGAAGCTCAGCCGGCCACCGGTGTACAGGTCCTTCAGCTCCACCTCGGCCGAGATGATCAGCTTGACGTTACGGTCGTAGAATTCGTCGACCATGTTGATGAACCGACGGGCGATGTCATCGGTGGCAACGCCCATCTGCTCGACATTGCTCAGCAGAACGGCATGGAAGATCTTGCCCAGCTCGATGTAGTCGTTCTGGCTGCGCGGCCCGTCGCACAGGGCACGGAAGTCGAACCAGGCGACGTCGTCGCAGGTGCGCAGGGCATTGATCGGGCGGTTCTCGATCATCAGCACGTCGTTCTCGACGGCCTGGGTGCACTCCGGCGTCAACGCCTTGAAGCTTGCACGCATGCTCTGGTGCGCGGCGTCATCGAGCGGGAAGTGGAACAGTTCGGCCTGCTCCAGGTGACGCAGGCGGTAGTCGACGCCGCTGTCGACGTTCACCACGTCGGTGTACTGCTTGATCATGGCGATGGCCGGCAGGAAGCGCGCACGCTGCAGGCCGTCCTTGTACAGGCCGTCCGGCACGATGTTGGAGGTCGCCACCAAGGACACGCCGTTCTTGAACAGCTCTTCCATCAGGGTGCCGAGGATCATCGCATCGGTAATGTCGGAGACGAAGAATTCGTCGAAGCAGATCACCCTGGCTTCGTCGCTGAAGCGCTTGGCAATGAGGGTCAGCGGGTTCTTCTCGCCCTTGAGGGTTTTCATCTCCTCGTGCACACGCTTCATGAAGCGGTGGAAGTGCGTGCGCATCTTCTGCTTGAACGGCAGCGCCTCGTAGAAGGTGTCGACCAGGTAGGTCTTGCCACGGCCCACGCCGCCCCAGAAGTACAGGCCCTTGACCGGCGTCTGCTCCTTCTTGCCGAACAACTTGCCGAACATGCCCGGCTTGTTGTTCTGCGCCTGGACCAGGTCGTCGTAGAGGCGCTGCAGGTGACGCACCGCAGTCTCCTGCGCCGCATCATGGAAGAAGTCGGGACGTTTCAGATCTGCTTGATATCGTTCTAGGGGCGTCATGATTTCGTTAGCGAGGCAACAAAAAACGGGCCGTCACTGTAGCGACAGACCCGCTTGATGGCAATCATACATACAGCCATTGTCTCTCAGGCCGCACGCTCAACCGCTCCTTCAGTCGAATGCTTCAGTCCTGCTGCGGCGCCAGCGCCTCGTGCAGGCTTTGAACGGCAGCATCACGGGCTTCGGCGCTTGCGAACTGCGGCCCGTCGGCAACCTGCTCGCCGTTCAGCCACAGGCTGAAGCTCAGGCCTTCGACACGCACATCGGCCTCGCCGCCTTGCTGCAATTGCTTGCTCACAGCGCCCGCACTCTTGCCGTCGGCGAAGCTGCGCGACAGCAGCAGTTGCTCGCCATCGGCGGCCAGCAGGCGGAAACGGAAGCTGCCGTCCTCATCGCGGAAGCTGACGAAACGCGCGCTCTTGGCTGCCTTTTTCTTGACTTCGCTGCCGGCCTGCACGCTGCTGCGGAACGAGCGCAGGCCAACGGCCTCGCGCAGTTGCTCGAGGAACGGCGTGGCGGTCTTGCGGGCCTTGGCGGCGCCGGCCAGGAGGATGTCTTCCAGGTCCGAGGGGCGCGAAATCAGTTGGTGGTAGTGATCACGCTTCTCGGCCAGTTGCCCGTCCAGCAGCTGGAACAGGCGCTGCTTGGCTTCACCCCAACCCAGGCCCTGCAGCAGCGCTTCGCGGAACTCGGCGCATTGTGCCGGCGTCGAGAACGCCTGGAACAAGGTGAACAGGTGGGCGTTGTCCGGGTCTTTCGCTTCGCCAGGTGCACGCGAGTCGGTGACGATGCGCGAGATGGCGTCTTTCATGTCCTTGGCGCTGGTGAACAACGGGATGGTGTTGTCGTAGCTCTTGGACATCTTGCGACCATCCAGGCCCGGCAGGGTCGCCACGCTCTCCTCGATCACCGCCTCAGGCAGGGCGAAGAAGTCTTTGCCCTGGCCGAACAGGTGGTTGAAGCGCTGGCCGATGTCACGCGCCATTTCCACGTGCTGGATCTGGTCACGGCCAACCGGCACCTTGTGGGCGTTGAACATCAGGATGTCGGCGGCCATCAGCACCGGGTAGCTGTACAGGCCCATGGTCACGCCGGCATCCGGGTCTTCGCCGGTTTCCAGGTTCTTGTCCACCGAGGCCTTGTAGGCATGCGCCCGGTTGAGCAGGCCCTTGGCCGCGACACAGGTCAGCAGCCAGGTCAACTCGGGGATTTCGGGGATATCGGACTGGCGGTAGAAGGTCACCTTGTCCGGATCGAGGCCACCGGCCAGCCAGGTCGCGGCGATTTCCAGGCGCGAGCGCTGGATGCGCTGCGGGTCGTCGCACTTGATGAGGGCGTGGTAGTCGGCCAGGAAGTAGAACGAATCGGCACCGGGTTGCTGGCTGGCGCGGATCGCCGGGCGGATGGCGCCGGCGTAATTGCCCAGATGCGGGGTGCCGGTGGTGGTGATACCGGTAAGGATGCGCGTGGTCATGGGTGTTCGCTTATTCAGGCTTGGCTCAATTCGAAAGGCGCGGCAGCAGCAGATCCTTCAGATCGGTCAGCTTGCCATGGAAGAAGTGTCCGCATTCTGCCACTTTCAGCAGCTCGTGGGGGCGCGACAGGGCGTCAGACCATTCGTAAACCAACTGCGGCTCGACGACTTCGTCGCTGTCAGGCTGTACCAGCGTGATCGGGCAGCGCTGCGGCAGCGGGAATTCACTCGTCAGGCGCATCACCGCCGGGGCGATCATGAACAAATGCTGCAGCACAACGCCTGCGCTTTCCAGGCGCCCTGCCAGGCTGGTGGCGACAAAGCCACCGAACGAGAAGCCCATCAGCACCACGGGCAGCCCTGGGTGCTTGGCCTGCAGCCAAGCTGCGGCGGCCTCGGCGTCGGCCACCTCGCCAGCGCCCATGTCGTGGCTGCCGGCACTCTGACCCACGCCACGGTAGTTGAAGCGCAGGGTCACGTAACCGGCGTCACGCGCCGTGCGTTGCAGGGTCGAAACCACCTTGTTGAGCATGGTGCCGCCCTGGACCGGGTTGGGGTGGCAGATCAGCACCGCGCCGCGGGCGTCGGCCACATCCAGGTACAAGGCTTCCAACTGGCCGCAAGGGCCGTCGATGAACAAAGGGGTTTCGCGGACAAGCAAGGCACTACTCCGTGACCTCGGGAAGGGTCGATTCGTCTAGGTGAGGAATTCTGTTCTGATTTGCGATCGATCGCGGTATACAGCGCAGGTCTGAGCCGTTAACGTAAAGCAAAGCCGTTTATAGAGGAAGGACTCGTGGAACTCTCGCTCCTTGTTTGGTTGTTGCCGACCCTGGCCCTGGTCATCGGCGTGGTGGTTGGTTTCGTCGTGGCCCGCCTGCTGCCCAATGCCGCGCCTAGCAGCACGCAACGTCAGCTGGACGATATCCAGCAGCGTTTCGACAGCTACCAGAACGAAGTGGTCACCCACTTCAACAGCACCGCCGTACTGGTCAAGAAACTGACCCAGAGCTACCAGGATGTCCAGGATCACCTGGCCGATGGCGCCAACACCCTGGCCCTCGACGACGTGACCCGCCAACGCCTGCTGGCCGCCCTGCACTCCGAAGCGGCCCAGGGCCCTCGTGACCGGCTTACCCCGCCGAAGGACACGGCCGAAGTGCCACGCGACTACGCGCCAAAAACGCCGAACTCGCCGGGCATGCTCGATGAGAGCTACGGGCTCAAGCGTTGATGCGCTGAAATGAAACAAGGCCTCGCGAGAGGCCTTTTTCTTGCGTCCAATCTTTGACTAACAACGACGAAAAACCCTGCCGAGGCAGGTTTTTTCATTTCAGCTCAAGGCTTGCGCCACGGCTGACCGTCCTCATCGTCGTCACCACCGCCACGGCGAATGTCCAGCCTGTAGTTCACTGTTGTCTTCATGGAGATACTCCTTCAAAGATGCGCTGGCCAGATGACCAACGCAGTGAGGATGCTCTTGAGCTGAAGACCAAGGCACAGGGCACAGCTTCCGCCGCCCTCATGCCGCCTGGGTACAGACACGAAGCGCCTGCTCGACATCAGCGATCAGGTCTTCTATATCCTCCAACCCTACCGACAACCGCACCAACCCTTCCGAAATGCCATGGTGCGCACGCTCCTTCGGCGTATAGCTGGAATGGGTCATGCTCGCCGGGTGCTGTGCCAACGACTCGGCATCGCCCAGGCTCACCGCCCGCGCGAACAGCTGCAAGGCATTCATGAACCGCCGCCCCGCTTCGATCCCGCCCTTGAGCTCGAACGCAATCATGCCGCCCGGCAGGCGCATCTGGCGCTGGGCCAGCGCGTGCTGGGCAAACGATGGCAGCCCTGGGTAGTGAATAAGCTCGACCTGCGGCTGGCTCGCGATAAACTCCGCCACTTGCTGGGCGTTGGCGCAATGGCGGTCCATGCGCAGGGCCAGGGTCTTGATCCCGCGCATCAACAGCGACGCATCGTGCGGCGACAGCACTGCACCGGTCATGTCTTTCAGCCCTTCCAGGCGTATCCGGTCGATCAGTGCCTTGCGCCCGACCACCAGGCCGGCCGTGATATCCCCATGGCCGCTGAGGTACTTGGTCGCCGAATGCACCACCAGGTCGGCGCCCATTTCCAGCGGCCGCTGCAAATAAGGGGTGCAGTAAGTGTTGTCGACCACGATATGCAAGTCATGCCCGCGCGCAGCATCGGCCACCGCTGCGATATCGACCAGTTGCATGTTGGGGTTGGCCGGGGTTTCGAAGTAGATCATCCGTGTTTTGCTGGTAATTGCCGCCTTGAGTGCCTTGATATCGTTGAGGTCGACGTGATGGATCTTCACCCCGAACTCGCCGATGCCATGGTGCAGGAAGGCGAACGTACAGCCATACAGCGTACGCCCGACGATCAGCTCATCGCCCGGCCGTAGCAGGGTCCATATCGTCGAAGTGATGGCCCCCATGCCCGACGCCAACGCCAGCCCCGCCTCGCCCCCCTCCAGTGATGCCATGCGCTGTTCCAGCAAAGCCAGCGTCGGGTTGGAGATGCGGCTGTAGAAGTGCCCCGCCTCTTCCCCGGCAAAGCAGGCAGCGCCGTATTCGACGGTGGGGAAGGCATAGGTGGCGGTCTGGTACACCGGCGGCACCAATGCGCCACCGTGTGACTGCGGGTCATAGCCATGGTGGATGGCCCGCGTGGAAAAACCGGTGTTGTTATGGGAGTCGCGCATGGCAACAGCCTCTTGTGGTTTGTTATAAGCTTATGCCACCGAGCTGCCTGAATTTTTCCAAAATAGCCCACGCAAACGCGCACTTTTTGGAACAAAAACAACAATTATCCGATCAGGAGGGCAAAACATGCCTTCGAGCCTCGACCGCACCGACCGCGCCCTGCTTGCCGCCCTGCAGGACAACGCCCGCCTAACCGTTTCCGAACTTGCCGACCAGGTGGCGCTGACCACCTCGCCCTGTTGGCGACGGGTCAAGCTGCTGGAAGATAACGGTTACATCACCGGGTATCAGGCCATTCTTTCCCCCAAGTCGCTGGGGTTTGGGGTGACCGCCTTTGTCAGCATCATGATGGATTCGCATACCAAGGACATGGCGCTGGCGTTTGAAAAACGGTTGATGGAGATACCGGAGATTGTGGCGTGCCATAACATTTCGGGACGGTATGACTTCCTGCTGGAAATACTGGCGCGGGACCTTGAGTCGTTTGGGGAATTTACCCGGGAAGTGCTGCAGCGGTTGCCGGGGGTGAAGGAGATTTATTCGAGTTTTTCTTATAAAGCGGTGAAGGAAAGGCGGGTAATTCCAGTCTCAGAAAAACACATATAAGTTGGACTAGCCCGTTGCTCATCCAAATAACAAGGATTGCGTATTGCTCGTAAGAAGATCGGGCGAAGGCGACAAAGTCCCTGCCTTCGGTTTTTAGGTAGCGCCTGCTTTACCGAACAACAAGCATCTTAGCCAGTGAACTTCCGTATCACCCCATTAAAAAATCGAGCTTATTTACCTCACCTCCAACCGCTGCGGTCGGTTTGCAGACACACTCTATACCCTAAAATAAAAACGGCCACATCGTTCTCAGCACCACAAAATTATACCTCCAAGCTTATTGAGCTTGGAGGCCTAAATCCCTCGAAGCGCGACTATATATCATGGATAGTCATGTGGAATCTTGATGAGAGGTGAAGGGATGGGAGGATAAACCTCTGGGTATATTTTGACCCTTCGAGGCAGCCGTCCCGGTACATACCCATGGCGCGCCCATCTCACCTCCCCATTGCGGCCATCAAAAATCAAAATATTTCCCGTATCAGTCAACGCGAGATAGTTATTTTCCCAGTAGGATTTATCCAGTGTCTCTGTGGACTGAGCGGACCATATCCGCTCTCGGACAGGATCATATAAAAAACCGGAATTACTGACAACGAACTGGAGTGGCTCGCGCGCTCGCTGCCGGAATGTGGAGCTATACGGCTGACTCTCGTCTGCGATCCAGATTACGGTCCCCCATCTTCCAAGACCAGATTTCCGTCACTTCTGAGACGAAGAATAAACCGTCCGTTCTCTGACTTTATAAACTGTCCCGCCTGCATGGCTTGATTAGGAGGGAGCAATACCCCACCCGAACCAAGGAACGGCTGATAGCTTATTTTTCGATACTTACCTCTTCCCATTACACACCTCAGGTCTATTGACACACATGGCCCGCTTATTAAGCGATCCACGACCATGATGGCTATATAACGAGCACAATAACACGTAGAACTGCTCCCCCACTAAAGCTGGAAAAAACCCCTACAAACTAAAGCGAAATCCCCTTCACCTATTAGCCCAGATCAATCTTGAAAAACCAGCCATAATTCAAGCTCAGAAAGACATCCACGAGGACCCAAAAAGACCAGCCCATACTGAAACACTTAATTTCCCCACCAAAATAACAACTTTCGCGCACGCAAATATACGCCATGAAAAAGCTAGCCATCATGATTCTAATTGTTCTTAACGGATGCACCCACGAGATGCCTATATTATTCCCTGACAAACAAGACATCCATTTCAAATGCGACATGGACCCGTACAAGCAGGGTTGCGAGCGCCAGATGGATTACCAAGAGCACTTTCGATGGATGAATAACATAAAAAAGAAAAACAGTCAGGATGATGACTTGGAGCACGTACCATAAAAGAGTAGCGCGCAGCCAACGATAAACCAGGATTTAAAGCAGCGTGAATATAACACCCCACTCCTGCGGGGTGTTACTTCTTATAACCCATTATAGACGAAGCTCAGCAGGTGGCCACGCACTGCCTATGTCGCCGACCAACAAGCATTCAGCCAGATTAACTTTGGCCTTCACCCTCCTGCCCCCAAACGGCATATGAAGCGTATAAATGACCCCCAACATTTACGATTACAGAAATTTCCTACAGCTCAACAGAAAAGCGGCTAAAACACTCGCAGATCCCCAATGGAAAAAGTTGCGCTAGGATAAAAACCGAAAAAACAGCCAGGCATGCATGTACCAAAGCGGGGTTGATGGGCTGCTTTATCAGTCAGCGGTTTATACCGTCACCGGCTCCATGCAGGGGTGCAATCTCGTCTTGAACACAGGTCGCTCAACCCAGGTGGAAGCACTGAGCTATCAACCTCTCATGCAGGCGCTGCTGTCTAACGGTGAAACGGCCGTTGAATTCCTGGACAGCCTAGGTGTAGTGCTGGAGTAAACGTACAAGAAGCCTTGTAGACAGCCCCGGCTTTCACTGCCCCGCCGTCAAGGCATTCACATAGTCACGCGTGATGATCCTCAGGGCCACACTGTCATCCAACAATTCGAACCGTGGCACTTCATTGCTTGGCTCCCCTGGGTCTGAGTAATCCATTTTGCCGACCAGGTGCTGAACCAGAAAATTCATGGCTTCAAGGTCGGCAGGGTCTACCTCTAGCGCTTTGATCAGCCTTGCAACAACTGCCCGTGGCTTGTTATTGGCAAACTGAAACGTTGGGTAGAATTTTCTGCGGTTATCGGAATTTGTGTACGCAAGCAGGTTTCCAGCTTTTGTCTTCTGGCTCAGTGCCTGCTTTGTAATGCCCAGTATTTCGCAGGCCGCCTTGGCGTCCAGTAACTCGCAACGACCGTCGACCCGCTCGAACGCACGCGCGTTCATCCTGGACACGGCTTCCTGGTTGCGCGTTGCGATACTGCGTTTAGTCTCAACCTCTACCTTGGCAAGCGCCGCGAATGCTTTTTCGTCCGTAAGGGCCACAGCTTTCAGCACCACCGCTTCCGAAGCACGAGCAAGGTGCTCCTCAAAGCGCTCACGCAATGCGGCCTTCGCAGCTTCGATACGACCGATTTCCGGATGGAGTACTTCATGTGTGGTTGTCCCCTGTACCAACAGACTAGACCGGCCCTTGAAGAGCTATCAACTTGTCAACTTGTCAACTTGTCTATCCGTCAAGTCGCTAACTGATCGCCGTGCGTGTGCTTTAATCACAGCCATAAAAAAACCCGCCGAAGCGGGTTTTTTCATGCAGCTTCAGCGCTTAGATCGCGCCGCGCTGACGCAGCACATCCAGCACCTGCTTCACGCCTTCATCGACGCTGGTAGCCTGGGTATCAATCACCAGGTCAGCATCCAGCGGTACATCGAACGGGAAGCTCTCGCCCGGGATGTTGTCGCCACCGGCCGCATACAGGCCCTGCGGGTCGCGCTCGCGGCAGGCGATAGGCGAGGCCTGGACGTAAACGGTCACCAGGCGCTCCTTGCCGATCAGCGCCTTGGCCTGTTCGCGGCCTTCGGCATCCGGGGCAACGAACGCAGCCAGGGTCAGCATGCCGGCTTCGTTGAACTGGCGCGCCACATGGGCGGCACGGCGCCAGTTTTCGGTACGGCCGGCGCGGTCCTGTGGCAGGCCCTTGTTCAGGTCGTGGCGCAGGTTCTGGCCATCGAGCACGTAAACAGCACGGCCCATGTCGAACAGCTTGCGCTCCACGGCATAAGCCAAGGTGCTCTTGCCAGCGCCGGACAAGCCGCTGAACAGCACGGTGGCCGGCTGCTGGCCGAAGCGCAGGGCGCGCTCTTCGGTGGAAACGTGGGCCTGCTTGCCGTGCTGGCCGGTGCTGCCGTGTGGCAGTACTGGCGGCGCGATGATCATGCCGGCGCCGACGGTGCCATTGGTCAGGCGGTCGATGACGATGAACGCACCGGTGGTGCGGTTGCTGTCATAGCCGTCCAGCGCGATGGCGCTGTCCAGGGACACCTTGACCCGACCGATCTCGTTCAGTTGCAGCGCACTGGCAGCGTCTTTTTCGAGGGTATTTACATCGACCTTGTGGGTGATGCTGGCGATCGAGCCCGGCACATAGCTGGTGGCGCGCTTGATGTCGTATTTCTTGCCCGGGAGCATCGGCTCTTCAGCCATCCACACCAGCATCGCGTCAAACTGGTCGGTTACCGGCGGCACGTTGTCGGCATGCACCAGCAGGTCGCCACGGGAGATATCGATCTCGTCTTCCATGGTCAGGGTCACGGCCTGGCCTGGGCCGGCGTTTTCAAGCTCACCTTCGTAGGTGACGATGGACTTGACCCGGCTGCTCTTGCCCGACGGCAGCACGACGATTTCGTCACCCTTGTGCACCACGCCGCTGGCAAGGGTGCCGGCGAAGCCGCGGAAGTTCAGGTTAGGGCGGTTGACGTACTGCACCGGGAAGCGCAAGTCGGTGAAGTTGCGGTCGGCCGCGACTTCCACGGTCTCGAGGATTTCCATCAGCGCAGGGCCGGTGTACCACGGCGAACGCTCGCTGCGGTTGACCACGTTGTCGCCCTTGAGCGCCGACATCGGCACGAAGTGCAGGCTGCTCGGCGTCAGGTTGATGGCATCGGCAAACTTCAGGTAGTCGGCCTTGATTTCTTCGAAGACGCCCTCGTCGAAACCTTTGAGGTCCATCTTGTTGACCGCGACGACGATGTGCTTGATGCCCAGCAACGAGGCGATGTAGCTGTGGCGACGGGTCTGGGTCTGCACGCCATAGCGGGCATCGACCAGGATGATCGCCAGGTCACAGGTGGACGCACCGGTGGCCATGTTACGGGTGTACTGCTCGTGGCCCGGGGTGTCGGCAATGATGAACTTGCGCTTGGCGGTGGAGAAGTAGCGGTAGGCGACATCGATGGTGATGCCCTGCTCGCGCTCGGCCTGCAGGCCGTCGACCAGCAGCGCCAGGTCGACTTCTTCGCCGGTGGTGCCGGACTTCTTCGAATCACGGGTGATGGCTTCGAGGTGGTCCTCGTAGATCATCTTCGAGTCGTGCAGCAGGCGCCCGATCAGGGTGCTCTTGCCGTCGTCGACGTTGCCGCAGGTCAGGAAACGCAGCAGTTCCTTGCGCTCGTGCTGGGCCAGGTAGGCGAGGATGTCCTCGCTGATCAGATCAGATTGGTGACTCATTGCATTCAAGCTCCAAGCTGTAAGCTTCAAGCAGCAAGCTTGTCGGCGTACAGCTAGTTAGAAATTTTGTTGATCAACCCTGCAAGCATTCTGGAGAGCTCACGGGTTTCAGTAATCCAGTCGTTGGCCAATTCAGAAGGCAAGTAACCCATTTCACCGGCAATTATCAGTTGCGCCCGCACTCTGCGCAGGAAGCTTTCGCCACGCTTAGGAACCACGTCTTCTCCCGCGACCCTCTGCGCTCCATCCCTTCGGTAATGTTGGAAGGGACTGAAACCGCTGCACGGGTGATCTGAGATCTGAATCCAAAATCCCGGCAGTCGGCAAATGCCTGATACATCACAACGGCTTAGTTTTTACTTCTCTGCCAAACCAGCAACTTCTCAAAATCCACTGCAGACACTCCCTGTGCGCCCGCAGTGCAGGCGGCAGTCCACAAAAATCAGAAGCTACTCGTTCTGCTTCTGTCTTGCAGCTTGCCGCTTGTAACTTGAAGCTTAGAAATAGCCTTGGCGTTTCTTGTCTTCCATGGAGCCGGCGCCATCGTGGTCGATGACACGGCCCTGGCGCTCGGACGTACGGGTCAGGAGCATTTCCTGAATGATGTCCGTCAGGGTCTCGGCTTCCGACTCGACAGCGCCCGTCAACGGGTAGCAACCGAGGGTACGGAAACGCACCTTCTTCTTGACGATGCGGGCTTTCTCTTCCTCGGAGAGGTGCTCGAGAATGCGCGCGTCGTCGATCATGATCAGGGTGCCATTCTTCTCGATCACTTCACGCTCGGCGGCGAAGTACAGCGGCACGATCGGGATGCCTTCGAGGTAGATGTACTGCCAGATGTCCAGCTCGGTCCAGTTCGACAGCGGGAAGACGCGGATCGACTCGCCCTTGTTGACCTTGCCGTTGTACACGTTCCACAGCTCGGGGCGCTGGTTTTTCGGGTCCCAGCGGTGCTTGCTGTCACGGAACGAGTAGACGCGCTCCTTGGCCCGGGACTTTTCTTCGTCACGGCGGGCACCACCGAAGGCGGCGTCGAAACCATGCTTGTCCAGCGCCTGCTTGAGGCCCTGGGTTTTCATGATGTCGGTGTGCTTGGAGCTGCCATGGGTGAAGGGGTTGATGCCCTGCGCCACACCCTCGGGGTTGACGTGGGTGATCAGTTCCAGGCCCATTTCCTCGACCATCTTGTCGCGGAAGCTGTACATCTCCTGGAATTTCCACTGGGTGTCGACGTGCATCACCGGGAACGGCAGCTTGCCCGGGAAGAAGGCCTTGCGCGCCAGGTGCAGCATCACGGCGGAATCCTTGCCGATCGAGTACAGCATCACCGGGTTGTCGAACTCGGCGGCCACCTCGCGGATGATGTGGATGCTCTCCGCCTCCAGCTGTTTCAAGTGCGTCAGTTTGTCGACCATGGCTACTCACGAAAAACGATCTTATGGACGGCCTGCGGGCCGTGTTCGAGCGAGCCACTTTATCACAGCGGCTGCTTCTATTTAGGAGGCGGGCTAGATCGAAACAATCTAACGATATGACTGGGGGTTTGGGGGAAATGGGGCCGCTTTGCGGCCCTTCGCGGGCAAGACCGCTTAGATAGGGTTGGGGCAATCGATGAACAGGTGTTCTACGGCAAACCGCCGTGCCAGGTAATCGCCGAGTGCCTGTACGCCATAGCGCTCGGTGGCATGGTGCCCGGCGGCAATGAAGCTGATGCCGTTTTCGCGGGCACTGTGGTAGGTCTGCTCCGACGCTTCGCCACTGATGAACAGGTCGACACCGGCGGCAATCGCGGTATCGATATAGCCCTGCCCGCCCCCCGTGCACCAACCGACCCGGCGAATCATCTGCTCGCCTTCGACCAGCAACGGCTCGCGCCCCATCACCTCTTGCACCCGTCGGGCAAAATCGCGCGCCGTGATCGGTTCGGCCAGCGAACCGACCAACCCGACCACTTTTGGGTTTTCAGGGTCCAGTGGCCCCTCCACGGTAATGTCCAGCTGGCGCGCCAACTGCACGTTGTTGCCCACCTCCGGGTGCACGTCCAGCGGCAGGTGAAACGCCAGCAGGCTGATGTCGTGCTTGAGCAGGGTCTTCAGGCGCCGCTGCTTGATACCCGTGATGCAAGGGTTCTCGCCCTTCCAGAAGTAACCATGGTGAACCAGCACCAAGTCAGCCTCGGCCTCGACGGCGGCATCCAGCAACGCCTGGCTGGCTGTGACGCCGCTGACGATGCGGCTGACCTGCGGGCGGCCCTCGACCTGCAGCCCGTTGGGGCAATAATCCTGGATCTTCGCGCTGCCCAGGTAGCGCTCGGCTTCCTCGACCAGGGTGTTCAGAGCGACGGCCATGAAAATCTCCTCGAAATCTGCGTTTTTGCCGGGTTCAACACCCGTATACTGGCCGCCATTATGAGCCGTCGCCGGCCTTGGGGAAACCGGCGGCAGCCGCATGAGGGCAGGCCAGACAAGCCATCGCCGATCAGCGGTTTCAGGTGTATGATCGCGCGCGCTCGCGCCCCGTGGCGCGGCTACTTGGCTCCCGCCCTACTCCCAGGATTCGTTCATGTTCAAGGCTCTGCGTTACTTTGGCTGGCCCCTGCTCACCGGTGTGCTGATCGCCATGCTGATCATCCAGCGCTTCCCGCAATGGGTCGGCCTGCCAAGCCAGGACGTCAACCTGCAGCAGGCACCGCAGACCTCGCGGATCATGCAGGGCCCGGTGTCGTACGCCGACGCCGTGACCCTGGCCGCGCCGGCGGTGGTCAACCTGTACACTACCAAGGTGGTGAACAAGAGCGCCCACCCGCTGTTCGAAGACCCGCAGTTCCGCCGTTTCTTCGGCGACAACCTGCCCAAGCAGAAGCGCTGGGAATCGAGCCTGGGTTCGGCGGTGATCATGAGCCCCGAGGGCTACCTGCTGACCAACAACCACGTCACCAGTGGCGCCGACCAGATCGTGGTGGCGCTCAAGGATGGCCGCGAGACCTTGGCCCGGGTGATCGGCAGCGACCCGGAAACCGACCTTGCGGTGCTGAAGATCGACCTCAAAAGCCTGCCGGCCATCACTATCGGCCGCTCCGACAACATCCACATCGGCGACGTGTCGCTGGCCATCGGCAACCCCTTTGGCGTCGGCCAGACCGTGACCATGGGTATCATCAGCGCCACCGGCCGCAACCAGCTGGGCCTGAACAACTACGAAGACTTCATCCAGACCGACGCGGCGATCAACCCCGGCAACTCCGGTGGCGCACTGGTCGATGCCAACGGCAACCTGATCGGCATCAACACGGCCATTTTCTCCAAATCCGGTGGCTCCCAGGGCATCGGCTTCGCCATCCCGGTGAAACTGGCATTGGAGGTGATGAAGTCGATCGTCGAGCACGGCCAGGTGATTCGTGGCTGGCTGGGCATCGAAGTGCAGCCGCTGAGCCAGGAGCTGGCCGAATCGTTCGGCATGCAGGACCGGCCGGGCATCGTTGTGGCGGGGATCTTCCGCGAAGGGCCGGCGCAAAAAGCCGGTTTGCAGTTGGGTGACGTGATCATGAGCATCAACGGCGAGCCGGCCGGTGACGGGCGCAAGTCGATGAACCAGGTGGCGCGGATCAAGCCCAATGAGAAGATCACCATCGAGGTGATGCGCAACGGGCAGCAACTGAAGCTGATTGCCGAGGTGGGGCTGCGGCCGCCGCCTGCGCCGGCTGCCAATCCGGAAGAGAAGTAAAGCTGCATGGAGCCGCCCCGGTGGGGCGGCCCCCTGGTTTCATCAATGCAGGATCTGGCTCAGGAACAACTTGGTCCGGTCACTGCGCGGCCGGTCGAAGAACTCATCCGGGGCCGCCTGCTCCACGATTTCCCCCTTGTCCATGAAGATCACCCGGTTCGCCACGGTGCGGGCAAAGCCCATCTCGTGGGTCACGCACAGCATGGTCATGCCATCCTCGGCCAGGCCCACCATGGTATCGAGCACTTCCTTGACCATCTCCGGGTCCAGCGCCGAAGTCGGCTCGTCGAACAGCATGATCTTCGGCTTCATGCACAGCGCCCGGGCAATCGCCACGCGCTGCTGCTGCCCGCCAGACAACTGCCCCGGGTACTTGTGCGCCTGCTCCGGAATACGCACCCGCTCCAGATAATGCATGGCGATTTCCTCGGCCTTGCGCCGTGGCATCTTGCGCACCCACATCGGCGCCAGCGTGCAGTTCTCCAGGATGCTCAGGTGCGGGAACAGGTTGAAGTGCTGGAACACCATGCCCACCTCACGGCGGATCGCCTCGATCTGCTTGAGGTCGTTGGTCAGCTCGACGCCATCGACGACGATGCGCCCCTGCTGATGTTCCTCCAGGCGGTTGAGGCAACGAATGGTCGTCGACTTGCCCGACCCGGACGGCCCGCACAGGACGATGCGCTCGCCTTGGCGCACATTCAGGTTGATGTCCTTGAGCACGTGGAACTGGCCGTACCATTTGTTCACACCCTGCATCTGGATGATGCCTTCGGGGCCAGCAGGCTGCTTGATCGCTTCACTCATTTCGAAACTCCTAACGCTTGTGGCCAGTGTCCAGCTTGCGCTCCAGATGCATGGAGTAGCGGGACATACCGAAACAGAAAATCCAGAACACCAGGGCGGCAAACACATAACCCTCGGTCGCCATGCCCAGCCAGGCCGGGTCGGCCGCGGCCTGCTTGACGCTGTTGAGCAGGTCGAACAGGCCGATGATGATCACCAGGCTGGTGTCCTTGAACAGGGCGATGAAGGTGTTGACGATGCCGGGGATCACCAGCTTCAGTGCCTGGGGCAAAATCACCAGCCCCATCGCACGCCAGTAGCCCAGGCCCATGGCCGCAGCCGCTTCGTATTGCCCCTTGGGGATGGCCTGCAGGCCGCCACGCACCACCTCGGCGATGTACGCCGACTGGAACAGGATCACGCCGATCATCGCCCGCAGCAGCTTGTCGAAGCTCATGCCCTCAGGCAGGAACAGCGGCAGCATCACCGACGACATGAACAGCACGGTGATCAACGGTACGCCGCGCCAGAACTCGATGAAGGTCACGCACACCACCTTCACCGCCGGCATCCTGGAGCGCCGCCCCAATGCCAGCAAAATGCCCAGCGGCAACGCACCGACGATACCCACCGTGGCGATCACCAGGGTCAGCATCAGCCCGCCCCACTGGCTGGTCGGCACGCTTTCCAGGCCCAGGTAGCCGCCATGCAGCAGCGTGTAGGCAAGGACCGGGTACAGCACCAGGAAGCCCAGGCCATACACGGCCTTGCGCGGGAAGCGCTTGATGAACAGCGGCGCGGCGCCAAGTACCGCCAGCCACACGGTCAGGTCTACGCGCCAGCGCAGTTCCGCCGGGTAGTAGCCGTACATGAACTGGCCGAAGCGCTGCTGGATGAACACCCAGCAGGCGCCCTCCTTGGTGCAATCGGCGCGGGTCGTGCCGACCCAGTTGGCGTCGATCAACGCCCACTGCACCAGCGGCGGCACGATCAGCCACACCAGGTACACGGCGAACAACGTCAGCAGGGTGTTGAGCCAGCTGGAGAACAGGTTGGCCCGCATCCATGCGAGCACGCCGACGGTTTTTACCGGTGGCGGCATGTCAGGTTTGAAAACATGAGCATTCACGGGCGTATCCTCACCGCTCGATCAGCGCAATGCGCTTGTTGTACCAGTTCATCAGCAGCGAAATGCTGATGCTGATGGCGAGATAGACACTCATGGTGATGGCAATCACCTCGATGGCCTGGCCGGTCTGATTAAGCACGGTACCGGCGAACAGCGAGACCATCTCCGGGTAGCCGATACCGGCCGCCAGCGACGAGTTCTTCGCCAGGTTCAGGTACTGGCTGGTCAGTGGCGGAATGATCACCCGCAGTGCCTGGGGGATGATCACCTTGCGCAGGGTCGGGCCCTCGCGCAGGCCAAGCGAACGCGCAGCTTCGGTCTGGCCATGGCTGACCGAACGGATGCCCGAGCGCACGATTTCGGCGATGAACGCCGCGGTATAGATGGTTAGCGCCAGGGTCAGGGCCAGCAGTTCGGGAATCAGCACCCAGCCGCCAACGAAGTTGAAACCCTTGAGCTGCGGCACTTCCCAGTGCACCGGGCTGCCAAACAGCAATACGCACAGACCAGGGATGACGACCAGCAGCGCCAGCCCTGCCCAGAACTTGTGGAACGGCTTGCCGGTCTCGTTGAAGCGTTTGTTGGCATAGCGCACCATCGCCACCGTGGCCACGATCGCCAGCCCCAGGGCAACGGCAAACGGCCAGAAGCCCTCGGCCATCGAGGCACCGGGCATGTTCAGCCCGCGGTTGCTGATGAAGAACATGTCGTCGAAGTTGATGCTGCCCCGCGGTCCTGGCAGGGTCAGAAACACCGCGAAGTACCAGAACAGGATCTGCAACAACGGCGGGATGTTGCGGAAGGTCTCCACATACACGGTCGCCAGCTTGTTGATCATCCAGTTGGGTGACAGCCGCGCCACGCCGATGATGAACCCCAGGATCGTCGCCAGGATGACGCCGATGAAGGTGACCAGCAGGGTGTTGAGCAGGCCGATGACGAACACCCGCGCGTAGCTGTCGGATTCCACATAAGGGATCAGGTGCTGGGCGATGCCGAAGCCGGCACTGCGGTCGAGGAAGTCGAAGCCGGAGGTAATGCCCCGGTGCTGCAGGTTGGTTTGCGTGTTGTGAAACAGGTACCAGCCCAGGCCCACCACGAACAGGATCGTGAGTACCTGGAACAGCCACGCGCGCACACGTGGATCACTCAGGGATAGCCCCTTTTGTGCGCCGATTCGATTTTGCATGAAGTGCCCCGGAAAGTAGGGATTCGAACAGCCTGCGACGGCGGAATGCCGCCGCAGGGTGCAACCATCAGCGCACAGGTGGCGCGTACTGGATGCCGCCGTTGTTCCACAGGGCGTTCATGCCACGGTCGATCTTCAGGTCGGTGCTCTGGCCCAGGTTCTTCTCGAACACTTCGCCATAGTTGCCGACTTGCTTGACGATCTGGACTACCCAGTCTTTGGGCAGCTTGAGGTCTTTGCCGTACTCGCCGTCAGCGCCGAGCAGGCGGGCGTTGTCCGGGTTCTTGGTGGACTTGGCCTCGGCTTCGACGGTTTTCGAAGTGATACCAGCCTCTTCGGCATTGATCATGGCGAACAGGGTCCACTTGACGATGCTGAACCACTCTTCGTCGCCCTTGCGCACCACCGGGCCCAGCGGTTCCTTGGAGATGGTTTCCGGCAGCACCACGTAGTCGGTCGGCGCGGCCAGCTTGGAGCGCTGGGCGAACAGCTGCGACTTGTCCGAGGTCAGCACGTCGCAACGGCCCGATTCCAGCGACTTGGCGCTTTCGTCGGAGGTGTCGAAGGTGATCGGGGTGTACTTGAGGTTATTGGCGCGGAAGTAGTCGGACACGTTCAGTTCGGTGGTGGTACCGGCCTGGATGCAGATGGTCGCGCCGTCGAGCTCCTTGGCGCTGGATACACCCAGCTTCTTGTTGACCAGGAAACCGACGCCGTCATAGTAGGTGACACCGGCAAACACCAGGCCCATGCCGGCATCGCGCGAGCTGGTCCAGGTAGTGTTGCGCGACAGCACGTCGACTTCGCCGGACTGCAGTGCGGTGAAGCGTTCCTTGGCGTTGAGCTGGCTGAACTTGACCTTGGTCGCATCGCCGAACACGGCGGCGGCCACGGCGCGGCAGACATCGGCGTCGATACCGACGATCTTGCCTTGCGCATCAGGTACCGAGAAGCCTGGAAGACCGTCGCTCACGCCACACTGGACGAAACCCTTCTTCTTTACCGCATCAAGCGTGGCGCCGGCCTGGGCGGTAGTCACGGCGCCCAGCGCAGCGGCAGCGGTCAGGACTGCCAGGGTGGTTTTCAACATCTTCATTCACAACCTCCAAATCGCTCTTGTTGTACCGAGCCGGAATTGCACCGCACCCTTTTGAGGCGTATCCGACCCGTGTTGGCTTGTTATTGGGTCAATTGGCGCAATGGGCTGTTCTATGACAGCCTTCGCTTGCAAAGGGTGTTACCGTCACGGCCTGACCCTTGCATCGTATGTTTCGTAGCAAAGGGCGTACCACAGTTGGCGGCTAAAGCGTTTAAGCGCACGTCAAGTAGGCAAAGTTGTATCGTTGCGACATTATTTTTCCGACAATCATTTGCAGCGCCTTCTTTTTAAGCACGCCATAACAAGACCCGCACATTTTCGGAGCAGTCATGACCAACCCGCTGATTCTCGAACCGCAGAAAACCGCCGACGCCTGTGTGATCTGGTTGCACGGCCTGGGCGCCGACCGTTACGACTTCCTACCGGTTGCCGAATTCATGCAGGAACGACTGCTCAGCACCCGCTTCATCATGCCCCAGGCCCCCACCCGCCCCGTGACCATCAACGGCGGCTATGCCATGCCCAGCTGGTACGACATCAAGGCCATGACCCCGGCACGTGCCATCGACGAGGCGCAGCTGGAGGAATCGGCCGAGCAGGTCATCGCCCTGATCAAGGCAGAACAGGCCAAGGGCATCAACCTGACGCGGATTTTCCTGGCCGGCTTCTCCCAGGGCGGCGCGGTGGTACTGCACACGGCTTATATAAAGTGGCAAGAAGCCCTGGGCGGCGTGATCGCCCTGTCCACCTATGCCCCGACCTTCTCCGACGCCCATGAACTGAGCGCCTGCCAGCAACGCACCCCGGCCCTGTGCCTGCATGGTGTGCATGACCCAGTGGTGATCCCCTCGATGGGCCGCACCGCGTTCGAGTACCTCAATACCTGGGGTGTCGCCGCCCGCTGGCACGAGTACCCGATGGAACACGAAGTGGTGGTCGAAGAGCTGGGCGACATCCATGACTGGTTGAGCAAGCAGCTGCAATAAGCCTGATCGCCTGTAGTTGTGGGTGTATTCCGCTACGCCGCGTCGGGATCTTGCTTTACACTGCCCGGCGTACATTCCTTAACCAGTTGATGAGACGATCGTGCTCAAGGCACTCAAAAAAATATTCGGCAAAGGAGACGCCGCGCCCCAGGCCGTCGATCCCGCTGCCAGCGTGAAAACGCCCGAGCCTGCGCCCGCTGCTGTGGCTCAGCCCCAGCCTCAGCCAGCGCCCCAGCCGGCCCCACAACGCGCCGACGCCAGCCAACAGGCCCAAGCGCCTGCCGCTGCCGACAACCCGGCCAAGGACAAACCGCGTCGCGAGCGCAAGCCCAAGCCAAAGCCACAGGCCAGCCTGTGGAAGCTGGAAGACTTCGTGGTCGAGCCGCAGGAAGGTAAAACCCGCTTCCACGACTTCAAGCTGTCCAACGAAGTGATGCACGCGATCCACGACCTGGGCTTCCCCTACTGCACGCCGATCCAGGCGCAGGTATTGGGTTACACCCTGCGTGGCCAGGACGCGATCGGCCGCGCTCAGACCGGCACCGGCAAGACCGCAGCGTTTTTGATCTCGATCATTTCCCAGCTGCAGCAGACGCCGCCGCCCAAGGAGCGCTACATGGGCGAACCGCGCGCGCTGATCATCGCGCCGACCCGCGAACTGGTGGTGCAGATTGCCAAGGACGCCGCCGCCCTGACCAAATACACCGGCCTGAACGTCATGAGTTTTGTCGGCGGCATGGACTTCGACAAGCAGCTCAAGGCCCTGGAAGCACGCCATTGCGACATTCTGGTTGCCACCCCGGGCCGCCTGCTGGACTTCAATCAGCGCGGTGAAGTGCACCTGGACATGGTCGAGGTGATGGTACTGGACGAAGCCGACCGCATGCTCGACATGGGCTTTATCCCCCAGGTGCGCCAGATCATTCGCCAGACCCCGCCGAAAAGCGAACGCCAGACCCTGCTGTTCTCCGCCACCTTCACCGAAGACGTGATGAACCTGGCCAAACAGTGGACCACCGACCCGGCCATCGTCGAGATCGAACCGGAAAACGTGGCCAGCGAAACCGTCGAGCAGCACGTGTACGCGGTGGCTGGCAGCGACAAGTACAAGCTGCTGTACAACCTGGTGACCCAGAACAAGTGGGAACGGGTGATGGTGTTTGCCAACCGCAAGGACGAGGTGCGGCGCATCGAAGAAAAGCTGGTGCGCGATGGCATCAACGCTGCGCAACTGTCGGGCGATGTGCCACAGCACAAGCGCATTCGCACCCTGGAAAGCTTCCGCGAAGGCCGGATTACCGTGCTGGTGGCCACTGACGTGGCGGGCCGTGGTATTCACATCGATGGCATCAGCCACGTGATCAACTTCACCCTGCCTGAAGATGCCGATGACTACGTGCACCGCATCGGCCGTACTGGCCGTGCCGGGACCAGTGGTGTGTCGATCAGCTTTGCCGGTGAGGACGATTCCTACCAGTTGCCGGCGATCGAAGAACTGCTGGGGCGCAAGATCAAGTGCGAGATGCCGCCAGATGAGCTGTTGACGCCGGTACCACGCAAGCACCACTGATTGCCCGAATGCTGACGCCGCCCTTGTAGGAGCGGCCTTGTGTCGCGATAGGGCCGCGCAGCGGCCCCAGCAATCTCTGCACCAAAGCTGAAATTTTGGGGCCGCTGCGCGGCCCTATCGCGACACAAGGCCGCTCCTACAGGGAATCGGCGCAACCTTGCCTACCAGCGCCCCGCCGCTTCCTGGTCACTCTGCTTGCCTTCCACCCAGCGCGGCCCTTCCTGGGTGTTTTCCTTCTTCCAGAACGGCGCCCGGGTCTTCAAGTAGTCCATGATGAAGTTGCAGGCATCGAACGCCGCCTGCCGATGGGCACTGGCCACGCCGACAAAAACGATCGGCTCACCGGGCTCGAGCGCACCAATGCGGTGCAACACGTCGACCTTGAGCAACGGCCAGCGCTGCTCGGCCTCGACCACGATCTTGGCCAAGGCCTTCTCGGTCATCCCCGGATAGTGTTCCAGGAACATCCCCGCTACGTCCCGACCATCGTTGAAGTCCCGCACATAGCCGACGAACCCCACCACCGCGCCCACGCCGACATTCGCGGCGTGCATGGCATTGACCTCGAAACCTGGGTCAAACGCTTCTGGCTGCACTCGCACCGTCATGTTCAGCCTCCGGTCACCGGCGGGAAGAACGCCACTTCATCGCCCTCCGCCAGCGGCTCATCAAGTTTGCACAGCTCTTCGTTGCGCGCGCACATCAGGTTCTGCTCAGCCAGCAACGCATACTGCTCGCCTTTGGCCACCAGCGCCTTGCGCACATCGTCGACTACCGCGAAGTCGCCTTCCAGGCGCTCGGCGTCGAGCCCGAGCAACTCCCGGTAACGGGCGAAATACATCACCTTGACCTTGATCATGCGCCCACCTTGTAGTGGCCGCTCTTGCCGCCGAGTTTTTCCAGCAGGCGCACCTGCTCAATCACCATGCCTTTGTCCACGGCCTTGCACATGTCGTAGATCGTCAGCGCGGCAACGCTGGCAGCGGTCAGTGCTTCCATCTCGACACCGGTCTGCCCGGCCAGCTTGCAGCGGGCTACGATACGCACCGCGTCCTGGCCTTCGGCGCTGAGCTCGACCTTGACGCTGGTCAGCATCAGCGGATGGCACAGCGGAATCAGGTCGCTGGTCTTCTTCGCCGCCTGGATGCCGGCGATGCGCGCCACGGCGAACACATCGCCCTTGGGGTGCTCGCCATCGACGATCATCTGCAAGGTCTGCGGCAACATGCGCACCCGCGCCTCGGCAATGGCCTCGCGCTCGGTCACGGCCTTTTCAGTGACGTCGACCATGTTGGCCCGCCCCTGGGAATCAAGATGTGTCAGCACTGCTCTGCTCCTGTGAAGGGAACAAAGAGTGTAAACCCGTGGGTCAGGTTTGAGCAGCGGAATGTACTGTCAGTGGTAGCCTCTTCGCGGGGCAAGCCCGCTTCCACAGGTTCACCACTCGATTCCAGATCAGTGAAGGCCCCGCTAAGAGGCCGGGCGGCACGCCGCCCGGCTCGAAGGGTTACAGATGCGACTCGGCGTACTCGGCCAGCACCGACCGCGGCACACCCTGCAGGGTGATGTGCACGCCATGGGGGAAGTCCTTGAAGCGCTCGGTCAGGTAGGTCAGGCCCGAGCTGGTCGCGGACAGGTAGGGGGTGTCGATCTGCGCCAGGTTGCCAAGGCAGACCACCTTGGAACCGGAGCCGGCACGGGTGATGATGGTTTTCATCTGGTGCGGCGTGAGGTTCTGGCATTCATCGATCAGGATCAGGCTCTGCTGGAAGCTGCGACCGCGAATGTAGTTCAGCGACTTGAACTGCAGTGGCACCCGTTCAAGGATGTACTCGACGCTGCCGTGGGTGCTCTCGTCATCCATGTGCAAGGCTTCGAGGTTGTCGGTGATGGCGCCCAGCCAAGGCTCCATCTTCTCCGCTTCGGTGCCCGGCAAGAAGCCGATCTCCTGGTCCAGCCCCTGCACGCTGCGGGTGGCGATGATGCGCCGGTAGCGCTTGCTGACCATGGTCTGTTCAATGGCCGCCGCCAGGGCCAGGATGGTTTTGCCGGAGCCGGCGGCGCCGGTCAGGTTGACCAGGTGGATATCCGGGTCGAGCAGGGCGAACAGCGCCAGGCTCTGATGGATGTCTCGCGGCTTCAGGCCCCAGGCTTCCTGGTGCAACAGGGGTTCCTGATGCAGGTCGAGCAGCAACAGTTCATCGCTGCGGATGCCCTTGATCCAGCCGACGAAACCTTGCTCATCGATGATGAATTCGTTGACGTGCACGGCCGGCAGGTTGTCGATCAGCTGTACCCGATGCCAGGTGCGGCCCCGCTCCTGACGGGTGTCGACCTTGCTGACCCGGTCCCAGAACGAGCCGGTGACCGAGTGATAGCCCTTGGACAACAGCGACACGTCATCGACCAGCTGGTCGGTGCTGTAGTCCTCGGCCGCGATGCCACAGGCGCGCGCCTTCAGGCGCATGTTGATGTCTTTGGTGACCAGCACCACGTCAAGGTCGGTGCGCTTGGCCCGCAGTTCCAGCAACTGGTTGATGATGATGTTGTCGTTGAGGTTTTCCGGCAGCAGCCGGTTCGGTTCGTTGCGCGGGCTCATCAGGATCGACAAGAAGCCTTTGGGCCCACTCTTGCCACGCTGGATCGGTACCCCCTGTTCGACATCGCTGGGCGAGGCGTCACCCAGGGTCTGGTCGATCAGGCGGATGGCCTGGCGACATTCGGCGGCGATGGTCTGCTTGCCGGTCTTGAGCTTGTCGAGTTCCTCCAGCACCGTCATCGGCAGGGCGACGTGGTGCTCCTCGAAGTTGAGCAATGCGTTGGGGTCGTGAATCAGGACGTTGGTATCGAGCACATACAGGATTGGCTTGCTGGAGGAAGGGTTGCGTCCTTGGTCATCCATACTCGGTCACCTTATATCGAAGCCACACGGCGCGGTCTGCTGCGCCGCAGAGTGACTGCCGGTCTTCCCGTATCCGCGTTGCTACGGGCGGGAAGCGAACCTGACACGGTGGATGACGCCACCTGTGCTGCAGGGATCGGCTGTCTGGTTTCTTCATACCGCATAAACCATGACTAGAAAAAGTTTTTTTACGTGTCGGTGAAGTTTATTTTTCCGAATGGCAATCAGGGGTTGGCGAGGGGGCAAGGCGGGTCTACAGTCAAATATTAGTCCCCCTGTCGAGCCTGGCCGTAGGCGTGGCAATCCTCCCAACCGATGCCGCTCTGCGCGGTATTTTGCAGCAACCATTGCACCGCCGGCTGGGCCTTGGGCAGGCTGTCATGGAACTGGATCACGCCCTTGCGCCACAGCAGCATCAAGGTCAGCACCCGTTGCGCCGAGGCCTCCGCGCTCAGCGCGCCATCATCCTGGGCATCGATATCCCATAACGACACGCGCAACTGCTGGCTGGCCATGAAGGCTTCGCCATCGGCCCGACGCTGGCCATAAGGCGGGCGGAACAGCGGCACGTACTGCTCGGGCAGGTCAGCCTGCACCCGTGCCTGGCTGCGCCGCAGCGAGTCCTGCCAAGCCGTCCACTGCGCATGGGAGCGATATTCCCACCCCTGGATACCTACGCATTGCCCACGATAGAGCTGGCGCAGTGCATTCGCCGCACCGGCATCGCGGCGCTGCTGCAGGCGGTTGCCAAGCACAAAGAACGTGCCCTCGAGCTTCTGCCTGCGCAGGTAGGCGGCGAGCGTGTCGGTATTACCCCCATCAGGGCCGGGGCCGCCGACGAAGGTCAGCAAGAACATGCGATCGTTGAGCTCATCGCCATTGCGTTCACGGCTGGACAGGCGCTCGACCTCGCTGCTGGTTTGCCCCAGCAGCGCTGCCTTGCGCAGCTGCTCGTCCAGGTAACGGACATGGAACTGGTGGCTAGGCTCGACCCAACCGGTGTAGAACGTGCCGACATCAGCGGCAAACGTGGCCGCCTGGGTGCGCAATTCTGCCATCGAAGTAACCGGGTAGCAGAACGAGGCATCTTGCGCGCAGCTGCGCTGGGCCTGTTGATAACCCTGCCACAAGCGCTGCCACATGCGCGCCCGCACCAGGCGCACCTTCTGCAGGTTGACCTGCCGCAGGCCCAACCGCGCCGCCAGTGCGCCATCATCGAGCAGCTCGCTCTCGTGCAGCACCTGGGCGAACGACAGGATCTCCGCGCGCGACGCGACATCGAACAGCGCCGGGCTGTCCAGCTGCTCGGGCCACAGGCTGCGGTCCAGGCTCACCTGGGGCGAAGGGGCGGCCTGCACGGCCAGGCTCAACAGCGCGGCCAGCAGGGCCGATGCAATGCGCACGGTGGGAAGCTCCGCAACAGCAAAACGCGCACTATAGCGCCTGGCATGCCGATGGTCTGTGACTATCGTCGGCATAGTTTGGACTTGCCTGCCCCAGCCCGTAGAATCGCGCCAACGATTCCAGGAGCCGACCCGATGCTGACGGTGATTTCCCCCGCCAAGACCCTCGATTACGACACCCCGCCGGTGACCGAACGTTTCACCCTGCCCCAGTACCTGGACGACTCCCAGGAACTGATCGTGCAACTGCGCGAGCTGTCGCCCGCCCAGATCAGCGAACTGATGCACCTGTCCGACAAGCTCGCCGGCCTCAATGCCGCCCGCTTCGGCAGTTGGACCCCTGACTTCACCCCGGCCAACGCCAAGCAGGCGCTGCTGGCGTTCAAAGGCGATGTGTACACCGGCCTCGATGCGCAAAGCCTTGGCGAAGATGACTTCAGCTATGCCCAGGGCCACCTGCGCATGCTCTCTGGCCTGTATGGCCTGTTACGCCCGCTCGACCTGATGCAGCCTTATCGGCTGGAAATGGGCACCAAGCTGGCCAACGCCCGCGGCAAGGACCTGTATGCCTTCTGGGGCACGCGCATCAGCGAATGGCTGAACCAGGCCCTGGCCGACCAGGGTGACGACGTGTTGCTGAACCTGGCCAGCAACGAGTACTTCAGTGCGGTGAAACGCAGCGCTTTGAAGGCGCGGGTGATCAACGTCGACTTCAAGGACTTCAAGAACGGCCAGTACAAGATCATCAGTTTCTATGCCAAGAAAGCCCGGGGCATGATGAGCCGCTTCGTGATCGAGCAGCGCATCAACGACCCGGAGCAGCTCAAAGCGTTTGATGTGCAGGGCTACTACTACAGTGCCGAGCAGTCCAAGCCTGATCACCTGGTGTTCCTGCGCGACCACCCTGCCGAGTGATTTGATGAGGGCCTCTTCGCGGGCTTGTTCGCGACGAGGCCACCTGCAACACCCCTCCCCAGCCCTGCAACAGGGCAGGCTTCATATCGCCACCAAGCCATGTTTATGACGCCAAAAAACCAACGAACCCACCTTTATCGCCAAACGCCATAAGACCGTTCGTACCTTTTCTGACGAATTTTGAAAAATATTTTTCGATACTGGCATAAAAACATCCCCCCTCAGTCTCGCCCTTTATATACCGGGACGAAACTGCCCGGTGCTATCAGAATGAAACTATTTGCCACTGAAGAATTATTTAGAAATCTTTCATCGGTGCAGAATCCACCCAGGAACTTCTGCTACGCCCAATCGCTCATAGTGCCGTAACGATTTTCCTGCCTACGGGCTGTGAGAAATGACTTACAGATGACAACGGCAGGTATCCACTACCGGCCCCGGCAACTTCGACAGGAATAACGGGCTCCCCCCGACAGCCCTGTCCAAGCAGGAGAGACGCGCCCTTACAATTCGTCCTAGTGGTTGATTTCAAAGGATTTATCCACTTGAAAGAACAAGCACAGCAGTGCGCCAAGTAGCGCATTGCAATAAAGACGGCTGAAGACCAAGGCACGTTTTTTAATAATGGCTTTTGACTGCCAAGTTTGAGCGCATAACTTTTCGCGCTCCGGATTAATTTTGCCTGCGCTCGGCGAAGTGTGCATTCGCCATGGACCCGTGCGCCCGGAAACTGATGTTGATCAACCTGGCCCGGCTCTTCCTGAAGAGCTGGCGTGATAAACACACATGAGGTGATAGCGATGCGTATCAGCATCTTTGGTTTGGGTTATGTAGGTGCGGTCTGTGCAGGCTGCCTGACGGCGCGAGGCCATGAAGTGATTGGCGTGGACGTGTCCAGCACCAAGATCGACCTGATCAACCAGGGCAAGTCGCCCATCGTCGAACCTGGCCTGGAAGCACTGCTGCAACAAGGCATCGCCAATGGCCGCCTGCGCGGCACCACCGACTTCGCCGAGGCCATCCGCGCCAGCGATGTGTCGATGATCTGCGTCGGTACGCCGAGCAAGAAGAACGGCGACCTGGGCCTTGAGTACATCGAATCGGTGTGCCGCGAAATCGGCTACGTACTGCGCGACACAACCCGCCGCCACACCATCGTGGTACGCAGCACCGTGCTGCCAGGTACCGTCAAGAACGTGGTGATCCCGATTCTGGAAGATTGCTCGGGCAAAAAAGCCGGGGTCGACTTCGGCGTTGCGGTAAACCCTGAGTTCCTCCGCGAGAGCACCGCGATCAAAGACTACGACCAGCCACCGATGACCGTCATCGGCGAACTGGACAGCGCCAGCGGCGACGTACTGCAAAGCCTGTACGAAGAGCTCGACGCACCGATCATCCGCAAGCCGATCGAAGTGGCCGAGATGATCAAGTACACCTGCAACGTGTGGCACGCCACCAAGGTCACCTTCGCCAACGAAATCGGCAACATCGCCAAGGCCGTAGGTGTCGATGGCCGCGACGTGATGGACGTGGTCTGCCAGGACAAGGTGCTGAACCTGTCCCAGTACTACATGCGCCCAGGCTTTGCCTTCGGCGGCTCGTGCCTGCCCAAGGACGTACGCGCCCTCACCTACCGCGCCGCCAGCCTCGACGTGCGAGCGCCACTGCTCGATTCGCTGATGCTCAGCAACGAGTCGCAAGTGCAAAACGCCTTCGAGCTGATCGAAGCCCACGACAAGCGCAAGGTCGCCCTGCTCGGCCTGAGCTTCAAGGCCGGCACCGACGACCTGCGCGAAAGCCCGCTGGTGGAGCTGGCCGAGCGCCTGATCGGCAAGGGCTACCAGTTGGACATCTACGACGAGAACGTCCAGTACGCCCGTGTCCACGGCGCCAACAAAGACTACATCGAGTCGAAGATCCCCCACGTATCAAAGCTGCTCAACGCCGACTTCCAGCAGGTCATCGACAACGCCGACATCATCGTCCTGGGCAACCGTGACGAGCAGTTCCGCGCCCTGGCCCAGCAGGCACCCGCTGGCAAGCAGGTGATTGACCTGGTCGGCTTCATGAACAACGCCACCTGCAGCACCAGCCGTACCGAAGGCATCTGCTGGTAACACCCCTGGCCGGGCAGCGCGGGTACTCCTTACCCACCAAGCGCTGCCCTTCCTTCCCTGATTTCGCGACGGATGCTGAACATGCAAAGGCTCCAGACAGTGCTGTTGCAGTGCGCCGGATGGCTGCTCTACATGAGCCTGCTCATGCTGATCGCCCTGGCCCTGCCCGCCGATATCTTCGACTCGCAGTCGAAGCACTTCATCTTCCTGGTCGGCGCAGTCGGCATCTGGCGCTACTCCATGGGCGCCACCCATTTCATCCGCGGCATGATCTTCCTCTACGCCGTCTACCCGTACCTGCGCCGCAAGGTGCAGAAACTGGGCAAGGCCGCGGACCCGTCCCATGTGTACCTGATGGTCACCAGTTTTCGTATCGATGCGCTGACCACCGCACAGGTGTACAGCTCGGTGATCCGCGAAGCCATCAACTGCGGCTTCCCCACCACCGTGGTCTGCTCGCTGGTGGAGATGTCGGACGAACTGCTGGTGAAAAGCCTATGGGCCAAATACAACCCGCCAGAGCACGTCAAGCTGGACATCGTGCGCATCGCCGGCACCGGCAAGCGTGACGGCCTGGCCTATGGTTTTCGCGCCATCTCGCGGATGCTCCCGGACGAAAACGCCGTGGTGGCCGTGATCGATGGCGACACCGTGCTGGCCGATGGCGTGGTGTGCAAGACCGTGCCCTGGTTCAAGCTCTACCCCAATGTCGGTGGCCTGACCACCAACGAATTCTGCGAAGTGCGCGGCGGCTACATCATGAGCGAGTGGCACAAGCTGCGCTTCGCCCAGCGCCACATCAACATGTGCTCGATGGCCCTGTCCAAGCGCGTGCTGACCATGACCGGGCGCATGTCGATGTTCCGCGCAAGCGTGGTGACCAACCCCGAGTTCATCGCCGACGTCGAAAGCGACTCGCTGATGCACTGGCGCCTGGGCCGCTTCAAGTTCCTCACCGGTGATGACAAGTCCAGCTGGTTCAGCCTGATGCGCCTTGGCTACGACACCTTCTACGTGCCGGATGCCGCGATCAACACGGTCGAGCACCCGCCGGAAAAAAGCTTCCTCAAGGCCAGCCGCAAGCTGATGTACCGCTGGTACGGCAACAACCTGCGGCAGAACTCGCGCGCGCTGGGCCTGGGCCTGCAGCGCCTGGGGCTGTTCACCAGCATCGTCCTGTTCGACCAGCGCGTGTCGATGTGGACCAGCCTCCTGGGCCTGACCGTGGCGGTGATCGCCAGCCTCAAGTTCGGCCTCGGCTTCTTGCTGGTGTACCTGCTGTGGATCGGCATCACCCGCCTGATCCTGACCGTGATGCTGCTGTGCTCGGGGCACAAGGTCGGGCCGGCCTATCCGCTGATTCTTTATTACAACCAGATCGTCGGCGCGATGATGAAGATCTACGTGTTCTTCCGCCTCGACAAGCAGTCCTGGACCCGCCAGCCCACTGCCCTCAAGCGTGACCTCGCCAGCTTTCAACAATGGTTCAACACCTGGTCCTCGCGGACCATGACCTTCTCGGCGGCCAGCATCTTCGTTGCTGTGCTGTTCATGGTCGTGTGAGCCCAACCGGATCGGATCTAACAGGAACAAACCACCATGAATACCGCCGTGAACGTCAACGTCGTGCATGAGTCCGAAGCCCAGCGCCAACACGCCCGGGTGCGCATTCCAGCCAAGCTGCGCTTCCTGGATACCCAGCGCCAAACCCACGAAGTGAAGGTCGATGACCTGTCCGCCGGTGGCCTGAGCTTCCACAGCAAACAGCCACTGTCGGTGGGCGATGTGCTGCGCGGGCGTCTGCAGTTCGTGGTCGACAACCTGGGCCTGTCGATCGACATCGAGTTCCAGGTGCGCTCCTTCAACCCGAGCAATGGCCGTACCGGCGCGCAGTTCCAGAACCTCGAACCGCGCGACATCGCCACCCTGCGCCACATCATCACCAGCCATCTGTCGGGCGAACTGATCAGCATCGGCGATGTGCTCAGCACGCTGCAGCGCGACAACTTCACCAAGGCGCGCAAACAGAAGGATGGCGGCAGCGGCCTGACCGCTTTCGGCCGCCTCAAGGCGGTCGGCGTGACCCTGGGTGTGTTCGTGGTCGGTGTGGCCGCCTTCGGCTTCGTGGCCAAGTCGCTGTACGGCATGTACTTCGTCAGCCACGCCGAAGCCGGCGTGGTCGCGGTGCCCACCACCAGCGTCACCATGCCCCGCGACGGCACCGTGAACAGCCTGGTCGAAAGCGGTGGCCTGGTGGTCAAGGGCGCGCCGCTGGCAAGCTTCAGCACCAGCATGCTGGACATGCTCAAGGGCCACCTGGACGACTCGCAACTGGAGCCGGCCAAGGTCGAGGAGCTGTTCGGCAAGCAACTCTCCGGCACCCTCACCAGCCCCTGCGATTGCGTGGTTGCCCGGCAACTGGTGGACGACGGCCAGTACGCCGCCAAGGGCCAGCCGATCTTCCAGTTGATCCCTCGCACCAGCAACCCGATGGTCGAGGCCCGCTTCAGCTACCGCCAGTTCGACGAGGTCAAGCCAGGTACCCGGGTCAACTTCCAGGTGGCCGGCGAAGACGAAGTGCGCACTGGCCAGATCGTCAGCAGCGCCAGCCTCGACAACGAGAACCTGGCCGCCGACATCCGCGTGCAAATCAAGCCTGACAGCGGCCTGCCGGCCGAACTGGCCGGGCGCCCGGCCTCGGTCAGCAGCGACCGTGGCCCGTCGCTCAACTGGCTGATCGACAAAGCCGCGGCCCGTGGGCTGTAAGAGGATCCAGCGATGATTCCCCATAAGAAAAGCGCAAGCCTGGGCCTCTGTGCCCTGGCCACGGCCATCGCCCTGGCCGGCTGTGCCGGCCTGCCCGACCAGCGTCTGGCCAACGAAGCCCTCAAGCGCGGCGACACCGCCCTGGCTGAACGCAACTACAAGGCCCTGGCCGACCTGGGCTACAGCGACGCGCAAGTGGGCCTGGCCGACATCAAGGTGGCCACCCGTGACCCGGCGCAAATCCAGCAAGCCGAGGCCACCTACCGCGCTGCGGCCGCCACCTCGCCACGGGCCCAGGCGCGCCTTGGCCGCCTGCTGGTGGCCAAGCCCGACAGCACCCAGGCAGAACGCGAAGAGGCCGAAAGCCTGCTCAAGCACGCCGCCCAACAGGGTGAAAGCAACACCCTGATCCCGCTGGTGATGCTTTACCTGCAATACCCGCAGAGCTTCCCCAACGTCAACGCGCAGCAGCAGATCGACCAGTGGCGCGCGGCCGGCAACCCCGAGGCGGGCCTGGCCCAGGTGCTGCTGTATCGCACCCAGGGCACCTACGACCAGCACCTGGGCGAGGTCGAGCGGATCTGCAAGGCCGCCCTGAACACCACCGACATCTGCTACGTCGAACTGGCCACCGTGTACCAGAAGCGCGGCCAGGCCGACCAGCAAGCCGCACTGCTGGGCCAGCTGAAGTCCGCCTATGCCCGTGGCGCCGTCCCGGCCACCCGGGTCGACAGCGTCGCCCGCGTGCTGGCCGACCGCAGCCTCGGCCAGACCGACGAAAAGACCGCCAAGGACCTGCTCGAACATGTGGCCCCGGCCAACCCGGCCTCGTGGGTCAGCCTGGCGCAACTGGTCTACGACTTCCCCGAACTGGGCGATACCGACCAGCTCATGGCCTACATCGACAAAGGCCGCGAAGCCGAACAGCCGCGCGCCGAACTGTTGCTGGGCCGCCTCTACTACGAAGGCAAGACACTGCCGGCCGATGCTGCAAAGGCCGAACAGCACCTGCAGGCCGCCGCCGACGCTGGCGAAATCAGCGCCCATTACTACCTGGGCCAGCTGTACCGCCGCGGCTACCTGGGCAATGTCGAGCCGCAGAAAGCCGTCGACCACCTGCTGACCGCCGCCCGTGGCGGCCAGAACAGCGCCGACTATGCCTTGGCCCAGCTGTTCAGCGAAGGCCATGGCATCCGCAGCGAGCCGACCAACGCCTGGGTATTCGCCCAGCTGTCGCAGCTAAACCCGACGCCACAGTCCAGCGAGCTGCTGCAGCAACTCGACCAGCAACTCTCGCCTGACCAGCGCAGCCAGGCCCAACGCCTGCTGGCGCAGGAGAAGCAGGCACGCGGCAGCATGAGCCAAGGCGCCAACAGCACCCTGGCCCTCGAAGCCTTGCAAGACGACGAAAAAGAAGTAGACGGTGAGGACTCGCTATGACGCTCAATCCCTTCGTGAAAGCCGGCATTGGCCTGAGCTTCGCCCTGCTGTGGTCCTGCCCGACCCTGGCCGACATGACCGCCGAGAAAAACTTCGGCCTGGACGTGAAAATCACCGGTCAATCGGAAGATGACCGCGACCTGGGCACCCGCCCTGGCGGCGACGTCAACGGCCTGGGCCTCGACCTGCGCCCATGGGTGTACGGCGAGCGTGGCAACTGGAGCGCCTATGCCATGGGCCAGGCGGTTGCCGCCACCGACACCATCGAAACCGACACCCTGCGCCAGAACGATGACGGCACCACCACCGACACCGGCGACGACAGCCGCAAGCCAGACAAAAACTACCTGGCCATGCGCGAGTTCTGGGTCGGCTACAGCGGCCTCACCGCCTACCCGGGCGAGCAGCTGCGCTTCGGCCGCCAGCGCCTGCGCAGCGACGACGGCATGTGGCGCGACACCAACATCGAAGCGCTGAACTGGTCCTTCGACACCACCTTGCTCAAGGCTGACCTGGGCGTGGCCCAGCGCTTCAGCGAGTACCGCACCGACCTCACCGAGCTGGCCCCGGAAGACAAGGACCGCACGCACATCTATGGCAACGTCGCCACGCAGTGGACGCCTGGCCATTGGGTTGGCGTACGCGCCCACCACACCCACGACAGCGGCAGCCTGAAAGACCCCGGCGAGACGGTCGATGCGCTGGACAAGACCCGCACCGGCGACCTCACCTGGCTGGGCCTGGAGGCCAACAGCGACGCCTACAACTGGCGCAACGATCACACCGTCAACTACTGGGGCAGCCTGACCTGGCTGACCGGTGATCGCGACACCCTGAGCAGCCAGGCCGTAGGCGACGAGCAGGTGGCTACCGGCAAGCAGAGCGGCGACGTCAACGCCTGGGCCACCGACCTCGGCATCCGCCTGCGCCTGGACCCCAACTGGCAAGTCGGCGCGGCCTATGCCCGTGGCAGCGGCGGCGGTGGCGACGACGGTTCGAACAACTTCGAGCAGACCGGCCTTGAGAGCAACCGCTCCAACTTCACCGGTACCCGCTCGCGCGTGCACCGCTTCGGCGAAGCCTTCCGCGGCGAGCTGGGCAACCTGCAGGCAGCCACTTTGTTTGCCTCCTGGCAGCTGCGCGATGACTACGACGCCAGCTTCATCTACCACAAGTTCTGGCGCGTCGATGGCCAGCAGAACATTGGCTCCAGCGGCATCAATGCTGCGGTCAACGACAACGGCGTCAGCCGCCCGCTGGTCAACGGCGAGAAAGACCTCGGCCAGGAAATGGACGTGGTCGTGACCAAGTACTTCAAGCAGGGCCTGCTGCCCGCTTCGATGAGCCAGGCCATCGACGAACCGTCCGCCCTGGTGCGCTTGCGTGCCGGTGTATTCAAGCCGGGCGATGCCTATGGCAAGGAAGCGGACTCGTACATGCACCGTGCCTTCGTCGACGTGATCTGGCGCTTCTGAGGCCGGTAGAGGATTTGTTGCCATGACCCTTCACCCGCACCTACGTCACAGCCTGTTGGCCAGCGCCTTGCTGCTGGCCTCAGGCCTTGCCGTCGCCGCAGAACCCACGGCAGTCGCCAAGGAACTGCAGCAGGCCAAGACCTACACCATCTCTGCCGCACCGGTCGAACCGCTGCACATGGACCCGCCCAAGCTGCCCGACCTCACCGGCTTCACCGCCGAGGCCGTGCAGAAAAAGATCGACCGCAGCCACAAAGGCAAGGTCAGCGTGCGCCGCATGCTGCAAGAAGTGTCGCTCAAGGAATTCATCGGCGGTGACAACAAGGCCGCCGAGTGGGTGCAGCGTCAGCATGGCATCCCGCAGGCGATTTTCGTCGACGACGGCCATGTCGACCTGGTCGAGTTGAGCAAGCAGGTACCCAAGCAGTACCTGCGCGAAGTCGAGCCGGGCGTGTACCTGTCGCGCCTGCCGATCGTGGTGGGGCACAAGGGCATCCTAGAGATCGACGGCAAGGTCAAGCAACTGCGCCTTTCCCAGGAAGGCGGCGCGTTCCTGGTCAACGACGGCAAGCTGTTCGTCACCGACACCCAGGTCACCGGCTGGCGCGAGAAGGACAACGGCCCGGCCACTTTCCGCTCGCCCAAGGAGTTCCGCCCGTTCCTGTTGTCGTGGGGCGGTACCGAGACCTACATCGTCAATACCAAAATGGCCAGCTTCGGCTACGCCAAGTCCAAGTCCTACGGTGTGAGCATCTCGCAGTACACGCCGAACATGTCCAAGCAGATGGGCCGCGCCGAACCTACCGGCTGGATCATCGGCTCGGAGTTCAGCGACATGTGGTACGGCTTCTACTGCTACGAGACCCAGGACTTTGTGGTCAAGGACAACACCTACCGCGACAACATCGTCTACGGCATCGACCCGCACGACCGTTCGCACCGCCTGATCATCGCCGGCAACACCGTGTACGGCACCAAGAAGAAGCACGGCATCATCGTCTCGCGTGAGGTCAACGACAGCTGGATCATCAACAACAAGAGCTACGACAACAAGCTCTCGGGCGTGGTGATCGACCGAAACAGCGTCAACAACCTGATCGCCTACAACGAGATCTACCGCAACCACACCGACGGCATCACCTTGTACGAAAGCGGCGACAACCTGATCTGGGGCAACAAGCTGATCAACAACCGCCGCCACGGCATCCGCGTTCGCAACAGCGTGAACATCCGCCTGTACGAAAACGTTGCCATGGCCAACGGCCTGGTCGGTGTGTACGGGCACATCAAGGACCTCTCCGACACCGACCGCGACATCGCCCTCGACCCGTTCGACACCAAGGTGTCGCTGATCGTGGTCGGCGGTGAGCTGGCGGCCAACGGCTCCGGGCCGCTGTCGATCGACTCGCCGCTGTCGGTCGAGCTGTACAAGGTTTCCATGCTCGCGCCGCGCAAGGCCAACGGCATCAGCCTCAACGGCATCCTCGGCGAGCGCCAGGACGAAATCCTCGACCTGCTGGTGCGCCAGCAAAAGGCTGTGCTGATCGACCCGGTCGAACGCCAGACCGAAATGATCGATTAAGGAAGCCCAGACCATGACTCCACACCTGATGAAACTGCTGGGCCTGTCCGCCGCCCTCCTGGCGATCAGCCAGGGCGTGCGCGCCGACGAGGTGAAAGCCCCGACGTTCAGCGCCGAACCCTGCTGCCAGCTGTGCCCCGAGGCGCACGACGCCAGCCGCTACACCACCCGCTACCAGCAGAACTTCACCACGCTGGTGCAGGCCCAGGGCGACTGGCTGTTCCGTACCCGCGAAGACCTGCGCACCGAGTTCACCACCACGCCCGCCGGCTACAAACGCCTGCAGCAGGTGCACGACGCGTTCAAGAAACGTGGCGTGGAACTGGTCGTGGTCTACCAGCCGACCCGTGGCCTGGTGAACCGCAACATGCTCAAGCCCGAAGAAAAGGCCGCCTTCGACTACCAGAAGGCCCTGAGCAACTACCAAGCCATGCTCAAGCGCTTCGCCGGCATGGGCTACAACGTCCCCGACCTGTCGCCGCTGACCAACGAGCAACTGGCCGCCGCCGACCAGGGCAAGGACTTCTACTTCCGCGGCGACCAGCACTGGACGCCATATGGCGCCGAGCGCGCCGCCAAGATCGTGGCCGATACCGTGCACCACATGCCGGCTTTCGAAGGCATCCCGCGCAAGGAATTCGAAACCCACAAATCTGGCCGCATGGGCAAGACCGGCACCCTGCACAACGTCGCCGGCCAGCTCTGCGGCACCAGCTACGCCGTGCAGTACATGGACCAGTTCGCCACCGAGCCGAAAGGCGCCAGCGGCGGCGACGACCTGTTCGGCGACGGCGGCAATGCGCAGATTACCCTGGTCGGTACCAGCCACAGCGGCAAGAACTACAACTTCTCGGGCTTCCTCGAGCAGTACATCGGCGCCGACGTGCTCAACGTCGCCTTCCCTGGCGGTGGCCTGGAAGGTTCGATGATCCAGTACCTGGGCAGCGAGGAATTCCAGAACAACCCACCGAAGATCCTCATCTGGGAATTCTCGCCGCTGTATCGCCTGGACCAGGAAACCATCTGGCGGCAGATCCTCGGCCTGCTCGACGACGGTTGCGACGCGCGCCCGGCCCTGATGAGCGCCAGCAGCACACTCAAGCCTGGCAAGAACGAGCTGATGGTCAACGGCAAGGGCGGCGTGATCAAAGACCTGATCAACCGCAACCTGCAGATGGACGTCAAGTTCGAAGACCCTTCGGTCAAGGTGCTGCAAGCGACCCTCTGGTACCTCAATGGCCGCCACGAGGACATCAAGCTGGAGAAGCCGGAAACCTCCGACACCGACGGCCGCTTCGTCTTCCAGATGCGCGAGGACGAGGACTGGGCCAACCAGAACCTGCTGGCCTTCGAGGTCCAGGGGCCGGAAAACGGCACCCAGAAGGTCGAGGCCAAACTCTGCAAACGCAACAACTTCGCCGTGCCTGCGCACACCGCGCAAGCCGGCCAGTGAGGCGACCATGACCACGTTCAAGCACATCTTCAGCCCCGCCCTGCTCGCCCTGGCCCTGGTCGGCGGCGCCGCGCATGCCGCGCTGGTGCCCCCTCAGGGCTACTACGAGGGGATCGAAAAGCTCAAGACCAGCGACGGTAAGTTCCGCTGTGAAGCGGCGCCCAAGCCTTACACCGGCGCGCTGCAGTTTCGCAGCAAGTACGAAGGCTCGGACAAGGCACGGGCGACCCTGAACCTGGACTCGGAACAGGCCTTCCGCGATTCCACCAAAGACATCACCACGCTTGAGCGTGGCGTCGCCAAGATGGTCAACCAGTACATGCGTGATGGCCGGCCGGCGCAGCTCGACTGCACCCTGACCTGGCTGGGGGCCTGGGCACGCGCCGATGCGCTGCTGTCCACCGACTACAACCACACCGGCAAGTCGATGCGCAAATGGGCGCTGGGCAGCATGAGCGGCTCATGGCTGCGCCTGAAGTTCTCCAATTCGCAGCCCCTGGCCGCGCACCAGGCCGAAGCCGAGCAGATCGAGCGCTGGTTCGCCCGCCTGGCCGAACAGACCGTGCGTGACTGGAGCGACCTGCCGCTGGAGAAGATCAACAACCACAGCTACTGGGCCGCCTGGTCGGTGATGGCCACCGCCGTGGCCACCGACCGCCGCGACCTGTTCGACTGGGCCGTGAAGGAATACAAGGTCGGCGCCAACCAGATCGACGACCAGGGCTTCTTGCCCAACGAAGTCAAGCGCAAGCAGCGCGCCCTGGCCTACCACAACTACGCCCTGCCGCCGCTGGCGATGATCGCAAGCTTCGCCAAGGCCAACGGTGTGGACCTGCGCAGCGAGAACAACTTCGCCCTGCAGCGCCTGGGCGAAGGCGTGCTGGCCGGCGCCCGCGACCCGCGCCATTTCGCAGAGCGCGCAGGTGAAAAACAGGACATGAAAGACCTCAAGGTCGACAGCAAGTACGCCTGGCTCGAGCCCTGGTGCGCGCTGTACCAGTGCGTGGGCGACACGCTTGAGCGCAAGCACGGCATGCAGCCATTCGACAGCTTCAGGCTGGGCGGCAACCTGACCCGGGTCTATGACCCGAGCGCGGCTTCGAAGAAGTAACACCCCTGTCGGGGGTGATCTGTGTGGGAGCGGGCTTGCCCCGCGAAGGCGTCAGCAGCGACAACGCCTTTGCCCTTTCGGGCCTCTTCGCGGGACAAGCCCGCTCCCACAGGAAATGAGTTGCTCTCCAGTCATGAACTGGGGGGTTTGGGGGGCGCTTTGCCCTGGATGCTGTGAACAAATTAGGAGAACCGGGATGGTCTTCTCGTCCAACGTGTTCCTGTTCCTGTTCTTGCCGATCTTCCTCGGCCTGTACTACTTGAGCGGGCAACGCTATCGCAACCTGCTGTTGCTGGTCGCCAGCTACATCTTCTATGCCTGGTGGCGCGTGGACTTCCTCGCCCTGTTCGCCGGCGTGACCCTGTGGAACTACTGGATCGGCCTTAAAGTCGGCGCAGCAGGCGTACGCACCAAGCCGGCGCAGCGCTGGCTGCTGCTGGGCGTGGGCGTCGACCTGGCGATCCTCGGCTATTTCAAGTACGCCAACTTCGGCGTCGACAGCCTCAACGCGATCGTCAGCTCGTTTGGCCTGGAGCCGTTCATCCTCACCCACGTGCTGCTGCCGATCGGTATCTCGTTCTACATCTTCGAGTCGATCAGCTACATCATCGACGTGTACCGCGGCGACACCCCGGCCACCCGCAACCTGATCGACTTCGCAGCGTTCGTGGCGATCTTCCCGCACCTGATCGCCGGCCCCGTGCTGCGCTTCAAGGACCTGGTCGACCAGTTCAACAACCGTACCCACACCCTGGACAAGTTCTCCGAAGGCTGCACCCGCTTCATGCAGGGCTTCATCAAGAAAGTGTTCATCGCCGACACCCTGGCAGTGGTCGCCGACCATTGCTTCGCCCTGCAGAACCCGACCACCGGCGACGCCTGGCTGGGCGCCCTGGCCTATACCGCGCAGCTGTACTTCGACTTCTCCGGCTACAGCGACATGGCCATCGGCCTGGGCCTGATGATGGGCTTCCGCTTCATGGAGAACTTCAAGCAGCCGTACATCAGCCAGTCGATCACCGAGTTCTGGCGCCGCTGGCACATCAGCCTGTCGACCTGGCTGCGCGACTACCTGTACATCACCCTGGGCGGCAACCGCAAAGGCACCTTCAATACCTACCGCAACCTGTTCCTGACCATGCTGCTGGGCGGGCTGTGGCACGGCGCCAACTTCACCTACATCATCTGGGGCGCCTGGCACGGCATGTGGCTGGCCATCGAGCGGGCGCTGGGCCTCGACACCAACCCGCAGCGCTTCAACCCGGTCAAGTGGGCGTTCACCTTCCTGCTGGTGGTGGTTGGCTGGGTGATCTTCCGGGCCGAGAACCTGCACGTGGCCGGCCGCATGTACGGCGCCATGTTCAGCTTTGGTGAATGGCAGCTGTCGGAGCTCAACCGCGCCCAGCTCACCGGGTTGCAAGTAGCCACCCTGATCATCGCCTACCTCACCTTGGCGTACTTCGGCCTGCGCGACTTCTACCGCAATGCCAAGCCGACGCCGCAGGCGACCCCGGTGCAGATCAACGCCGACGGCTCGATTGGCCTGGACTGGACCCGGGTGATGACCCGCGTCCTGATCCTGCTGCTGTTCGTGGCCTCGATCCTCAAGCTTTCGGCGCAGAGCTACTCGCCGTTCCTTTACTTCCAGTTCTGAGGTTGATGACCATGACCCGGACATTACGCATTACCTATTCGCTGTCGTTCCTCGGCCTGCTGGTCGGCATGGGCGCCTGGTCCACTGGCGGCCTGGACAGCTTCCAGCGCACCGCGCAGATGACCTTGCTCAACGGCAAGCTGGCCAAGGCCGCCGAGACCCACTACGACGAGCAGTTCCCGATCAAGCGCCTGGGCACCAACCTCTGGGCGGCACTGGACTTCAAGCTGTTCAACGAAGGGCGCCCAGGCGTGGTGCTGGGCCGCGACCAATGGCTGTTCAGCGATGAAGAGTTCAAACCCACCGCCGGTGCCGAGCAACTGATGCAGGAAAACCTGGCGCTGATCCGTGGCGTGCGCGACACCCTGCAGCAGCATGGCAGCCAGCTGGTGCTGGCGATCGTGCCGGCCAAGGCGCGGGTCTACTCGGAGTATGTGGGCAAGGAGCTGCCAGCCAGCCTGCATGACGACCTGTACAACCAGTTTCATGCCCAGGCCCGCCAGGCCAACGTGTTCGCCCCGGACTTGATGGCGCCCCTGGAGCAGGCCAAGGCCCGTGGCCAGGTATTCCTGCGCACCGACACCCACTGGACGCCGATGGGCGCCGAAGTCGCCGCACAGGCGCTGGCCGAAGCGGTCAGCCGCCAGAGCTTGCTCAATGGTGACCCCCAGGCCTTCATCACCGAAGCCGGCAATACCGCGCCGTACAAGGGCGACCTGACCAACTTCCTGCCACTCGACCCGCTGTTCAGCAACCTGTTACCGGCGCCGGACAACCTGCAGCAACGCACAACACGCCCAGCCGAAACCGAAGGCGAGGCAGGCGATGCGCTGTTCGCCGACAGCCAGATTCCGGTCGCACTGGTAGGCACCAGCTACAGCGCCAACCCGCACTGGAACTTCCTCGGTGCCCTGCAGCAAGCCCTGCACAGCGACGTCGCCAACTACGCCGAAGACGGCCATGGCCCGCTGCTGCCGATGCTCAAGTACCTGCAAAGCGATGCTTTCAAAAATGCCGCGCCACAAGTGGTGGTGTGGGAATTCCCCGAACGTTATCTGCCCATGAAAAACGACCTCAGCAGCTTTGATCCGCAGTGGATCGCGCAGCTGAAGAACACCCGTAAATCCGAAGAAAACCTGGCCCTGTCGTCCACCCGGACGAACCACTGATCGATAGAGAGGAACACGCACATGACTACCAAAACTTCCATTGCCAAAGCCCTCACCCTCGCGGCCGGCCTTTCCCTTGCTTCGATGCAGGCCTTCGCCGGCGCTGATGCCGCGCTGTATGGCCCGACCGCGCCGAAAGGCTCGACCTTCGTGCGCCTGTACAACGCTGCCAGCGCCCCGGCCGCCGCCTCGGTCGGCAACACCCAGATCAAACAAGTCGGCGCCCAGGCCAGCAGCGACTTCAGCTTCCTGCCCGGTGGCGACTACACCGCCCAGGTCGGCGGCAAGAGCGTCCCGGTCAAGCTGGCCTCGGACAAGTACTACACCCTGGTCAACAGCGGCAGCGGCAACCCGCAACTGATCGAAGAGCCACCGTTCAAGAACAAGCAGAAAGCCCTGGTACGCGTACAGAACCTCAGCGACCAGTCGCTGACCCTGAAGACCGCCGATGGCAAGACCGAAGTGGTCACCCCGGTAGCAGCCAAAGGCCGTGGCGAGCGTGAGATCAACCCGGTCAAGGTCAACCTCGCCCTGTATGCAGGTGACAAGAAAGTCAGCGACGTCAAACCCGTCGCCCTGGAACGCGGCGAAGCTGCCGTGCTGTACGTCACCGGCTCGGGCAGCAGCCTGTCGCCGGTCTGGGTCACCCGCCCAGTGTCCACCCACTGATCCCCTGCCTCGTTAACGACCTTATTGGAGAAACATCATGATCCCGGTAATTCTTTCTGGTGGTAGCGGTTCGCGTCTGTGGCCTCTGTCGCGCAAGCAGTTCCCCAAGCAGTTCCTGGCCCTGACCGGTGAACACACGCTGTTCCAGCAAACCATCCAGCGCCTGGTGTTCGAAGGCATGGATGCGCCGATCGTGGTCTGCAACAAGGACCACAAGTTCATCGTCCAGGAGCAGCTCGGCGCCCTGAAACTTGAAACCCAGGCCATCCTGATGGAGCCGTTCGGCCGCAACACGGCGCCCGCCGTGGCGATGACCGCGATGAAGCTGGTCAGCGAAGGCCGCGACGACTTGATGCTGGTGCTGCCTGCCGACCACGTGATCGACGATCAGAAAGCCCTGCAGCGCGCCCTGGCCCTGGCCACCGTGGCCGCCGAGCGTGGCGAGATGGTGCTGTTCGGCGTGCCGGCGACCAAGCCTGAGACCGGCTATGGCTACATCCGCTCCAGCCAGGACGCACTGCTGCCAGAAGGCGTGGCGCGGGTTGCGCAGTTCGTCGAAAAACCCGATGAAAAACGCGCCGCCGAGTTCGTCAAGGCCGGTGGCTACTTCTGGAACAGCGGCATGTTCCTGTTCCGCGCCAGCCGTTTCCTCGAAGAGCTGAAAAAGCACGACGCCGACATCTACGACACCTGTGTGCTGGCCTTGGAACGCAGCCAGGAAGAAGACGATGTGTTGAGCATCGACGAAGCCACCTTCGCCTGCTGCCCGGACAACTCCATCGACTATGCGGTGATGGAGAAGACCCAGCGTGCCTGCGTGGTGCCGATGTCGGCCGGCTGGAGCGACGTGGGCTGCTGGTCGTCGCTGTGGGAAGTGCACGACAAGGACGACAACGGCAACGTCACCAAAGGCGATGTGGTGGTGCAGGACAGCCGCAACTGCATGATCCATGGCAATGGCAAGCTGGTGTCGGTGATCGGCCTCGAGAACATCGTCGTGGTCGAGACCAAGGACGCCATGATGATTGCCCACAAGGACAAGGTCCAAGGCGTCAAGCAGATGGTCAAGACCCTGGACGAGCAGGGCCGCAGCGAGACCCAGAACCACCTGGAAGTGTACCGCCCGTGGGGCTCGTACGACTCGGTGGACATGGGCGGCCGCTTCCAGGTCAAGCACATCACCGTCAAGCCGGGCGCCAGCCTGTCGCTGCAGATGCACCACCACCGCGCCGAGCACTGGATCGTGGTGTCCGGCACTGCCGAAGTGACGTGCGACGAGAACGTGTTCCTGCTGACCGAGAACCAGTCGACCTACATCCCGATCGCCTCGATCCACCGCCTGCGCAACCCAGGCAAGATCCCACTGGAGATCATCGAAGTGCAGTCTGGCAGCTACCTGGGCGAGGATGATATCGAGCGCTTCGAGGACGTCTACGGGCGCACCTCGACGCCGGTCGAGCGTGGTGTTTCGGTGAAAACCATCGCGCAGTAAGTGAAACCCCGGGGCCGCACCTGCAAAGGTCACACGATCCGGCAGGAGCGGCCTTGTGTCGCGAAAGGAGGGCAAAGCCCTCCCGCTTTTGAGCCCTCCCCCATTTCAAGCTACGATGGTCAGACCCCGCGCAACCAAGGTCTGCATGCCCCATGATCATCGGTGCCTTCCTCATCCTCACCTGGCTGGTGCTGCTGCTGCGCTACCCGGCCAAAGCCCTGCCGATATCCCTGGCCGCTGTCTGTGGCCTGGGCCTGGTCGCCCTGTTCGTCGCCTGGCAAGACACCCGCGAAGCCACGCAACTGGCACGCCTGGACCTGCGCCTGAGCTACGCCCCTGACAAGTGCCCCGCCGACCGCGCGCTGCACGTACACATGAAAAACGGCAACAAAGTCCCGCTCACCGAGCTGCGATGGCGCGTGGGCGCGTATGCGCCGGGCGATACCGTCAACCTTGCCGAAAACACCTACAGCGCGCCGCGTTACCGCGGGCCGGGTGAGCTGCAACCGGGTGCCGAATGGAACGATTGCCTGCCGGTACCGCCTCTGCGTTCCGGCTACCGGGCACAGACGCTGGAGTTTCGTGCCGAGCGGCTGCAAGGTACATTTGCCAATTGATGCATTGCCTGCCTCGCGAAGAGGCCGGTGCAGGCCACACACAATTCCCAGACCCAAGGCCCTCCCCATGCCCACCGTCCTGATCACCGGTTGTTCCAGCGGCATCGGCCGCGCCCTGGCCAACGCCTTCCGCGATGCCGGCCACGAGGTCTGGGCCACCGCCCGCAAGCCTGAGGACGTCGAGCAGTTGTCCGCTGCCGGCTTCACCGCCCGGCAACTGGACGTCAATGACAGCGATGCCCTGACGCAACTGGCCGATGAGCTGCAAGCGCGCCACGCCGGCCTCGACATCCTGATCAACAACGCCGGCTACGGCGCCATGGGCCCGCTGCTCGACGGCGGCGTAGACGCTATGCGCCAGCAATTCGAAACCAACGTATTCGCCGTGGTCGGCGTGACCCGCGCGCTGTTCCCGCTGCTGCGTCGCGCACGCGGGCTGGTGGTGAACATCGGCAGCGTTTCCGGGGTGCTGGTCACGCCATTCGCCGGTGCCTATTGCGCTTCCAAGGCCGCGGTCAACGCCCTGAGCGATGCCCTGCGCCTGGAGCTGGCGCCGTTTGGCATTCGGGTGATGGAAGTGCAACCGGGGGCGATCGCCTCGCAGTTCGCCAGCAATGCCCAGCGCCAGGCCGAGCAGGTACTGGCGGCGGATTCTCCGTGGTGGCCGCTGCGCGAGTACGTCCAGGCACGCGCCCGGGCGTCGCAGGACCGGCCGACGCCGGCAGCCGTGTTTGCCCAAGGGGTGCTGGCGGCCACGCGCAAAACGGCGGTGCCTGCGGTGGTGAGGTTGGGCAATGGCAGCACAGCGTTGCCGCTGATCGCCAGGCTGTTGCCGCAGCGGCTGCTGGGCTGGGTGTTGCGCAAGCGGTTCGGGTTGCTGCGTCCGCTTTGATGTTTGGCCAGCACAGCGAGCGAAACCGTCACACCTTTTTCGACGGCTGAGTATCAAACGCCTGCCAGCCCCCGCCCAGCGCCTTGTACAACCCCACCAAGGCCTGGGAAACCGCTGCCGAGCTGTCAATCCACTGCTCTTCGCTGGCCAGCAACGCACCCTGAACCGTCAGCACATTGAGAAAGTCCACCGCCCCTTCCACATACTGGCGCTGGGCAGTCTCCAGGGCGATGCGGTTCTGCCGCACCGCCTCGGCCAGGTGGTCGCGGCGCAACTGGCTGGCGTTGTACAGGCGCAGCACATCGTCGATCTCATGCCAGGCGCCGAGCACCACCTTGCGGTAGTTGAGCGCCGCTTCCTGCTGCTGCGCCTCGCGCAACTCCAGCGTGCCTTTAAGCCGCCCCCCTTCGAAGATCGGCAACGACAGTTGCGGGCCGAAGGCGAAGCGGCGCGAGTCCCAGCCGCCGAAGTCGGACAGCTGCATGGCCTGGAACCCCATGCTGCCCGACAGCCGAATGCTCGGGTAGAAGTCGGCCTTGGCCACGCCGATGCTGGCGGTTGCCGCGTGCAACCGCGCCTCGGCCTGGCGAATGTCCGGGCGGCGCTCAGCCAACTCGGACGGCAAGCCGATGGCGAACTGCTGTTGCGGCGCGGGCAGTTCACCGCCTTCGAGCAGCTGCGCCTGCAGGCTGCGTGGCGGTTCGGCCGCGAGCAGGCTGAGGGCGTTGATCAGGTCGTCGCGGCGGGCCTCCAGGCTGGGCAGGCGGGCTTCGATCGAAGCGACCTGGGCGCTGGCCTGGGCCACGTCGAGGCGGGTGGCGACACCTTCGGCCTGGCGGTTTTCAGACAGCTTCAAGCTGTGCTGCGCCACCTTCAGGTTGTCACGGGTGACATCGAGCGTGTGCTGTACCGCACGCAATTGAATGTAGTTGCCGGCGGTTTCCGACAGCAGCACCAGCAGCACGCCACGGCGGTCGTTCTCGGCCACTTCGACCGTCGCATCGGCAGCCTCGACCTGGCGCCGCACGCGGCCCCAGAGGTCCAGCTCCCAACCCGCGACCAGGTCACCCTGCCACAGGTTGAAGGCAGACTTACCGGCATGGCCAGAGGGGTCGCTCAGGCCTTCGGCGCTGTTGCGAGCACGGCTGTAGCCCGCGTTCACATCCACCGAAGGCACTTCGTCCGCCGCCACCGTACTGCGCAGGGCGCGGCTTTGCAGCAGGCGTGCACTGGCCATCTGCAGGTCCAGGTTGCGTTCGGTGACCTGCTGGATCAGCGCGCTGAGGCGGGCATCGTGAAAGGTTTCCCACCAGCGCAGCTCCAGCGGCTCGGCTTGCGGCTGGCTTGCTGCGGCCTCGCCTTGCAGCGCCGCCCACTGTTGCGGGGCCTGGCTGGCGGGGCGCTGGAAGTCCGGCCCCAGGGTGCAGCCGGCCATGAGCACAGCCAGCAACAACGGGCTCAAGCGTAATGCTGGCTTCATCGCGCGCTCACCTCTTTGCCCTCGAGCTTGTCGCCACGGGTATCGATGGTGGCTTCCACCGACATGCCCACGCGCAGCCGTGCAAGCAGCGCCTGGCCGTCATCGAAGACGATCTTCACCGGAATGCGCTGCACCACCTTGGTGAAGTTGCCGGTGGCATTGTCGGGTTTGACGGCGGCAAAGGTGACCCCGGTGGCCGGCGCAATACTCTCGACATGGCCCTTGAGTTGCTCGCCAGAGAAGGTGTCGACCGTGATGCTCACCGGCTGACCAGGCTGCACGTGGGTCAGCTGGGTTTCCTGGAAGTTGCCGACCACATAGGCCTGCTGCAACGGCACCACCGACAACAGGCGAGCACCCGGGTTGACATAGGCGCCCACGCGCAAGGCACGCTCACCGACCATGCCGTCCACCGGTGCGGTGATGCGCGTGTAGGACAGGTCCAGCAGGGCCTTTTCCAGCCCGGCTTCAGCACGCTTGAGCTGGCCATCGGCACTGGCCACCTGGGCGGTGAGGATATCCACCTGTTTGCGTGTCGCCAGCAAGGCCGCCTGGGTATTGGCCAGGCGCGCACGGGCCTGGTCGACCCCACTGCGCGCTTGCTGCGCGTTCTGCACGGTGCCGGCGCCCTGCTCGGCCAGGCGGCTGTAGCGGTTGACTTCATGATCGGCGAAGGCGGTTTCGGCCTGGGCCGCTTTTACCGCGGCCTCGGCCTGGGCGATCAGTGCCGCCTGGCGCTCCAGCGTGGCGCGGGCGTCGGCGCTCTGCGCCTTGGCCACCAGCAATTGCGCCTGGGCAGCGTCGAGCGCGGCCTGGTAGTCGCGGGCATCGATGGTCGCCAGCAACTGGCCGGCCTTGACCTGCTGGTTGTCCTCGACCAGCACCTCCTTGATAAAGCCTGCGACTTTGGGCGCGACCACGGTGTAGTCGGCGATCACGTAGGCGTCGTTGGTGCGCTGGCGGTGGTCACTGCCAAACATCCAGGGGCCGACGATGCCGGCCAGCACGGCCACGGCGAGCACCGAGCCGATGATGATTGTCTTGCGGTTGTTGGTCATCTCAAGTTCTCGAATTCATTCACGGGCTCAAGCCACCGCACGCGGCGGGAAGATCCGGGTAGGCACGAAGGGGATCAGGCAGATCAAAGCGACGGCGATGCAGGCCATCACCAGGTACTGGTCGGCCGAGGTCAGTACCTGGGCCTGTTCATGAATGCGTCGGGCAAGGCCGGTGGCGCTGCCATCGATCAACGGCGCGTTGCCCAGGCTGTCGACCAGGTGGTTGGAATGAAAATGCCGGCGCACGGTGCCCAGGGCATCCAGCAGGCCACCGGCAATCACCGCCGACAGCCCTTTGACCGTGTTGAACCAGGCCGAGGCGAACGGGCCCTCCTGCGGGGTCATGCCATTGGTGGAAAGCATCAGCAACGGCAACACCGCCATCGGCTGGCCAAACACCTGCAGCAGGTAGAAGGGGTAGAAATCGCCGCGAATCCATTCGGAGGTCAACAGGCTGCAGCCCACGCACGACACCGCCAGCATGCCAAGCCCGATCGCCAGCACCCAGCGGCAATCCACCACGCGCAGGTTGCACAGCGCGGCCGTGAGCGGCAGGGCGATGAGTTGCGGCATGGCCACCAGCATCATCAGCGGGCTGGTCTGCGCCGGGCGGTAGCCCTGGATCTGCGCCAGGTAGGCTGACGGGATGGTGCCCACGCCAGACAACACGACCAACACGCCGGCCAGGGTCAACAAGGCAAAACTCAGGTTGCGCCGCGAGAGCATGCGCAGCTGGAAGAACGGCAGCGGCTCGGACCATTCGTTGTACATGAACAGCACCAGCAACAGCAGGCCGCCCCCCAGCAGCCAGCAGATCAGCGGCGAGTCGAACCAGCCCCAGCGGTCACCCAGCGACAAGCCGAGGACGATGCAACTGATGGCCGGCAGGCCAAGCAGCACGCCACGCCAGTCGAGCTGCTTGAAGCGTTCGAGGCGCAGTGGGTCTTGCGGCAGGCCCCAGCCGATACAAGCCATGGCCAGCAGCGACGGCAGGATGATCTGCCAGAACGCCCACTGCCAGCCGACATACTCGGTCCACAGGCCTGCCAGCGGCGTGCCGAGGTTCGGCCCGAAGGTGGCGGTCAGGGCATAGCAGGCCAGGCCATAGACCTTGATGCCCGGTGGCAGAAAGCGCAGTGCGACGCTCATCAGCATCGGCGGCAAGGCGCCAGAGGCGAAACCCTGCAGCACCCGCAGCAGCATCAGGCTGTGCAGGTTGGGGGCGAAGGGTTGCAGCAGGCCCAGCACGGCGAACAGGCCGACGGCAGACAGGGTGAAGCGGCGCAGCGAAAAGGTCGTGGCGAGCCAGGGTGCGAAGGCCATCGCCGACACCGACGCCGCGCTGTACACGGCCAACAGCCAGGCGCCCTCGTCGGCACCGATGCCCATGGCGCCACGGATGTCGTTGAGGGAAATCTTGGTCACCGCCTCGTTGAGGCCGGCGCATAACACCGCCAGCAACACGCCGAACAGCCCCACCACCACCTGCAGGCCGAACGCCGACTGCGCAGGGGCGGCCGGCGCAGGGGCGGCGGCCAACGCAGCAGAAGGCGCGGTCAGGGAACTCATGGGATACATCTCCAGCAACAATTTTAGGGCTGGAGCAAGTCTAAGAAGATCGAATGCTGACGAAAACTGACTTGTTGGCAGCTTTATATTGCGTCAGACGCAATTGATGGTGCGCTCACGGGTCCAACCGGCCACACGCCCTCAAGGTCTGGCGCAGCCACCGATGCGCTGGGTCGTTGTCGAACCGCGGGTGCCAGGCCTGCATTACATTGACTTTTGCCAGCGGCACCGGGATCTCGAACGAGCGCAAGGGCAGCTTCAAGCGCTGCACGCTGTTGAGGATATTGGCCGGTATCGGCAGGATCAGGTCCGAATCCGGCAACGAGAACATCGCCGAGTGGAAGCTGGTGGTGATCAACGCCACGCGCCGCTCCACCTTGTGCTGGGCCAACGCCTCATCGATCGGCCCATTGGCCCGGCCGCGGCGCGACACACTGATCTGCGGGTAGGCGGCAAAACGCTCAGGAGTGATCGGGGCGTCGAAGATCGGGTGCCCCACACGCGCCAGGCCCACGAAGTAGGTGTTGAACAGGCTCTGCACCTTGATTTCCGGGCCCAGCTCAATGGCCGAGCTGATGATCAGGTCGATGTGCCCGTTGCGCAGCACCGCATCATCGTCGCCACTGCCCTCCGGCACGAAACGCAGCACCGTGCGCGGCGCCTGGGCCAGCATCATGCGCAGCAACTGGGCACCGTACAGGGCAATGAACAGGTCGTTGGTGCGGATGTTGAAGGCACGGTCCAGGTTCACCAGGTCGACATCGTCGCGGCTGCGAAACACCTGCCCAGCCTGCTCCACCAGGCCATGCACCTGCTCGCGCAAGGCCAGCGCACGGGGGGTGGGCACCAGGCCACGGCCGGCGCGTACCAGAATCGGGTCACCCAGCGCATCGCGAATGCGCCCCAAGGTGCGGCTCATGGCCGCCGGGCTCAGGTTCATGCGCTGCGCCGCGCCCACCACGCTGCCCTCGTCGAGCAAGGCATCGAGGGCGACGAGCAGGTTCATGTCCGGGAGTTGCATGGCCGTTTTCCGTTACAGCTGTGGGAAAGGCGATGGTAGCAGGTTGGTTGATTGCGTCTGACGCAATAAGGTCGTGCGTGAGGGAGCATTTATTCGGGGTGCGGGATGGGCCATAAGTGACGCAGTGGCTGTACAGCCAACCGACTAGCCAGCTTCGACAAGGATTCACATGCCCAGCACCGTCTTGATTGCCATCGATGCCTCCCCTGCTGCTGCCGCCCTGCTCACCCTCGCCCGCCGCTACTGCCGCCCTGACGAACATGAACTGCACGTGCTGCTGGCCATCGACACCACCTTTACCGTGCACGACCAACCTGCGCCCTATACCGCCGAGGAACTGGGGGAATACCCGGCTGCCTGCGAGGAGCAGCACTTGGGCGAAAGCGCCGTGGCGGATGCCGTGCGTGTGTTGCAAAAGGCGGGTTTTGCCAGCCAAGGGGCCATGGTGGCCGGGCAGCCGGTGGAGGTTATCGTTGGCCAGGCGCAGGAGCTGGGGTGCGAGTTGATCATCATGGGGCACCGGCATTTGTCGCGATTGGGGCGGTTGCTGGATCCGTCGATCAGCGCGAAGGTGATTGACCGGGTCGAGGTGCCGGTATTGGTGGGGGTTGCGGGGTAGAGATTGGGGGTGCGCCTGCGAGGGTTCGCCTTGAGTTTTGCAGCGCCCATGAGATCGAGCGCCGCGCGGGCGGCGCTCGATCTCATGGGCGCCAGAAGGGTTGCGGCGAACACTGGGGCAAACACCTCACTCCTCACCCGGCTTCACCACCACCGTACAGGTCGTCCCCGCCGCCAGCAAAAACCCTTCTGGCACTTCATCAATGTGAATCCGCACAGGCACCCGCTGCGCCAGCCGCACCCAGTTGAAGGTGGGGTTCACGTCAGCAATCAGCTCGCGGCTCTGCGGGTTGTCGCGATCATAAATACCGCGGGCGATGCTCTCCACATGGCCGGTGATGCGCTCGCCGCTCATCATCTGCAACTCGGCCCGATCACCTACCTTTACATGCGGCAGCTTGGTCTCTTCGAAAAAGCCGTAGACCCAGAATGAGTGCTCATCGACCACCGCCATCACCGCCTCACCGGTGCGCGCATAGTCGCCCTTGTGAATGTTCAGGTTGGTCACGTAGCCATCCACCGTGGCCACGATATGCGTGCGCTTGAGGTTCAGCTCGGCCGCCGCCAGCTCGGCCAGGGCCTGTTGATAATCCGCCTGGGCCGAGTTGGCGATGTTGCTGGCGTCGTCGCGGTTTTCCTTGGAGATCACCAGGTTGTCCATGTCGGCCCGGCGCTTGGCGTTGACCTTGCGCATCTCCCAGGTGGCCTTGCGCGAGGCGACCAGGGCCTTGGCCTGGTCGACGGCCAGCTGATAGTGCTCAGGGTCGATCTGGATCAGCAGGTCGCCCTTCTTCACCCGCTGGTTGTCCTTGACCGGCACACCCACCACATAGCCCGGCACGTCGGCGGCGACGTTGATGATGTCGGCACGCACACGGCCATCGCGGGTCCACGGCGTGGTCATGTAGTGCAGCCACAGCTGGCGGCCGATCGCCACGGCAGCCACCAGCACCAGCAGGGTGGCGATCAGGCTGAAGAACTTTTTCATCGAGGGTTTCTCACCAGTAGACAGACAGCGCCAGGGCGCCGAAAAGGCAGACGAACAGGCTCAGGCGCAGCAGCGCCGGGTGCCAGAAGAAGCGGTAGCCGTCATGGCTGGCGATGAAGCGGTCCAGGCCCCAGGCCAGGCCCAGGGCGAACAGGAACATCAGGGTCATGGTGGGCATGTACACGCCATGGAAGGCGATCTCACGGGGCATGATTTCACGGGGCATTGTGCAATCCTTTCGCCGGTGCCAGCGGCGACTGAGGGTCCAGCAGGGAAGAACGGATGAAGTGCAGGTAGCTTTGCGCGCGGCGCAGCACCGAGGTGTCGAAGTGCCGGGCGAACGGCTCATCGGTGGCCTGCACGCGGCTGATGGCGTGGTCCACCGCCACCAGGGCGCGCTCGTGGTTGCTGGCGCTGGGCTGCAGGAACAAGCGCGCCAGCGCCCTGCCCATGACGCGAATGGCCTGACGCCACGGCTGGGATTCGGCATACGCCGGATGGATCGGCGCGCGGGCCTGCTCCTTGCGCAGTTCGATGATGGCGTGGCCGACCTCCAGCACGGTGAACATCCAGCCCATCAGCTCGCTCTGCACCTGCGGTTTGCCGGCCGCCAGGCCATAGGCCTGGTGCAGCAGGTCGCGGGTGCGGCTCTCGAAGGCCGAGCCCAGGCCTCGCAAGCGGCCGCTGATGGCGAACAGCACCTGCTCGCGCAGCTCCTGCTCCAGCCGGCTCCACAGCCAGCGGCTGTTGGGCGGCAGGATGATCGCCCCGGCTGCGGCGCAGACGAACATGCCGATGACCATGCCGATGTAATCGTTGATGAAGGTGTAGGGGTCGTAGACGGTCAGGTTGTTCGGCACCGAACCGATGGCGAAAAACACCAGCAAACCGATGCCATAACCGGCATAGGCAGGCCGCGACGAGAGGAACGCCCCAAGCACGAAGACCGGCGCCAGGACCATGCACAGCAGCGGGAAGCCGTCGATCCAGGGGAATACGAAGAACGTCTCGAAGAAGCCGACAAAGGCCCCGATCGCCGTGCCGCAGGCCATCTGGAACGACATGCGCTTGGGGTTCGGCGAAGCCGCCGACAGGCCCACGGTGACCGTGGCGATCAGCGTCATCATGCCGCCGCTGGGCCAGTCGCTGAGCAACCAGTAGCTGCCCAACAGCAACAGCACCGCCGAAGCGCGCACACCGGCCGCCAGTGACACCAGCCAGCTGGTCTGCGCCACATAGGGCTCGTCCCACTGCTCGCGCTGATGCGTGTGCGCGGCCAGCGAGGCATGGGTCTCGGCATAGCTGTACATCTCGTCGACGAAGCGGTAGAGCAGCTCGAAAGCGGTATGGAAGTCGAGCAGGTCGGACTCGCTGGGTGCGGTCTGCTGGTACTCGGTGCGCAGCCCACGCACCTGGGCTTGCAGGCCCTCTTTATAGGCGGCCAGCTCCAACGTCAGGCGCAGCGCGTCCGAGTCGGTCAAGGCGCGGCCCACGTAGGGTTCAAGCAACGCGACCAAGGTGTTCAGGCCGGGCTCGATGGCGCTGACGATCTGCAATGGGCCACGTGCGCGCAGGCGTTCGAGCAACCGGTGCAGGGCGTTGAAGCGCGTGGTGATGGCCATGAATTCGCTGTTCATGCGCACCAGCCGGCCAGAGCGCCTGCGCATGTGCGGGTCTTCGAAGGCGGTGACGTTACGCAGGCTCTCCAGGCCCACGGCCTCGGCAACGAAGCGCACGTTGCTGGTTTCGAAACGGTCACGCTGGCTGTCGCCACGCAAGGCTTCGACCACCACCCCGGCAAACACGCCGAAGCGCTGGTACAGGGCGTTGCGCATGGCCGCACTGGCCGACTGCGGCAAAATCGCGGCGCTGACAAAGGTTGAAACGAGAATTCCCAGGGCGATCTCCAGCACCCGCCACACAGCAGCCATGAAGGCCTGGTCGGGGTGTTGCAGCACCGGCAAGCCGATCATCGCTGCGGTGTAGCCGGCCAGCACGAAACCATAGGCACGGAAGGTGCGGTAGCGCATGGCGCCCGCCGAGCACAGGCCGACCCACAGGGCCAGGCTGGGCAGGAACAGCTCGGTGTTCTGCGGGAAGATGGCGATCAGCGCAACCATCATCGCCGAACCTGCCAGGGTGCCGAGCACCCGGTAGAAGCTCTTGGCGAACACGTGCCCGCTTTGCGGCTGCATGACGATGAACACGGTGATCATCGCCGTGCGCGGCTGCGGCAGTTCCAGGCGCATGGCCAGCCACAGGGTGATGAAGGCGGCAGCCAGCACCTTGAAGATGTAGACCCAGGTCACACCATCGGTGCGCGCCCAGGCAAAGAAGCCCCGGCGCCACTCCAGGCTCTGCAGCCAGCGCACGGGCAGACTGGAAGTGCTCATTCGGCGTTATCCGGCTGCTTGTCGAAAACGGCCAGGGTGGCCGGGGTTTTCGGCGCAGCCTGGCGCCCTGGCTGCGGCACGTCCTGGCCCGCTTGCAGGCCGCCACCCAGGGCTGTGACCAGCTCGGCATGGGCGACCAAGCGGGCGGCCTGCACCTGCTGCTGCACCTGCTGCTGACGGAACAGCAAGGTTTGCGCGTTGAGCACATTGAGGTAGTCGGTCAGGCCACGCTGGAAGGCGACCATGGCGATGTCGTAGGTCTTCTGCGCGGCGGCGACCGATTCGGCGGCGAAGTGCGACTGTTCTTTCATCGACTCGCGGCGGATCAACTGGTCGGAAATGTTTTTCAGCGCTCCGATCACGGTCTGGTTGTAACGCGCCACGGCCATGTCATAGCCCGCCGAAGCGACGCCCAGCTGCGAGCGCAGGCGGCCACCGTCGAAGATCGGCAGGCTGATGGCCGGGCCGACGTTGTAGTTGAACTTGCGCCCGGTGAGAAACTCCAGCGGGCCGCCGCCGGTGGCCATGAAGCCCAGGCTGCCGACCAGGTCGACATTGGGGAAGAAGCCGGCATGCGCCACGTCGATGCCGCGGGCTTGCGCGGCCACCTGCCAACGGCTGGCCACCACGTCCGGGCGCTGGCCCACCAGTTCGGCGGGCAGTGCCGAGGGCAGCTTCAGCGGGTCGCCGAGGGTCAGGCTCGGGCGCTCGATCTGCGCGCCGTCGCCCGGCCCTTTGCCGGCCAAGGCGGCCAGCTGGTTGCGGGTCAGGGCGATGTCTTCGTTGAGGCTGTCGAGCTGGCGATGGGTTTCCGGCAGCGGCGCTTGCGCCTGGCTGACTTCGAAATGGGTACCGATGCCCGCGTCCAGCCGGCGCTTGGCCAGGGCCAGAATCTGCTCTTGCTGCTCGAGCTCGGCCTTGACGATATCGCGCTGGGCAAAATGCAGGCTCAGTTGAATGTAGGCACGCACCACGTTGCTCTGCAGCTCGAGCTGCGCCTGACGGGCCTCGGCCACGCTCATGTGCGCCTGGTCCACGGCCTGTTCACTGGCATTGCGTTCGCGGCCCCAGAGGTCGAGGGCATAGCTGAAACCGAGGGCGGCATTGTTGTCCCAGGTATTGGCGCCCGACAGCGCGCCAGGGCCGTAGAACGGGTCCTCAGGCCAATTGTGGCGCTTGAGTGACGCCTGGCCGTTGGCCTGCAGTTTTTCCGCCGACTCGACCACACCGGCCATGGCCTTGGCCTCGCGCACCCGCGCCATGGCCATGGCCAGGTTCGGGCTGCCTTCGACGGCCAGTGCAACCCAGCGGTTCAGCTGCGGGTCGCGGTAGGCCTGCCACCACTGCTGGTCGGGCCAGTGCGCGTCAGTGGCGGCTTCGCGTATCGCCGCGTCGGTCGTCAGGGTGTTGGCGTGCAACGTCTTGCTTTGCGGGGCGATGCCCCAGGTTCCGATACAGCCGCTCAAGGTGAGGCTAAGGGCACAGGCACTGAACACTTGAAGCGTTCTGATGATGCGACGCGGCACAGCTGCGATTTCCCGAGGAAGAGGTGGAGGGGCCGAGCAATTCTAGGGGGCCGCAGGACTGGCGATAAGCGCATATTCCTGCGAATCTTTGTTACCAAACGCGCGATAATCAGCCTTTGGTCGAAGGTAACTTTTAATAACTTCGTCGTTACTTCGTGACACAATTTTGTCCTCTACCTTGAGAGCGACCCATGGACACCCTGCAAAATATGCGTGCTTTCAGTTGCGTAGCCCAACTTGGCAGCTTCACGGCTGCGGCGGCGCAGCTGGATACGACCACCGCGAACGTGTCGCGGGCGGTCTCCAATCTGGAAGCCCATCTGCAAACACGGCTGCTCAACCGCACCACCCGCCGCATCGCGTTGACCGAGGCTGGCAAGCGCTACCTGATGCGCTGCGAACAGATTCTTACCTACGTTGAAGAAGCCGAAGCCGAGGCCAGCGACGCCCATGCCCGCCCGGCCGGGCAGTTGAAGGTCCACTCGATGACCGGGGTCGGCCAGCATTTCGTGGTCGATGCCATCGCCCGCTATCGCGAATCGCACCCGGACGTGACCTTCGACCTGACCATGGCCAACCGCGTGCCGGACCTGCTCGACGAAGGCTACGACGTGTCCATCGTGCTGGCCACCGAGCTGCCGGACTCGGGCTTCGTGTCGCAGCGCCTGGGCATCACCTACAGCATCGTCTGTGCCTCGCCCGCCTACATCGCGCGCAACGGCATCGCGCACAAGCCTGCCGACCTGCTCAAGCACGCCTGCCTGCGCATGGTCAGCCCGGTGATTCCGCTGGAAAAGTGGCTGTTCGACGGCCCGGAAGGCCAGGAAATGGTCAACATCAGCACCTCGCCGTTCCAGGTGAACACGGCAGACGCCATGAAAACCGCAATCCGCAGCGGCATGGGGGTGGGCGTGCTGCCGATCTATTCGGCCATCGAGGGCCTGCGTGATGGCAGCCTGGTGCGGGTGCTGCCCGAGTACCGGTTGCAGGAGCTGAACCTGTACGCCATCTACCCGTCGCGCCAGTACCTGGATGCCAAGATCAAGACCTGGGTCGAATACCTGCGCAACTCGCTGCCGGAAATTCTTGCAGCCCATGAGGCAGACCTGAAAACCCATCAGGTGCTGATCGCCAACTGAAAACAGCTGCAAGCCATAAGCTTCAAGCCGCAAGAAAAAGCAGATCGTCGCAAGCGCGGCTTTTTCTTGTGGCTTGAAGCTTGTAGCTTGTAGCTTTTCTTGTGGAAGTTGCCCGATGAAAAAGACCGTCCTGGCCTTCAGCCGTATCACCCCGGCCATGGCCGAGCGCCTGCAGCAAGACTTCAACGTAATCCTGCCGAACCCCAAGCTCGGCGACATCAGCGCCCAGTTCAACGAAGCCCTGCCCGAGGCCCACGGGCTGATCGGCGTCGGCCGCAAGCTTGGCCGTGCGCAGCTTGAGGGCGCGGCCAAGCTTGAGGTGGTGTCCAGCGTCTCGGTCGGCTACGACAACTATGACGTCGACTACTTCAACGAACGCGGCATCGCCCTGACCAACACCCCCGACGTGCTGACCGAAAGCACCGCGGACCTCGGCTTCTCGCTGATCATGGGCTGCGCCCGGCGCACGGCCGAGCTCGATGCCTGGACCAAGGCCGGCCAGTGGCAGGCCACCGTCGGCCCGGCCCACTTCGGCAGCGATGTGCACGGCAAAACCCTGGGTATCGTCGGCATGGGCAACATCGGCGCCGCCATTGCCCGTCGCGGGCGGTTCGGTTTCAACATGCCGGTGATCTATGCCGGCAACAGCCGCAAGACCGCGCTGGAGCAAGAGCTGGGCGCGCAGTTGCGCAGCCTGGAACAACTGCTGGCCGAAGCCGATTTCGTCTGCATCGTGGTGCCGTTGTCCGAGGCAACCCGCAAGCTGATCGGGGCCCGTGAGCTGAAGCTGATGAAGCCAAGTGCCTTCCTGATCAACATTGCCCGCGGCCCGGTGGTCGATGAAGCGGCGCTGGTCGAGGCACTACAGAACGGCACTATTCGCGGCGCCGGCCTGGATGTGTACGAAAAAGAGCCGCTGAGCGAGTCGCCGCTGTTCAAGCTGCCCAATGCCCTGACCCTGCCGCACATCGGATCGGCCACCGCCGAAACCCGTGAGGCCATGGCCAACCGGGCAATGGACAACCTGCGTGCGGCGCTGCTGGGCGAGCGGCCGCGCGACCTGGTTAACCCGCAGGTGTGGAAGGGCTGAGGTTTCCACCTAGCGTGCCAACACGGCAGCCGGCTTGAGCGAAGGCTTGCGAAACACCAGCACGTTACCCGCCATGACCGCGACGAGCCCCAGCAACGCTGGGGCCGTCCATTGGTACCCTTCGGCAAACGCCGACACGTTCAACGCCACCAACGGGAACAGCACCGTGCAATAGGCTGCCCGCTCCGGCCCCATGCGCCCGACCAGGGTCAGGTAGGCGGTGAAGCCGATCACCGAACCCGGGATCACCAGGTACATCAACGAGCCGATGTAGCGGGTGTTCCATTCCATGGCGAAAGGGATGCCGTTGAACAGGCAATACACGGTCAGCATCGCCGCGCCATAGACCATGCCCCAGGCATTGGTGGTCATGGGTTTGAGCCCTGCCTTCTGCTGCATGCTCGACAGCATGTTGCCAGCCGAGAAGCACAGCGTGCCGAGCAGCGCCAGGCCGAGGCCGTACAAGGTTTCACGACTGGCCGCATGGTGGCCGAGTTCGGGCCAGAACAGCAGGCCCAGGCCCAGCAGCCCCAAAGCGCCGCCGCCCAGCACATTGGCGGCGATCTTCTGGCCGAAGAACACCCGCGCATTGAGTGCGTTCCACAAGGTCGCGGTGGAGAACACCACGGCGATCAGGCCGCTGGCGATCCACTGGCTGGCGGTGAGAAAGCACATGAAGTTGACGCAGAACAGGCACAAGCCCTGCGCCAGGCAGATGAGGTGACCGCGGCGAGTCATCGGTTGCAGGCGGCGGGTAAGCAGCAAAATGGCGAACAGGATCAGCCCGGCCAAGGCGAAGCGATAGACGATCGATACCGGGATGGCGACCACGCCCAGTTGCAGTTTCAGGGCGATCCAGGTGGTGCCCCAGATCAGGACGGTGAGCAAGTACAGGGACAGGTTCATGGCGGTGGTTCCTTGGGCCTTTCAAGATCGGTGCCCCGCGAATCGAGGGCGCAGCCCTCGCCGAGGCCCTCAGTGTTCGCCCTGCTGGCCCCTTCGCGCTTGCACAAACTTGCGCTTTTGTATTGCAGCTAGCTGCCTGCACGGCGAACTCGCAGTACGATGGCGCTCAGAGGAATCGCCCATGACCCCACTGTCCCAGTTGCAAGTGTTCAACGCCATGCACGCCTCGCCCCATGCCCGCCTGGAGCTGAGCGCGCACCTGGGCGACGGCCTGGCTGCGGCACTGTGGCGAAACCGCGACGATGCCCGCGACTACCAGGCGCCAAGCCATCACACGCTGTCGTGCTACATCGCCGATGGCACCGGCACGTTTCGCCGCCAGCGCCCGGCCGACAAGGGCGCGCCGAACAAGCTGTGCGTCATGCCGGCCGGCCACGAGTCGAACTGGGTGGTCAATGGCGAGATCCGCCTGGCCCACCTGTACATCAGCGAGGCGCAGTTCGCCCTCGGCTGTGTGCGCCTGCTGGACCGCGAACCGCGCGAGCTGCAGTTGCAGGAGGCGACGTTTCTCGACGACCCGCAGCAGGCGCTGCGCTTTCACCAATTGATCAGCCTGGCCTGGGATGAACCCGGCGAGCGCTTGCTGGCCAGCAGCCTGGCGCACGAGATCGTCGACCACGCGGTGCTCAGCCAGGTTGGGCTACGTGAGGGCTTGCGGTTGAAAGGTGGGCTGGCGCCGAACCTGCGTCGACAGTTGGTCGAATACATCGAGGCGCACCTGGACCAGCCCATCACCCTCGGCGAGCTGGCGGTGCGCTGCAATTTGTCCGAGCACCACTTTGCGCGCATGTTCCGCAGCAGTTTCGGCTTGCCGCCGCACCAGTACCTGCTGGCTCGGCGGCTGCATCGGGCTTGCCAGTTGCTGCGCCTGGGCCAGTTGCCACTGGGCGAGGTTGCGTTGCTGTGCGGGTTTGCCAGTGCCAGCCATTTCAGCAACCGGTTTCGTCAGGCACTCGGGGCCACGCCCGGCGCCTATCGGGCAGCCTTCACCCTTTGAGGGGGCCGCTTTGCGTCCCTTCGAGGGGCAAGCCATTCAGAATTCCAAGGTGCTGGAAAGGCTCACCTGCCGCGCATCCCCCACCGCCACGAAGTACTGGTTCACCGCCGAGCTGTAGTACACCTTGTCGAACAGGTTCTTCACATTCAGTTGCAGGCGCACGTTGTATTCGTCGAGCTTGGTCTCATACGTGGCAAAGGCATCGGCCACGGTATAGCTCGGCAGGTCGAAGGTGTTGGTCGCATTCCCCGCACGCTCGCCCACATAACGGGCCCCGGCACCCAAGCGCAGGCGGTCAGCGCCGAACAGGCTGCCAAAGTCATACACCGCCGACAACGAGCCGCTGTGCCTGGCCACGTTCTGCAGGCGGTTGCCTTCAAGGTCAGGGTCTTTGGTCACCTTGGCATCGGTAAAGGCATAGCTGCCGATCAGGCTCCAGCGTTCGCTGAGCTGCCCGGTCAGGTCCAGCTCGACACCGCGTGAATTGACCTCACCGGCATTGCTGTAGACCGTCTCGCCAGTGCCGCTGTCGAAATTGGCCACCAGCACGTTGCGCTTGGTGATGTCGAACAGCGCCAGGGTACCGGTCAGGCTGCCCGGCATGTCGAGCTTGGCGCCCAGCTCCCACGACTTGCCCTCCTCCGGCGCCACCGAGGCGTCCAGCACCACGCCGCCGGTCAGCGGCGCAATGCTGGAGTTAGGCTTGAACGACTCGCTGTAACTGCCATAGAACGACAGCTGGTCATCGACCTTGTAGACGATGCCGGCATGCGGCACCCAGGCCTGGCCGCTGGTGTCGGTATTGGCCTTGAACGGGCGGCCGCGCCCGGCGTACTGGTCGAACTGCTGGAAGCGCGCGCCGGCCACCACAATCCAGTGGTCGTCCAGGTGCACCGCGTCCTGCATGAACAGGGCATCGGTGCGCAGTTTGTCGGTCTGGTCGCTGTCGCTGGCGCGCACGCTGCTGCCCTCCACTTCCTGGCCATACACCGGGTTCACATAGCTGAAGCTGGACTGCGCGGTCTGGCGAATCAGGTCGCCACGAAACACCTTGCGGTCTTCGTGATCGATACCGAGCAGCAGGTCATGCTGCAGGCCGCCCAGCTCGACGTTGCCCGCCAGGCTGACGGTAGCGAACTGGTCGCGGCTCATGGCGTTGTGGGTGCCATCGATGCTGCGCGTCAGCGTGCCCTTGGCCTCGTTGACCCCGGTCACACGGACCTGGCTGGCATCGTAGGTTTCGCGGTTGAAGCTGTAGCCGAAGTGCAGCTTCCAGTCATCGGCCAGTTGATGGTCGACCTCCAGGCGGTACAGGTCGGAGCGCCCTTGCATGTCGTTGAACGGCTCGTCCAGGCGACGCGTGGCCGGTATGTCCAACGGGTGGCCGTTGCTGCCAAATGCCGTGCCGCGGTCGAACGGGTAGCGAAACTCGCGGTGCTCGTAGGCCAGCACCACCTGGGTGTCCTCGCCCAGCCAGGCCAGCGACGGCGCCACCAGCGATTCACGGTGCACGCCGAAGTTGCGCCAGTAATCCTCATCCTCATGATCGACGATCAGCCGGTAGGCGAACGGGCTGTCGCCCAGTGCCCCGGTGCTGTCGAAGCCGCCGCCGCTGCCGTTCTTGCCGCTGCCATAGGTCGAGCCGCGCACGGTCAGGGCGTTGTACTGCTGCAGTTGCGGGCGCTTGCTGACCACGTTGATGACCCCGCCCGGGTCCTGGATGCCATACAGCAACGAGGCCGGCCCCTTGAGCACCTCGACCCGCTCGGTACTGGCGTTGAGGCTGCGGCCCTGCACGATGGGCATGCCGTCACGCATGATCGAACCATCGCGGTTGTCACCGAAGCCGCGCTTCATCACGGTGTCGGAGGTGCCGCCGAAGTTATTGCCCTGGGTAATGCCGCTGACATGGGTCAAGGCGTCATCGAGGTTACGTGGGGCCTGGTCACGGATGACCTGGGCCGGGACTACGTTGATCGCCTGGGGGATGTCCTGGTTCGGGCCTTGGCCACGCATGATCGAGGCACTGGCCGGGGGCTGGTAGCTGTAAGCGTCCATTTGCGAGGTCACAGTGGTGGCCTGCAGGTTCAGTGCCCCATCGGTGCCCACGGCTTCGAGGGTCAGGGTGCGCGCATCGACGCGGCGCCAGGCCAGGCCGGAGGTGCCCAGCAATTGCTGCAGCGCCTGCTCGGCGCTGAACGTACCGTTGAGGGCGGGTGCTTGCACGCCTGGAAGCTCGAGGGTGTAGACCACGCTCTGGCCGGTGGCACGGCTGAAGGCATTGAGCGCCTGGGCCAAGGGCTGGCTCGGTTGGGCGAAGGTGTACGCCTGCATCTGCTCGGCGGCCCTGGCCAGCGGTGCGATGGCGATGACCGGGAACACTGCAAGACCGAGCCAGAGGGGGACGCAACGCGGGGTGAACTTCATGGACGCTGACCTGTAAGTGGGTATTGACTGCGAATGAATCGCACTTCCACTCATTACACGGATGCCACGTCCTGTTACCTCATCCGTTATCTGAAAAATTTTTGCGCGACCGGTGCCTAGCGGATAAGGGTCAAACGCCCCAATACGGTCTGCCGCGAAAAGCCCATCACCTTGCCGAGCGAGTCGAGCGCCGCCAAAGGCTCCTGCACCGGGAAACTGCCACTGACCTTGCGCTGCCCCAACGCTCCATCAAGCAACAGGATGCGCCCCGGGTAATAGCGCCCAAGGTCTTCGACCACCTGCGCCAGCGGCACCTGGTAGTAATTCAGCCAGCCCTGGCGCCAAGCCAGGCGGCTCTCGCTGTCCACGCTCAGGGTGCTGCCCGCTCGGCCGCCAACGTAGGCCAGTTGCTGATTGGCCGTCAGTTCACGGGCAACCTCGCCTTGCACCGGCGTCACCGCCACACGCCCACTGCGCACCGTGACTTGCGCGCCATCACCCTGCTCACGCACCTCGAACTGGGTGCCCAGCACCCGCACCTCGCCGCCCGCGGCGGCTACCAGAAACGGCTCACCCGTGTGGGTGACCTGGAAGAACGCCGCCCCGCGCAGCAGCCGTACTCGCCGCTCGCCGTGCGCGAAGTCGACCGCAATGGCGCTGCCCGCGTCCAGTGTCACTTGCGATTTGTCGGCCAGGGTCAGCTGGCGGACGTGCCCTGTGCTGCTGTGGTCGGCCTGCAGGTCCTGCAACCAGAAGCCGGGGTGCCAACCACCCACAACGCCGACCGCCAGCACCAGGCAGGCTGCCGCCGCCAAGGCGGTGACACGTTGCCGCCAACGGCCTTGGGCAGGTGGCCGGGCGATGGCATCCAGGTACTGCTGCAGGCCTTCGCGCTCTTCATCGGCCAACCGCGCCGCCGGCACCGCGCTCATCTGCCACAGTGCCTTGGCCTGGGCATAGGCTTCGCGATGCCCCGGGTCGGCCAGTAACCAACGCTTGAACGCCGCGCCCTGGGCTTGCTCAGGCTGCTCGTTGATGCGGATCAGCCACTGCAGGGCGGCTTGTGACTGCGCGGCAGTGATCGAATTCGGACGGCTCATCGACGGGCGCTCCCTGGCCTGCGCATGGTGGACGCGGGCTCGGCGATACTCGCCTTGCACGCTTCGAGGGCGCGCATCATATGCTTTTCCACAGCGCTCTGGGACAGTTGCATGGCCGTGGCAATCTCGCTGTACGTGCAGCCGTGGATGCGGTTGAGCAGAAAGATCTGCCGCGTACGCGCGGGCAAGGCACGCAATGCGGCTTCGATGCGTTGCAGGTCGTGATCGACCTCCAAGGCTTGCTCAGGCTCAGCGGCGCTGGCTTGCTCATCCACGGCGTGGGTGGCTTCTGCCACGCGCTCGCGGCTGCTTTCACTGCGCAAGTGGTCGATGGCGAGGTTGCCGGCACAGCGCAGCAGGTAGGTGTCCAGTGCCTCGACCTTGACCTCGGGGCGGCGCCAGAAACGCAGGAACAACTCCTGCACCAGGTCCGATGCCGTGGCCCGGCAGCCGACGCGGCGGTTGACCAACGCTTCCATGCGCGCCCGCTGCGCCAGGAACACCTGGACGAAACGCGCGCGCCCGCTGGCGCTGTCGGCGTCAGGTTCGCGCATGTCTTGCGGCTGGCTCAAGCGCTCACCCCGCCAGCACAGCCAGCAGCGGGCCCAGCACCAGGCTCGCGGCGGCCAGGCCCAGCAACAGACGTGGCTGGTACGGCAGGACGAACACCCAGAGGGTCACCCCCGCCATCAACACCGCGCTCCACTCCACCAGGCCATGGCCCCAGCCCCGCAGGTGCACGCTGAGTACCAGCGACAGCATCAGCAGCAGCCAGCCAGCGACCCGCAGCAAGCGCACCTGTTGCGGGCGCGGCTTGCACCCAAGCAGGTCGCTGAAGTGTTTTTCCATGGCCAGGCACAGGGCAGCGAAGCCTGCGAAGCCGATCAGCGCAATACCTAGCATCAGCCCACCTCGACCACGTCAGCAGCCGGTTTTTTTGCCACGCGTGAGGCGCGCTTGGCCACGGGTTTGGGGGCGCGCAGCATCTTGCTGGCCGCCCAGGCCAGGAACAGGCCGACGGCCAATGCCGTGAGATCGAACCCGGCCATGGCCCAGTCGCCAACCTGCAGCGAATGATCAAGGCCCTGGCCGGTGGTCAGGCCATTGACCAGCGGCAGCAAGGCGAACGCCAGCGCGCCCAGCGCCAGTTGCTCACCCCAGGCGCGACGCCCGGGACGCAACACGGCATGCACCAGCGACAGCAGCCAGGCCAGGAAGAAGGCGTTGACCTCCCAGTCGGCGCGGCCTTCCAACGCCACAGGAACCAGCCGGTTGGCCCAGAAGAACCCCGCCACCGCCAGCAGCAGGCCGCTCATGCTGGCAATGTTGAGCACCTCGACCAGGCGCAACTCGCCTGGCATGTACGCGCTCTTGGCATGCTTGAGCTGACGCTTGCCCAGCCACATCACCAGGCCTGTGCCGATCACCGCCGTGCCGGCCACACCGAACACGAAGTACAGCCAGCGCAGCCAGGGGCCCGCGAAATTGCCCATGTGCAGGCCGGCGAAGCTGAAGGCCGTCGCCATCGCGCCGCTCTCCGGCGCACCTTGGCTCAGCAGCGCGCCGTTGGTGCCGTCGAAGGTCCACTTGGCGCTGCGCTTGTAGGCGATGTTGTCGGCGGAGGCCTGGGTGAAGGTGACCTGGGCATTGCTGTCGCCGGGGTTGTGCAGCTGGATGTAGCCGATGCGCGCACCTGGCACTTGTTCCTGAACCTTGGCGTACAGCGTCGGCAACGGCACCAGCGGCGTCGCGACGTTGGCCGCCTTGGGTGGATCGTCACGGCCGAACAGCTCGTTGAAGTAATCGCCGGTGTTGCCGCCGTAGCTGGCCAGGATGCCGGCAGGCATCACCATGTACATGAACAGCACCAGGCTGCTGTAGCTGATCATCAGGTGGAACGGCAGCACCAGCACACCGATTGCGTTGTGCCCGTCCAGCCACGAGCGCTGGCCCTTGCCAGGGCGGAAGGTGAAGAACTCCTTGAAGATTTTCTTGTGGGTGATGATCCCGGTGACCAGGCCTACCAGCATGATGAAGGCACAGAAGGTCGACAGCCAACGGCCAAACGGATACGGCATCTCGAGCTGGAAGTGGAAACGGTAGAAGAACTCGCCGCCGCGGCTGTCGCGGGCCTCGACCGGCTGGCCGGTCTGCGCGTCGAGGCTTTTGCTGACAAAGCCACGCCGCCCGGCCTCGGGGTCACGCCAGCTCACGCTCAGCGCAGCCTCGCGGGCATTGGGCAAACGGATCATCCAACTGCCGGCGTGCGCGGCGTTGGCCTCCAGGTAGCGCTGGGCCAGGCCTAGGCTGTTGACCGGGTCGAGCGCATGGCGGCGCACTTCGGGCTGGGACCAGTGGTTGATCTCTTCCTTGAAGTACGACAGCGTGCCGGTGAGGAAGATGGCAAACAGCAGCCAGCCGAAGATCAGGCCGGTCCAGGTGTGCAGCCAGGCCATGGCCTGGCGGAAGCCTTCTTTCATGGGGTTTTCATCCAGTAGGCAATCCCGCTGGCCATGGCCATCAGCAGGCTGGGCAACAGCACGCCCAGCCAGGCACGCCAAGCGCTGCGGCAAGCGAAGCACCAGATGAAGGCCAGCAGGTAGAAGACGAACGACAGCAGCAAGCCGATGAGCGTCGCGTCTACCCGTGACAGGGGCGCCAGCAACGCGATGCAGGCACTGGCCATGGACGCCAGCAGATAACCGCCCAACACCGCGGCCAGGCAACGTGAAGCCACGGCCAGGCGGTAGCTGAGTGGGAGGCCGGCGGCTTTGCTCTTCATGGCGGAGGTCCGGGCATTTTCGGGGCTGCAATAGTAATGATTTCAATTCTCACAAGCAAAGCATTGCCTGTAGCGCAGGAGGTTGCGCGGCCCTCAACGTGCATTTGCAACAAGAAATTTATTTTCAAGAAGGGCTTGAAATCATGCCTCGGTTGCCTGACCTTAGAGTCAAGAGGCGCAGAAATTCCAAAGGTCTCAAGGGCCTAGGCACGCCTCCATGCGAGCAAGCTGAATAAGGATTGAATCATGCAAATCCAGGTCAACAGCAGCAACCATATCGAAGGTAACGCCCGGCTCGACGAGTGGGTCCGCAGTACGCTGGAAAGCTCACTCGAACGTTACGAGGACGACCTCACCCGCATCGAGGTCCACCTGCGCGACGAGAACGGCGCCAAGCCCGGACCGCATGACAAACGTTGCCAAATGGAGGCTCGCCCGAAAGGCCACCAGCCGATTTCCGTGACCCACACCGCCACCTCGCTGGACCAGGCGGTCGATGGTGCCGCCACCAAGCTCAACCATGCGCTGGAACACTTCTACGGCAAGCTGCGCAGCAAGCGCGGTGTGCTGGAACTGAGTGACCCAGACGCCTGATGGTTACAACAAAACGCCCGGCCTAGAGCCGGGCGTTTTCGTTTCTGCCGATCAACGGCGCTGAACCAACGAGGTTTTTGTCGGGTCAACCTGTGCAATCCATTTGCTGCAGAAGCATGACCATGAACAACCCATTCGAACTCATCAGCGCCGCCTTCGCCCCCGAGTACCGGGTCAACCTGAGCATCGCCAACCTCGATGGCAGCATCATGCTGACCCTGTCCGACGACGCCGGCGTGGTTGCCAAGCGCCTGATCAGCCAGGCCCAGCGCAACGACCCGGTGCGCCTGCAGCGGGTCATCGACAGCATCCGCCTGGGCCTGGCCATAGAACTCGGCCAGAACCCCATGCAGGTGCTTGCCGCGCTGACCCGTGATGCGCAACACGCGCCGCGTCACTTCGTGGCCAACTAGGGTTTGGCCTGGGGTTTTACTTGCCCTCCTCCACTTCCTTGCCGTTGGCATCCAGCACCTTGGTCGAGGGATAGCGGTACGAGGCGTAGCGCACCACCAGGATCGAGAACGCCAGCAGCAGGATGCCACCGCACAGGTACAGCAGGCCCTCATCCGGCGCCTTGTGATGCGAGACATCGCCGATCAGCAGGCGCGTCAGCGCAGTGATCGCCACGTACAGCAGGAAGCGGATGGGCATGTGGTTGGTCTTGAAGTAGATCCCCACCATGGCCCCCAGCTCCAGGTAGATGAACAGCAGCAGGATGTCATCGACACTGACCCCGCCCTTGCCGAGCATGTCCAGAAACGTCACCACCGCCGCGTAGGCAGTGATGGCGCCAATGCCGAACAGCGCCAGATAATGGAATGCCTCGACGCACAGGTTGCCCAGTGAGTCGGCCGAGCCGTGCAGGCCCTTGCGCAGCTTTTCAGCCCATTTGATGTTCACGATTGTCCCATTCCCCGATACGCCATGAAGGATGATGCGCCACCTCTGTGACGCTTGTGCCTTGCAGTTAAAGGGCCAAGCCCCCCGCTTTGGAAGGCGACCGATTGCCGCAAGGCACCTGTGGGCTACGCTTTTGCGCAAGATTCTGGTTGCGCAACGATGCCCGATGCCATTACTGTATATAGATACAGTAAAACGCAACCCAACCAGCAAAAAGGCATAGAGGTGATGAATGGCCGTCGAAGTGGTGTACCGCAGCAGCCGCGACCCGGAGCGCTTGTTCATGGATAAGGCCGAAGCAGATCGTCACGACAAGATGCTCGAACTGGCCGAGCGCCTGGCCGAAGTGCTGCACAAGGCGGTGCCATCGCTGACCGAGCAGCAGGTCGAAGAAGCCGGTATCTACATGGCCAAGAACCGCGATGTGTTCGCCCGGGCGTTCAAGAGCCAGCCAGACGCCTTGGCCGAGCTGCTCGATGGCCAAGCAGCCGAATAGTATCGCGCGCATTTGGGGAGCAGGTTTAACCGCTCCCACAGGCAACAACGCCGCACTCAACCGTAGAGCAACCGCTCCGCCAGCATCTGCGCCACCCGCGCCGGCGAACGTTTCTCCGCCTGGGCATGGCCAAACACTTCGGTCAGCCGCGTGGGAATACGCGCCAGGTGCGCTGTGATGGTGCTCAGGTCCTCACCCCGATGGGTCAATGCCACATAGATCAGCCCACCGGCATTGATGACATAGTCAGGCGCATACAAGATGCCGCGCGACTCCAGTTGGTCGGCCACCTGCAGGGTGGTCAGCTGATTGTTCGCCGCCCCCGCCACCGCCGCGCAACGCAGTTGCATCACGCTCTGCCCGTTGAGCACCGGCCCCACGCCACAAGGGGCGAAGATATCGCAGGGGGTGCTGATCAAGGCATCGTTGGTCACCGGGTGCGCATTGAACTGCTCGACCGCCAGTCGCACACGCCCAGGGTCCAGGTCACTCACCAGCAGCTCCGCGCCCGCCGCGTGCAACTGCTCGGCCAAGGCATAGCCAACGTTGCCCAAGCCTTGCACCGCAACGCGCAAGCCTTCCAGGTTGTAGCTGCCCAGGCGGGCATAGGACGTGGCGCGAATACCCGCGAACACCCCCATGGCGGCATGCGGTGAAGGGTCACCCGAGGCTGTGGTGCTGGTCACATGCGGGGTACTCTGGGCGATGCAGTCCATGTCCACGGTCGAGGTACCGCTGTCTACGGCGGTAATGAAACGCCCCTGCAGGGTGTCGACGAAACGGCCGAACGCCTCGAACAGCGCAGCGCGGTTTTCGACATGGGGGTTGCGCATGATCACCGCCTTGCCACCCCCCAGCGGCAACCCCGCCAACGCGGCCTTGTAGCTCATGCCTTGGGCCAGGCGGATCGCGTCGGTCATGGCGCTCTCGTCATCGGCGTAAGGCAGGTAGCGACAACCGCCCATGGCGGGGCCCAGTTGCTCGCTGTGGATAACCACCACGGCCTTGAGCCCCGTGGGCGGGTCGATGAACAAGTGCAACGAGTGGGTACGGGTACTTTGCATGAGTGCGAACATCGGCGGGCTCCCCAACGAGGTGCTCCTAGCAGTATAGGCACGCCCGCGAGGGTAGAGCCTTGGTCAGACCACTGGACGAAACAGCGCGCCACGGCTAATAGTTAAACGTGTGTGGAGATACCCCCATGAAGCCACGTCAAGCCTGCTTGGCCTGCCTGGAACGCGAGCCTGTCGCCCTGCTGGAAGCCGCATTGTGGATTGCCGCCGAGCACGACCCTGCTGTCGAGCCCGCGCACAGCCTTGCCCTGCTGCACGACCTGCACCGCGAGATCAACGCCCACCTGCCGATGCTGCCCCTGTGCGAACTGGCCCAGCCGCTGCTGCGCCAACTCAATGCACTGGGTTTTCAGCAAGACGAATATCACCCATTGCGGCCCCAGGCGGCGTTGCTGAACCACGTCCTGCAACGCCGCCGTGGCCAACCGTTGACCCTGGCCATTCTGGCGCTGGAGCTGGCGGGGCGCCTGTCCATCCCGCTGGAAGGCGTGGGCTTCCCCGGCCACTTCCTGCTGCGCGTGCCCGGGGCCGACCACCTGCTTGACCCCTGCGGTGGCAGGCGCCTGTACCCAAGCGATTGCCGTGACCTGCTTGCCCGCCAGTTCGGCCCGCACGTGCAGCTGAACGCAGAGCACATGCGCACGGCCAGCCCACGGCAGATGCTGCAACGCCTGTCACGCAACCTGCGCCAGTTGCACATCAGCAACGACAACCACCTGGCCGCGCTGATCGATGCCGAGCGGGTCATGCAGCTGGGCCCGGTGCAAGTCAGCGACTACACCACCCGCGCTTCGCTGTACCAGTCCCTGGATTGCCCGCAGGCCGAGCGCTTCGACCTGGAGCATGCCCTGCTACTGACGGACGACCCGGTGCAACGCCTGAAGCTGTCCGAACGTATCGGCAAACTCCCGGCGCCGACCCATTCCATTCACTGAACCGGGGTATCGGGCTGCTGCGAGGGGTGCGCCTTGGCGAACGCCGGGTGCTGGGCAGCCAGTGCCGCAACGCGACGCAGCCGCGGGTAGCCGCTGAGGTCAATGTTGAAGCGCTCGGCAGCGTACAGCTGCGGCAGCAGGTAGACATCCGCCAACCCCGGCTCATCGCCAAAGCAGAAGCCGTGCTCGCCGATCAGTTGCTCCACCGCCGACAGCCCTTGGCTGATCCAGTGCGCGATCCACTGGTTGACCTGAGCCTCGTCCTGGCCGGCCTGGCGCAGCAGGTTGAGCACGCTGACGTTGTGCAGCGGGTGAATGTCGCAACCGATGATCGCCGCCACGGCGCGCACCTTGGCCCGCGCTTCGGCCGTGTCCGGCAGCAGCGCAGGCTGTGGATAAACCTCTTCCAGGTATTCGATGATCGCCGGTGACTGCACCAACAGCGCACCGCTGTCGGTGCGCAGGGCCGGCACTCGGCCCTGCGGGTTCACCGCGACATAGCCCGCATCGCGCTGCTCGCCCTTGAGCAGGTTGACCGGCAGTGACTGGTAACCCAGCCCCTTGAGCGCCAGCGCGATGCGTACCCGATAGGACGAGGTGGAACGGTAGTAGGTGTACAGCTCCATACCCCTGCCCCCTCAGTTGGCCGCGATGACGGTGCCGCGGCATTCGCCGAAGCCAATGCTGGCCACGCCATCACGCGTGCACCGGGCGCGCAGGATGATCTCGTCGCCGTCTTCGAGGAACTTGCGCACCTCGCCGCTGGCCAGTTCCACCGGCAGCTTGCCGCCCTCGGTGATCTCCAGCAGGCTGCCAAAGGAGCCCGGCGTTGCGCCCGACAGCGTGCCCGACCCGAACAGGTCGCCCGGTTGCAGCTGGCAACCGTTGACGCTGTGGTGGGCCACCATCTGCGCCACAGTCCAGTACATGCTGCGGGTGTTGCTCAGGGTCAGGCGGTGAGCGGCAAGGCCTTGCTCGCGCATGCGCTCGGTGAGCAGCAGCACTTCAAGCTCGATATCAAATGCGCCATTAGCCTGGTCACGCGCGTCCATCAGGTAGGACAACGGCTGCGGATCGCCTTGCGGGCGCGCCGGTTGTGCCGTGCGGAACGGCTCCAGGGCTTCGGCGGTCACCACCCAGGGCGAAACGCTGGTAATGAAACTCTTGGACAGGAACGGCCCCAGTGGCTGGTATTCCCAGGCCTGGATATCACGCGCCGACCAGTCGTTGAGCAGGCAGAAGCCGGCCACATGCTCGGCGGCATCACCCACCGGGATCGACTGGCCCATGTCGTTGCCCTGGCCGATCCAGATACCCAGCTCCAGCTCGTAGTCCAGGCGTGCGCAGGGGCCGAAGCTCGGCTCGCTGTGCCCGGCCGGCAAGGTCTGGCCCTTGGGGCGGCGCACATCGGTACCGGACGGGCGAATGGTCGACGCACGGCCGTGATAACCGATAGGCACGTGCTTGTAGTTGGGCAGCAGCGGGTTGTCCGGGCGGAACAGCTTGCCGACGTTTTTGGCGTGTTCGATGCCGACATAGAAATCGGTGTAGTCGCCGATGCGGGCCGGTACATGCAGTTGGCAATCAGCGGCCGGGTACAGCGCGGCGTTAAGCGCCGACTGGTGTTCGCTGTGTTCGCCGAGCAGTACCAGCAAGCGCTCGCGCAGGGCCACACGGGCGCCACGGCCGAGGGCAAAGAAGGCGTTCAGCGCACCGCCGCGGGTGGCTTCTGCCGCCGCCTTGGCTTCACCTTCGAACAGCCCCGCGGCAAGTACTGCCTCCAGGTCAAGAATGGCATCGCCGATGGCCACGCCGCAGCGCAGCGCTTCACCCGGCCGGCTGAAGATGCCCAACGGCAGGTTCTGCAGCGGGAAATCGCTGTGCCCGTTGGCATGCTCGACCCAGCTACGGGTAATGGCGGTCTGGTTCATGGGTTATCTCCGGTTCGGGTTGAAGGTGCTCGGCAAGGTGGCCCAGCAACTATCGTAGTCGGCCTGCAATTGCGGGCATTCGAGTGCATGGCGGCTCGGACGCAGCACTTGGCTGGTCTCGAACATGAAGGCCATGGTGTTGTCGATCTTGTGCGGCGCAAGGTCGGCGGCGATGGCCTTGTCGCAGGTATCGGCGTCCGGGCCGTGGGCGCTCATGACCCCGTGCAGCGAGGCGCCGCCAGGCAGGAAGCCCTCGGCCTTGGCATCGTAGGCACCCTGGATCAGGCCCATGAACTCGTTCATCAGGTTGCGGTGGAACCAGGGTGGACGGAAGGTGTTCTCGGCCACCATCCAGCGCGGCGGGAAGATCACGAAGTCCATGTTGGCCAGGCCATGCACGCTGGTGGGCGATGTCAGCACCGTGAAGATGGACGGGTCGGGGTGGTCGAAGCTGACCGTGCCAATGGTGTTGAAGCGGCGCAGGTCGTATTTGTAGGGCACGTTGCTGCCGTGCCAGGCGACCACGTCCAGCGGCGAATGCTGCAGCTCGCAGGCCCAGTGTTCGCCAAGAAACTTCTGCACCAGTTGCACGGGGCCTTGGGCCTCTTCGTAGTGCGCCACCGGGGTGAGGAAGTCACGCGGGTTGGCCAGGCCATTGCTGCCGATCGGCCCGAGGTCCGGTATACGCAGCGGCGCGCCATGGTTTTCGGCAAGGTAGCCACGAGCCTGGCCATCGAGCAGTTCGATGCGAAACTTCATACCCCGCGGGATCACCGCGATTTCCAATGGCTCGACGTCCATCACCCCAAGCTCGGTGGCGATCCGCAGGCGGCCCTGTTCCGGCACCAGCAGCAGTTCGCCGTCGGCATTGAAGAACACACGCTCCATGGAGCGGTTGGCGCTGTAGATGTAAATGCTCACACCCGCCGGCTTGTCCGCTGGCGCATTGGCCACCATCGGCACCCAGCCTTCGATGAAGTCGGTGGGTTCGGCCGGGATCGGTTGCGGGTTCCAGCGCAGGCGGTTGGGCGTGACCGCACCCAGCGGCCCAGCCAGTGGCTGGCGCGCCAGGCGTTCGAAACGGGGGTGCAATGCAGACGGGCGGATGCGATACAGCCAGGTGCGACGCAACTCACTGCGGCTCATGGTGAAGGCCGTGCCCGAAAGCAGTTCGGCATACAACCCATAGGGGGCTTTTTGCGGCGAGTTCTGCCCGACCGGCAAGGCGCCAGGCAGTCCTTCGCTGGCAAACTCGTTGCCGAAGCCGCTCAGGTAGTGAAGGTCGGGGGACGTGTCGCGGTTCATCGATGCCTCCGGGCTCTGGCAGAGCCGTTGCTGGCAGCTGGCTGCTGACCTGGCCCGGCGGTTTCCGGGGTCAGGCACTGGGGTGGCAGCACGTCTGCATTGTTTTTATCGTAATCAGATTACGAATAACGTAATTTGCTACGGACAAGGCGTCAAGCTATAAAGGCGCCACTCGACGAATCCGGAAGCCCATGCCCATGGCCAAAGCCAGCTCACCCACTGATAACGGCAAGCAGAAGGTCCGCTCGGCGGAAGTCGGCACCGATATTCTCAAGGCACTCGCCGAACTCGCCCCCTCCACGTCGCTGTCACGCCTGGCAGAGCATGTGCAGATGCCGGCGAGCAAGGTGCACCGCTACCTGCAGGCGCTCATCGCCAGCGGTTTCGCCGAACAGGATGCGGCCACCAACCACTATGGCCTGGGGCGTGAAGCGTTGCGCGTGGGGTTGGCGGCGTTGGCCAGCATCGATGTGCTGAAGATCGCGGCGCTGCCGCTGTCGCAGTTGCGCGATGAGCTCAACGAAAGCTGCTTTATTGCCGTATGGGGCAACCAGGGCGCGACGGTGGTCAGCATTGAACCGGCGGTGCGCGCGATCACCGTGGTGACCCAGATTGGCTCTGTGCTGCCGCTGCTCAGCTCGTCCACCGGGCTGGTGTTCGCCGCCTACCTGCCAGAACGCGAAACCATCGACTTGCGCGACCGGGAACTGACTGCGCTGCAGCACCAAGCCTGCGACTACGCAGCCTTGTTGGAAGGCATTCGCGCGCGTGGCCTGCACCATGTGCATGGCCTGCTGATGCCGGGTGTGGATGCGCTGTCGGCACCGGTATTCAATGCCATGGGGCAGATCGCTGCGGTGATGACCGTGGTGGGGCCGACGTCGATATTCCATGCTGACGAACATGGCCCTGCGGCGCAGCGATTGTTGGCGGCTGCGCGGGATACCAGTTGGCGGATGGGGTATGCGCCTGCGGGTTGAGCGAAGGGGGCACTATTGCCCGAAACGTAAAGGTGAATGTCATAGGCGGCTATTTTTCCCACGGGATCAAGCGCTTATTCTTGACTCACTGGCCGGCATGAAGGGCACTACCCCCCCGCCTTTCAGGCCTGCGAGGTTCACCGACGTAGATTTTGAAGCTCCTTGATCTAACGTCTCGATTGGCCGCTGCGATTGCAGCGGCCTTTTTTTTTGGGTGATCGCCTGAGGGCTGGGAGGGGCAAGCCCCCCCTCAAGACCACGCCACCTTCTGCTGCAAGAAACTCAGCGGTTGCTCACGAAAGGCCAGGTAATGGCGCAGCACCTGCACCGGCGCTTCGGTATGCGGGTAATGCCCGATGCCCTGCAGCAGCACGGTATCCGGCTGCGGCACCAGTTGCCGGTAGCGCTCGACCATGCGCCCGCCAGACACCGGGTCGACCACACCGTTGATGAAACGCAGTGGCACCCCCTCGCGTTGCAACGCACCCACCCAACGCTCGCGATGCACGGTGCGCTCCGGCAAGTAGCCGACCAGCTTGTGCAAGATACGCGTGCCCCGGTTGGCGGCGATCAGGCTCCAGCAATCATCCAGCGCGCTTTCACTCGGGTGGGTGCAGGGGCCATAGACCTGCGACACGTTGCGCACCAGGTCGTCCCGCCCGAACGAGCGCCCCACCAGCCAGCCCAGGCGGCTGAGCAACAGCTTCTGGATCAGCAGCATCCGGTAGCTCTCGGGGAACAGCCCGCTGTTGAGAAACACGCAACTGGCGATGTTCGCTCGCTGCTCGTGGTGCCGCGCCAGCAGCTCCTGGGCCACGCTGCCGCCATAGTCATGGGCCAGCAGGTGCACAGGCTGGTTGACCTTGAGATGGGCAAGCAACGCTTGTTGCAGGTCTGCCTGTTCCATCAGGCTGTAGGCATGGTTGACCGGCTTGGCCGAATCGCCAAAGCCGAGCATGTCGCAGGCAATCAGCCGAAAACGCTGCGCCAAAGGCGTCCATAGGTAGTGCCAGTCCCAGCTGGCGGTGGGGAAGCCATGTAACAGAAGCAGGGGCTCTCCTTGCCCTGCGGTCCAGTAGCGGATGCTCTGGCCCCGGAAGATGAAACTCTGTCCCCGGGTACGCCAGACGCACAATGGAATTTCGGCCAAAGGCATCAGATCGGTCCCGGTGGAGTTGTGTTGACGGAATAGGGCAAGGCTGCGGTCATTGCATGTTACCTCGGCACTTACATGTGCTCTCTATGTCGAGGCTGAGTCTAGCCAGCAGCCCATGGGCTGAAACTTGCGTTTCCAGCCAGCTTGATGACCTTGCGAGTCAGTGGCACGAACGGTCAGAGCAGCATGGCCAGCAGCGGTGCGGCGAACAGGTTCAGCAACCCGGTCAGGACCATGACCAGGCCGGCCACGGAACCTTCTTCGCGGCCCATTTCCTGCGCCCTGCTGACTCCGGCACCATGCGCGCCCACCCCGAACAACGCGCCCCGCGCCAGCGCGGTACGCAACGGCAACCAGCGCAGCAGCACACCGCCGAACAGGGCGCCCAGTACCCCAGTGAACATCACGAACACCGCAGTCAGTTCCGGCACGCCGCCCAAGTCGTGGGCCAGCGGCATGGCAAACGGCGTGGTGATCGAGCGCGGCACCAGCGACAGGCTGGTTGCATTGTCCAGCGCCAGCAGGTGGGCCAACCCCCACGAGCTGGCGATCGAGGCCGTGCTGCCAGCCAGCATGCCCATCATCAGCGCCGGCCAGTGACGCGCCAGCAGCGCCCGCTGTTGCCATATGGGCACGGCGAACGCCACGGTCACCGGGCCGAGCACGGCCATCAGCCAATGGGTGTTGCGGGCGTATTCGGCATAGGCGGTATGCAGCGGTACGGCCACCGCCAGCAGCAATGCGGGCACCAGGATCAGCGGAGACAGCACATAGCGCCCGCTGCGCCGGTACAGCCAGCGGCTGCCCAGGTACGCCAGCAAGGTCAGCGCCAGCCAGAACAACGGCATGGGTTCAAGGCTCATGGCGCAAGCTCCAGCGGCACACCAGTTCGACGGTGAGTGCGGTCACTACCATGACCATCAACGTGCTCACGGCAATCACCAACAGAATGCGCCAACCTTCTTCGCGCACCAGGGTGCCGTAATCGAGCAGGCTCATCAGCGCCGGAATGAAGAACAACAACATCTCGGCCATCAGCCAGCCGGCGCCCAGTTGCAGCGTGGCCGGCTTGACCACGCCGCTGGCGAACAGCAGCAGAAGCAATGCCAGCCCCATGACCCCGGCGGGGATCGGCCAGCCCAGCCAGGCAGCCAGCTGGCCGCCGAACAGGAACAAGGCATAGAGGGTCGCCAACTCGACAAGCAGGCGCAGGGCTTTTTTCACTAACGCGGGTTTCATGGGGGCTTCCTCGACAGGCCCTCATTTTAAGATTTGCCTGCCTAGGCCAGAAGCGAATTGTTAGACTGGCCTGCATTCCAGAATGGAATTGGAAACATGGAATTCAAACAACTGCGCAGCTTCATCGAAGTGGTCCACCGCGGGGGCTTTACCCAGGCGGCGCAGACCCTGCACATCAGCCAGTCGGCGGTGAGCAAACAAGTGGCTCAGCTGGAGCAGGACGTGGGCCAGCCGCTGCTTGAACGGCAAGCCTCGCAACTGCACCTGACTGCGGCCGGGCGTATCGTGCTGGAGCGCGGCGAAGCACTGCTGCGCCAGCGCCAGGCATTGCTCAGCGAACTCGATGACCTCGGCCAGATGGCTCGCGGCGAACTGCGCCTGGGCTTGCCGATGCTGGGCAGCGATGCCCTGTTCGCCGGCCTGTTCGCCGAATACCGGCAACGCTACCCGAACATCACCATCCAGTTGCTTGAAGGCGGCAGCCGTAGCGTCGAGCAAGCGGTACGCAGCGGCGAGCTGGAACTCGGTGGTAGCCTCACGCCCAGTGACAGCGCCTTCGAGCACCAGCCTTTCTGCAACGAACCACTCGATGCCCTGCTGCCCGCCGGGCATGCGCTGGCGGGCGCGGATGGCGTGCATCTGCGGCAACTGGCCGATACGCCGTTTCTGCTGTATCAACGCAGCTTCGTACTCAATGACCGGTTGCTAAAGGCCTGCCAGCAACAGGGTTTCACCCCGAAAGAAGGCGGGCGCAGTGGCCAGGCGGATTTTCTGGTGGCGTTGGTGGCAGCGGGCCAGGGCGTGGTGTTGCTGCCCCGGGTGGTGGCCAAGGCCCTGGAACGCCCCGGGGTGGTGCGCTTGCCGCTGCAGGCGCCGCTGGACCTGCGCTGGGACATCGCGTTCATCTGGCGGCGGGGGGCGTACTTGTCACGGGCAGCGCAGGCGTGGTTGGCGTTGTTGCGTGAGCGCGCCCGTTGAATCGCAGGTTGGAGCGGGTCAGCCGTTGAGGGCCTGCGCAAACGAGGCCAACCACGGTTCGGCATCGGTTTCCGGGGTCACCGTCTCACTGGCATCCAGGCGCAACATGGGCTGCACTTCATGCACCCCCAGCTCAGCGAACAGCTCACGCATCTGCTCGCCACCGCCGCAGTACGTATCACCATAACTGGAGTCGCCCAATGCGATCACCGCCCCCGGCAGACCACGCCAGGCGGCGGGCAAAGTGTCGCGAATCATGCTGTACAGCGGCATGAGGTTGTCCGGCAGCTCGCCCATGCCGGTGGTCGAAGTCACCGCCAGCAATGCCTCGGGGGCAAAACCTTCTACGTCCTGCAGGGTGGCACGCGCGGCATGCCAAGCCTCATGGCCCGCAGCCTTGAGCAACGATTCGGCATGGCGGGCGACTTCTTCGGCGGTGCCGTACACCGACCCGGAAATAATGGCGACTTTCATCGGGAAGAGGATTCCGAAACTGAGTGAAAACGTAGGATACTAGCATTCAACGCTGGCAAAAGGCCGCCTCGCCCCAACTACCAGCCCCCTTTTCTCGCCCAATGGCCCGGACATGATCAACGCGCAACTGCTGCAATCGATGGTCGATGCGTCCAACGACGGCATCGTGGTCGCCGAAAAGGAAGGTCAAGACACCATCCTGATCTACGTGAACGCCGCCTTCGAACGCCTCACCGGCTACTCCCGTGACGAGATCCTCTACCAGGATTGCCGCTTCCTGCAGGCCGACGACCGCACCCAGCTAGGCCGCGCGCGTATCCGCAAGGCCCTGGCCGAAGGCCGCCCGTGCCGCGAAGTGCTGCGCAATTACCGCAAGGATGGCAGCGCCTTCTGGAACGAACTGTCGATCACCCCGGTGAGACACGACGCCGAGCAGCGCACCTACTTCATCGGCATCCAGAAGGACGTCAGCCGCCAGGTCGAACTGGAGCGCGAACTGGCAGAAATGTACGCTCGTCAGAAATCTGACCTACGCTCCTGAACCAAGCGCGCCTCGCACGGTCAATCCCGTTGAAGAAATCGCCACCGCCGAGTTCGATCATGCAAGCAGATGCGCTCCTGACCCAGGACGAGCTGGATTTCATACAGAACATGCAGCACTCGCCCCAGTTCAACCTGGCTGACACGATGTCCAGCCTGCTGGTCAATGGCGACCGCCGGATTCAGACCTTGCTCACCCGCCTGGTGGCCAACGAGCAGGTGACCTTGCAGGCGCAGTTCAACAACCAGCAGATCAGCTTTCCGCTGCAACTGGTGGAAGACGAGTTCCATGCCCTGCACCTGCAGTTAGGCTCCCCGGAAATCTACGAAGACGGCCCGATGCGGCGCCCATGGCGCTTGTCCATGGACCAGCCAAGCGCCCTGCTCGATGCACATGATCAGCAAAGCGGCCTGTGGGTTCGCGAAATCTCGTTCAAGGGCGCTTTGCTGGAGATCCGCGACCTGGCACAAGCCCCTGCGCGCTTCGAATTGTGCTTTGCACCTGCCGGCATTGCCCCTATCGAGCTGCACGGCGTGCTGCGTCGGCGCATTGGCCCCGACCTTGCGGCCTACGATTTGAGCTGCAGCCCCGCCGAAGAGATCGAGCGCCTGCGCGAATACATCCTGCAAGCCCATCGCCAGGCTCACCCGGAGCTGCACAGTCAGGTATCGAGCTGACCACCCAGAAACTGCCGCAGCCGTTGGCGCATCACGCTGCCTTGTGCCCCCAGGCACGCTACCGGGCTGCCTGCCAGGCTGTCCTGGGCGAGCTCGGCCACTTTACCGGCCAGCAGCAACGGGCACTCAAGGCCCACCACCAGCCGCCCAAGGCGCTTGCTCAACTCGGCGGTCGGCGCCTGATTGGAAAACAGCACCAAGGCATCAGGCCTGAGCCGCTCGCAAATCAGCGTCAGCTCTTGCAAAGGCTGCCCTGGCGCCAACACGCTTACCTCCACCTCGTCGCACCCCAGCAACAAGGCCGTCACCAGCAATTCCAACTCGTGACAAGGCCCCGCCAATGGCGCCAGCAAGACGCTGCGGCTGCGCGGCATGCGCGATAGCTGCAAGCGCACGAATACGCGGCTGCGCATGAACTGATCGAAGAACAGCCATTCACTGGCCTGGCCGAAGGCCCGCTGGCCGTAGCCGCTCTGGCCTGCCGCCAGATCGTGCCACACCGGCATGAAGATTTCGCCGAATACCTGATCCAGCGAATGGCTCGCGAACGCCTTGTCGAACAGACGGTGCAGGCGCGTGCCATCAAAGCGCAGAACCGCCTCGTGTATCTGCTGCCGCCATCTCAGCCGGGCACTTTGCTCATCGCCGTTATCCTCCACCAGCGCCTGGCTGCGGACAAGGATGCTAGCCACCTTGCTCACTGCAACGCCGCGCTCCAGCCAGCCGAGGATGTTGCGGATATCATCGATATCGGCTTGGGAGTACAGGCGATGGCCACTGTCGGTACGGGTGGGCTGAATAAGCCCATAACGGCGCTCCCAGGCGCGCAGGGTCACCGGGTTTACGCCCGTCAGGCGGGAAACTTCACGAATCGGGAACAATTCCTGGTGTTGCAGTCCCTCGTCGATCGGCGAGGTACGTCCCTGTTTGCTCATCTGCACTGAGTACCCGTGTGCGGAAGTTGAACGCGCATGTTACTACGAACAGCCTAGTGCGCATGTTAACAACTGTTCGCCCATTGCTCTTGCGGTACGACGCCATATCGCGATAATTCGCGCCCGATTCTTGCATGCATGCCTGTGTCGCCCACCACCCCGGGCGACGCCGCCAAGGGGCCAGCTACCCGCCAGCCCCGTCGCCAGGAGATACACAATGTCTACCCCACCCGTCACCCTGCTGGTGTCGCGCCGCGCCGCCCATGGCCGTTACCAGGCCCTGCTGGCTTGGCTCCACGAAGGCGAGCAACTGGCCACCGACTTCCCCGGCTACCTCGGTTCGGGCATCTTCGCGCCGCCTCGCGATAGCGATGAATTCCAGATCATCTTTCGCTTCAGTGACGAACCGACACTGCACGCCTGGGAACATTCCGCCTCGCGCCGGGCCTGGCTGCAACGTGGCAACGGGCTGTTCGAACGCCCCAAAGAAGCGCGCGTAAGCGGTCTCGATGACTGGTTTGGCACCAATAGAGTGCAAAAACCGCCACGCTGGAAGCAGGCAGTCGCTATCTGGCTAGCCTTTTTCCCGGTCTCGTTGCTGTTCAACCTGTTGTTCGGGCATTGGCTGGCAGGCATGGACCTGGTGCCGCGTGTGATGCTCAGTACCCTGGCCCTGACGCCTGTGATGGTGTACCTGTTCATCCCCCTCTCCACACGCCTGCTGGCGGGCTGGCTGCATGCCGCCCCAGCTACTGCTGCAGCCCTGCGCAGCCGCTGAGGGCTGGTCTACAAGAGGGAAACAGTTCGGGTATGCTGGGCGGCAACGAAAGGACAGACAAGTTGACCGCCCCTAACATGAACAGCCCAATTCTCGTTACCGGAGCCAGCCAGCGCGTCGGGTTGGCCCTGGCCCTCGAACTGGCGCAAGCCGGCCATACGGTGGTCAGTGCCAGCCGCAGCCTGCAGCCGCAGTCCGCACACCCCAACATCGTGCAGTTCCAGGCCGACCTGTGCCAGGCTGCCGACCGCCAGGCGCTGATCGACTACCTGCAAGGCCACTACGACGGCTTGCGCGCGATCATCCACAACGCGTCCCTGTGGCTCGACGATGGCCTGGCCAACCTCGACACTATGTTCCGCCTGCACGTCGAAGCGCCGTACCACCTCAACCTGGCCCTCGGCGACATGCTGGGCAAGGCAGGCAGCGTGGGCAAGGCCGACATCATCCACATTTGCGACGAAACCTCTTCGCGGGGCAGCAAGAGCCACATTGGCTACGCCGCCACCAAGGCCGCGCTGCAGAACATGGTGCTGTCGTTCGCCGAAAAGTACGCGCCCAAGGTGCACGTCAACGGTATCCTGCCCGGGCTGCTGATCCTCAAGGAAGGGGGTGACGAAGCCTACCGCCAGCAGACCCTGAAAAAGGCCCTGCTGGAATTCGAGCCCGGCGCCGGCCCGCTGATCGAGACGGTCAAATACCTGCTCGAAAGCCAGTACAGTACCGGTAGCCAGGTGGTCATCAACGGTGGCCGCCACCTGAAGAATCGCATGACCTGAGAGAAGCCCATGACCCCGCAACAACAGCTCGAACTCGAAGCCGCCGCGTTCCGGCGCCTGGTCGACCACCTGCAAAAACGCACCGACGTGCAGAACATCGACCTGATGAACCTGTCCGGCTTCTGCCGCAACTGCCTGTCCAAGTGGTACAAGGCCGCGGCCGACGAGCGCCAGGTCGATGTCAGCCTGGATGACGCCCGCGAAGCGGTGTACGGCATGCCCTACGCCGAGTGGAAAGCCCAATACCAGAAAGAAGCCAGCGCCGAACAACACGCGGCGTTCGAAAAAGGAAAACCTCGTGACTGATCTGAACACCCTGCGCGCCAGCCTGAAAAGCGGCGAACACGTCTTTGCCGATACCTTGGCGTTCATCGCCGCCCACTACAGCTATCAGCCACAGGCCTTCAACAACGGCGGCGTGGAAAATGCCGCCGGGCAGAACGAAGGCTCGTGCAAGACCCTGGGGCTGGCGCTGCTGGAGGGCTTGAGCGATGAAGAGGCCCTGTTGGCCTTTGGTGAGCATTATCGCGATGTGGTGGCCACGCCTGAGGGCAGCGACCATGGCAATATCCGTGCGCTGATCGCGCATGGCCTGGCTGGGGTGAAGTTCACCGGGCAGCCACTTTCGCGTAAGGCTTGAGCGTGCTGGGGCCGCTTTGCGGCCCTCTTCGCGACGCGAGGCCGCGCCTACAAACGTTACCCGACCCCTGTTATTTGATGACCGTCCCCGGCACCTCTTCGGGCAAGCCGCCCTGCTGCAACCACGCCAAGGCAATCGGCCACAGGCTGCCCCGAAAGCGGTCATGGAAAAACGCAAAATGGCCAATTTCCTCGACCGAGATATCCACAGGTGCAATACGCAGGTGCTGACGCTCAGCCCCCTGCAGGTACCCTAGCAATCGCTCTGTAGCCGCCACGGTGCCAAACGGGTCATCGGTCAGGCTGATTGCCAGCGTCGCCCCCCGCACCTGTGCAAACGGCACCCCCTGCAACCGGCGCCCGCTTGGCCGGTGCTCATAGCGTGGCGTACGGGTCGTCCAGTCGTGCACCACCCCGGCCGGCGTGTCTTCCATCCAGCCCAGGCGCTTGCCGGGGAAGTAGCCGAACGCACGGGTCAGCAAAGGCATCACCAGATGCCATTTACCGAACAGCCGCCAACGCTGATCAGCCGCGTAGTCGCGCCAGTAGGCGAATTGCGCACCCACCATCACCACCCGCCTGACTTGCCCGGCAGACGGTGCCAACCCCACCGCGCAACCGCCGAAGCTATGCCCCACCACGTCCACCGGTTGCCCGGGAAACGCCTGCGCGGCGTGGGCCAGCATGGCTTCGAAGTCCAGCCGGCCCCAGTCGCTCCAGGACGCCTGGAAGCCACGCAGTGACGGCGGCCGTGATTCGCCGATGCCTCGGTAATCGTAGGTCAGCACATCGCAGCCATGGGCGAACAGGTAGTCGGCAAAGCGGGCGTAATAGCGGCAACGCACAGAGGTGGCGGCGTTGATGATCACCAGCGGGCGCAGGGGGTTGGGCTGGGCGTGGCGCCAGCAGAAGCCGCCGAGGCTGTAGCCGTCGGCTGCGGTGTGGCGAAAGGCGGTGGCCGGTTGGGTGAGGCTGCTCATGGCGCGCGTCCTGTTGTTGTGCGCCAACGCTAGCAAAAAAATCGGGGGCTGTACCGGCCTCTTCGCGGGGCAAGCCCGCTCCCACAGGATCCCCATTGAGCCAAAGCCTTGTGGAGCACCGGTGGGAGCGGGCTTGCCCCGCGAAGAGGGCGGTACAGCCCCCTCATGTTTCAGCCGTGCTTACAGCTCGATGCAGTCGAACTTCACATCGGTGGCCACGTCTTCGTCGTAGTTGACGTCAGCGCGCTCGAAGCCGAACAGGTTGAGGAACTGCTTCTTGTAACCGGCATAGTCGGTCAGCTCGAACAGGTTCTCGGTGGTGACTTGCGGCCACATGGCCTTGCAGGCGTCCTGCACGTCATCACGCAGCTCCCAGTCGTCCAGGCGCAGGCGGCTCTTCTCGTCGACTGCGGCCGGGGCACCGTCTGCACGGTACAGGCGATCACGGAACATGCGGTCCAACTGGTCCTGGGTACCCTCGTGAACACCCTTCTCCTGCATGATCTTGAAGACCATCGACAGGTACAACGGCATCACCGGAATGGCCGAGCTGGCCTGGGTGACCACCGACTTCAGCACGGCCACATTGGCGCCGCCCTTGATTTCGCCGGCCAGTTTCTGGTCAAGGCGCAGCGCGGTTTCGTCCAGGTCCTGCTTGGCCTTGCCCAGGGCACCGTGCCAGTAGATCGGCCAGGTGATCTCGGTACCGATGTAGCTGAAGGCCACGGTGCGGGCGCCTTCGGACAGCACGTCGGCACCGGCCAGGGCATCGATCCACAGCTGCCAGTCCTGGCCACCCATGACGGTGACGGTGTCAGCGATTTCCTGCTCGGAAGCCGGCTCGATGCTGGCCTCGATGATGGTGTCCTTGTTGGTGTCGATGGCGGTCGACTTGTACGGCTGGCCGATAGGCTTGAGCGCCGAGCGAATCACTTCACCGGTTTGCGGCAGCTTGCGCACGGGAGAGGCCAGGGAGTAGATGACCAGGTCGACCTTGCCACCCATTTCGTTCTTGATCAGCTCGATGACCTTGGCACGGGCCTCGTCGGAGAACGCATCACCGTTGATCGACTTGCTGTACAGGCCTTCGGCCTTGGCAAACTTGTCGAAGGCGGCGGAGTTGTACCAGCCCGCAGTACCGGCCTTGGTCTCGGTACCTGCTTTTTCGAAGAACACGCCCAGGGTGTCGGCCTTGAAGCCGAACGCTGCGGTGATGCGGGCCGCCAGGCCGTAGCCGCTGGAAGCACCAATCACCAGGACCTTCTTCGGGCCATCCTCGCGCACGCCCAGCTTGCGGGTGGCTTCGATCTGGTCACGGACGTTGAGCTCGCAGCCCTTCGGATGGGTCGTGGTGCAGATGAAACCGCGGACCTTAGGATGAATGATGGCCAATGTCTGTACCTCGTCAGGTTTATGCCAGGAAGCGCCGCCACGGGCGATTCCGATTGATCAGAGGGTGAGACTACCCCCGCCGGTTATCCGACACATATTACGGGGTGATTGGGGGTATACAAAACCCAGGTTGCCGCCGAGTACCGCTTTCAGCCACTGCAGAAACGGCTGCGCCAGTGGATCGTCCTGTTGCACTAACACGCAACGCGCCATGCCTGGCGCACAACTAAAAAGGGCCAGCCAAATGGCCAGCCCTATTGCTTTCAACCGCCTGGTCAGGCCGCCTTGTGCTTCACAGTGATATCAATTTCCAGATTTGCGCTGGCCAGCATGTTCACCAGAGCATCCAGGGAAAATTTGTCGATTTTCCCATTCAGCAGCTCGCTCAAACGCGGCTGTGTTACGTGCAGCTGACGTGCTGCATCTTTCTGTGGGAGGTCCCAAGACTTAACTGTCTTGGTAAGGATACGCATTAGCTTTGCGCGTACCCGAAGGTTCTCGGCGTCTTCTGGCGAGTCAACCAACGCGTCCCACACGGAGGTAGTGCGTTCGTTTGCCATTTTATATGTCCCTCTGTTACGGATTAGGTTGTTTCTTGCACAAAGCAATTCGTAAGTTAATCGAGTGGGCCCTAGGTCTAGAACTTTACCCCTTGCCGTGAGGGAAGGGGTACCCAAGTCCTTTACCCCCAGCATTGGCAGGGGATAGCAGCAGTCCATCAGTCCAGCGACTTGTACCGAGCCTTACCCAGGTCGATATCGCGCTTTTCCGTCTTTTCAGTGGTCTTGCGAAACGCATGCAGGACGTATACCGCTTCCGGCCGGTTTACCACATAAAACACGCGAAAAGCCCCGTCTTTGCATTTGATACGGATTTCCCGCACCCCCTGCCCTACGCTTTCCATTGGTTTCCAGTCGTTAGGTTCATCACCGTACTGGATCAGCTCCAGCTGGTAACCAGCCCGCTGTTTCGCACCCTCCGGGAAATCCCGCAGGTCTTCCCTACTGCTGCCAACCCATTCGAGGGGCTTTTGCTCGTCTTGTATGGGACAAACTCCTCAATCGTTCGTGACAAAAATGTTGAGTGCTCATCATGAGATCCATCCTGGTATTGGTAAGGGAGGCTGAGTACCCGGCGTGCCTATCGTGGGGCTCAAATGCGCGGGGTTAGCGACATCAGCAAGGCGCTGATTATATCGGTTTCGAGATAACATCAAGCTCCCGTCACGATTTTTATATCGATATCGATATCGACATACGACAAAGACACCACCGCCCAGCCTACAGGCTCTACCGTGTGGGATTTTAAAGAGCGTCGGGGCATCGAGCGCCATTGCGGCAGGGGGTGACGGCATCTATTGCGCGACCCATCAGTGCCCGGCGGTGTAGGTGGCCGCGAGCGTAAAACGCTCACTGATCTTCCGGTAATCGTCTCCGGCCGGTGATCATCGACAAGGGCAGGTTCTCGCCCAGGCGCAGGCTTTCGACGATGGCTGCCAATACATGCACGCAGACCAACGCCAGCACCGCGTCGGCCAGAAAGCTGTGCAGGCTCATCGGCCAGTCGGCGCCCCACAGGGCGTCGACCTCTTGCGACGCCCAACCGGTCACGCCCAGGCCCGCGATGCCGGTGAGCATCAGCAGCATCACCAGGGCGCCGATCGGCGAATGCCCCAGGCGATGGTAGGGCTGCCCGCTTATCAGCGCGCGGGCGTGGGCGGCCAGGCGCGCCGGGGTCGGCCAGAAGTCGGCCCAGCGCGCGCTTTGCGGCCCGACGAAGCCCCAGACCAGGCGCAACATCACGCACGCCAGCCCGTAATAGCCCAGCCACTGGTGCCAGTCGTCGCCCTCTTCATTGAAAAAATAATCCGCGAAGAACACCGTGGCCAACGACAGGTGGCACAGCCGCAGGAGCGGGTCCCACAGCTGTACCGTGGGGCGGGCCTTCAATCGTGGTACTCGGTCTTGACCGCCTTGCCGCTGACCGGGTCATGGTAGATCTCGATCTTGCGGCCATCCTTGTCGAAACCATAGATTTCGTAGCAGTTGCCTTTAGTGACCTTGAACTTGCTGATCTTGTAGCCCTGATCCTTGAGCTGGGCCTGGAACTTGCCCGGGTCTTGCCAGGTGCTTTTGTCTGCAGTGGTGCACTGGGTGGCGGCGAATGCTGTGCTGCTGCCGATCAGGAGGGTAAGAGCGATCAAGATGCGCATGGCCATGAGCTCCGTTGCGTTGAGTGAAACAGCACGACATCCAGCTTAGACCCAGGGTCAGCGCCTTGCCTGCAGGGCCGGCATCATTCATTTGCTTTCCAGAACAATCGCAAAGAAAAACAAACTTAACAAATGAACCAAACCCGCCGATGCTGACAACATCCTGCCCTCGCGGCGCCCACCCTTGCACGGAGAACAACAACATGAACGACGTGGTCATCGTCGCCGCCACCCGTACCGCCATCGGCAGCTTCCAGGGCGCCTTGGCCACAGTGCCCGCCGTCGACCTCGGCGCAGCCGTGATCAAGCGCCTGCTGGAACAGACCCAACTGGACCCTGCCCTGGTCGACGAAGTGATCCTCGGCCAGGTACTCACCGCCGGCGCCGGCCAGAACCCGGCCCGCCAGGCCGCGATCAAGGCCGGCCTGCCCTACAGCGTGCCTGCGCTGACGCTCAACAAGGTCTGCGGCTCGGGCCTCAAGGCCCTGCACCTGGCAGCCCAGGCTATTCGTTGCGGTGACGCCGAGGTGGTGATTGCCGGCGGCCAGGAAAACATGAGCCTGGCCCCCTACGTCATGCCTTCGGCCCGCACCGGCCAGCGCATGGGCCACGGTCAACTGGTCGACAGCATGATCACCGACGGCCTGTGGGACGCCTTCAACGACTACCACATGGGCATTACCGCCGAGAACCTGGTGGACAAGTACGGCCTCAGCCGTGAACAACAGGACGCCTTCGCCGCCGAGTCCCAGCGCAAAGCCGTGGCCGCGATCGAGGCCGGCCGATTCAAGGACGAGATCACGCCGATCGTGATGCCGCAGAAAAAGGGCGAGCCCACGGTCTTCGAGCGCGACGAACAACCCCGCCCAGGTACCACTGCCGAGTCCCTGGGCAAGTTGCGCGCAGCCTTCAAGAAAGAGGGCAGCGTGACGGCCGGCAATGCTTCCAGCCTCAATGATGGCGCCGCTGCCGTATTGCTGATGAGTGCAGCCAAGGCCAGGGCCCTGGGCTTGCCGGTGCTGGCGAAGATCGCGGCCTATGCAAGTGCGGGCGTGGACCCGGCGATCATGGGTATTGGCCCGGTTTCGGCTACCCAACGCTGCCTGGACAAGGCGGGCTGGCAGCTGGCGGACCTGGACCTGATCGAAGCCAACGAGGCCTTTGCCGCACAGGCGTTGGCGGTGGGCAAGGCCCTGGAATGGGATGCGGCGCGGGTCAATGTGAATGGCGGGGCGATTGCCCTGGGCCACCCGATCGGTGCGTCGGGGTGCCGGGTGCTGGTGACCCTGTTGCACGAGATGATCAAGCGAGATGCCAAGAAAGGGCTCGCCACGTTGTGCATTGGTGGTGGCCAGGGGGTAGCGCTGGCGATCGAGCGTTGATCCGTCATTGATGCCTGCAGGCCCGGCCTCTTCGCGAACAAACCCGCGAAGAGGCCGGGCCTGGTTACTCAGAAGCGCTCATCGGCAATCGCTGGCAGTGTCAGCTCACGCACATAACTGGCCGCCGACAGTTCCAGCATCGTGCGCACCATCAGCACCACATCGTGCAGCGGAATCAGCCCCCCTTCCCCGCGCGCCGCGGCTTCTGCCACTGGCACATCCAAGCCATCCTCGGTGTTCAGGTAGCCCAGGTTCAGGCACGTCACACCAAGCCCCTGCTCGCGATACCCTTCACGCAAGGCTTCAGCAATACCGCGCAGGGCAAACTTGGACGCGGCAAAGGTCACTTCAGGGCGCCCGCTTTGCGGCAGACCCGAGGTGGAACCGGTAAGCAGGATCCGTGGCTTTTCGCTTTCGAGCAGCATCGGCAGCAAGCGCTTGATCAGCAGGATGGTGGCCGTGATGTTGCAGTCGACCATGCCTTGCAGTTCGGCATCGCGGTCGGCAAGAAAGCTGTAGTGCTCGGCAAACGCCTCGGCTTCCCACAGCCCGAGGTTGTAGATGAGGGTATCCACGCCACCGCCCGCCAGCGCCTGGGCAATGGCCTCGACGGCGGCGGCCGGCTGAGCGAGGTCGGCCGCGATCCACTGCACCTCGACATCCTTGCTGGCCACCACCCGCTCGGGGCGCGAGCGGGACACGCCGATCAGCGTATCGCCCGGTTTGCCCAGCCCTTCCATGAAGGCCTTGCCCAGCCCCTTGCTGGCGCCAACTACCAGAACTCTCATCGCATCATTCCCTGTCGATTACCTTTCGAGCCGGCATTATAAGCACCCGTAGCGGCCCGATGATCAAGCCGTGGCGCGCAACGCGCGGGCAGCCTCTGGCGCGTTGACCGCTTTGCTCAGCGCGGCCACTTCCTGGCACTTCTGCACGGCGAAGGCCAACCCGCCTTTGCGCTCGGCGTCGAGCTGGTCTTCACAGGCCAGCCCCAATGGGTTGTGCAACAGCGAGCAGGACGGCGCGACCCACAGGCGGTCACCCAGGCGTTCGGCCGCGTGCTGCAGCACAGCCAGGGCTTTTTCCAGGTCGCAGGCCGAGACACTACAGCCGTCGACCAGGCCCAACGACAGGATCTTGTAAGCCGGCAGGCGGTCGAGCAGGGTCGGGTACTGGTCTGGCGCACGCACCAGGTCGATGTGCAGGCCATCGACGGGCAGGTTCGCCGCCAGGCCCAGGTTTTCTTCCAGGCCACCAAAGTAGGTGGCGATCAGTTTTTTCAGCGGCGCACGTTGCAGGATGTTGTAAACGCGCTCGTAGGCATTTTTCCATTCTTGCGGCAAATCCAGCACCAGGATCGGCTCGTCGATCTGCACCCATTCAACGCCCTGTGCGGCCAGGCGGTTGAAGATTTCGTCGTACAGCGGCAACAACCGGTCGACCAGCTCAAGCTTGTCGACGTCGGCGCCTTGGGCCTTGCCCAGCCACAGATAGGTCAGCGGGCCGATCAGCACGGGTTTGACCGCATGGCCCAGGGCCTTGGCTTCTTCGACCTCTTCGAACAGTTGCTCCCAGCTCAGGGCAAACTGTTGGTCGGCGGTGAATTCCGGTACCCGGTAGTGATAGTTGCTGTCGAACCAGCGGGTCATTTCCTGGGCGTGGGCACCGCTGCTGTCGCTGCGCTCGGTCGTGCCTCGCGCCATGGCAACCACGGTTTGCAAAGTGGGCTTGGCACCGTCGTGGCTGCGAAAGCGCTGCGGGACGACACCGAAGGTCAGCGAATGGGTCAGCACCTGGTCGTGCCAGGCGAAATCGCCCACCGGCAGCAGCTCGATGCCGGCGTCCTTCTGCACCTGCCAATGGCTGGCACGCAGCGCGCGGCCCACAGCGCGCAGGCCGGCTTCGTCGAGTTCACCTTGCAAGAAGGCTTCCTGGGCTTTTTTTAGTTCGCGATCATGGCCGATGCGTTGAAAGCCCAGGGAATGTGCCAGTGCCATGTCTCGTGCCTCAGAATGTCTAAATGAATGTGGGCATTTTCGGGACCAACGAGCGCTGAGACAAACTCATTTAATTTGATATGAAATCAAGATTTACTCATGTTGATGTGTCCACCTGCATGTCTCGTTCAGAGCAGCACCCTACGCATCCGGACATGACCCCATCGGCCCTTTGCCGCACAATGCCACCCTGCCCCAACCCGGTGCCCGATCCATGAGCCTGCTGAAAACGGCGCTGCACGAAAAAACCTTCGTCTGCGTCATGGAGTTCGTCCCCAAGCCCTCGGCGGAACGTTTCGCCGCCATGGAAGCGATCATGGCCCGTGCGCACCTGTGTGGCTGGCCGATGACCCTGGCCATCGGTGATCGCGTCGGCAGCCCACTGGACCTGTCGCCCCTGGACGCCCTCGCCAGCTTCAGCTCACCCGTGCCTGCCCTGCCGCACTTTTCTGGCAAGGACCGCGAACGGCACCACTTGCTGGCGCAACTGCAACGCATGGATGCCGACGGGCTTGACCAACTGCTGCTGCTCACTGGCGACCGCCTGCCTGGGCATCAACCCGCAGAGCGTCCGGTGCGCTACCTGGAATCGGTGGCCGCCCTGCAGCTCGCGCGCCAGGCTTGTCCACACTGGTTGCTCGGTGCCGCGCTCAACCCATTCAAGTACTGCGAGGAAGAAGGCGGCGCGCAGTACTTCAAGGCCGAGAAAAAACTGGCTGCGGGCGCCGACTTCCTGACCCTGCAACTGGGCTTCGATGCCAGCAAGCACCAGGAAGCCCAAACCTGGATGAACCGCCAGCCGCACCCGAAACCCTTGCTGGCCTGCCTGATGAGCCTTACCCATGGCCGCGCCGCAATGCTTGATCACGTGGCTGGCGTGACGGTCACGCCGTCCATGCGCGACATGCTCGAAGCGGAAGCAGCCGTGTCCAAGGCCCACGCCCAGGCGCGCAGCGTCGACCGGCTGGCGCTGCAGGTGATTGGTGTAAAACTGATGGGCTACGCCGGGGTGCACGTGTCGGGCATTCACGAACTCAAGCAGCTGTTGGCCCTGGAACAACGCATCGAACACTGGCAAGCGCAGATCCACTCACTGGAACAGTGGGCGCCAGCCTGGGCGGCCAGTTGGCAGGTGCCCGGCCTGCCTGCCGTGGTCTTTCATCCACCGTCAGCGAGCTGGCGCCAGGGCGAGTCGAAGGTCAGCGCGTCGAACAAAGAGAAGGCGCGGTACCACCTGCTGCACGCGTCCCATGCCTTGCTGTTCAGCCGCAGCAACTGGCTGAGCCAGGCATTCGGCTGGGCCGTTCGCCAACCGTTGTGGGCAACAGCCCGCGGTGCGCGCGTGCTGCACGGGGTGGAGCGTGCGCTGAAGCGACCGCTGGTGGGCTGCGATACCTGCGGCCGCTGCCGCCTCGAAGACACCCTCTACATCTGCCCGGAAACCTGCCCCAAGGGCCTGGCCAACGGCCCCTGCGGCGGTACCTCGCTGAACCGCTGCGAATTCGGCGACCGTGAATGCATCCACAGCGTCAAGTACCGCACCGCCAAGGCCGTGCGGCAGACGGCTGTGCTCACCGAGCGGCTGATCCCGTGCATCGAAGTGCAAACCCGCCACCGCAGTTCATGGCCGGCCTGGTTCGCGGCCCAGGCACCTCACCGGCTCAAGCCCTGCTCAAAGCCTCGAACCCAGCCCGAATCGTAGCCTCGGGCAGGTCATCGGCAATGAACACCAGCACGCTTTCGCGGGCCTCGCCTGCTGCCCATTCGGCATCCCAGTCAAAGCCGTAGAGCTTGAGCACGCCCTGAAACACCAGGCGACGATCGTCCCCGGCAATGTTCAGCACGCCCTTGTAACGCAGCAATTGCTTGCCGTGGGTTTCCAGCAGCGCGTTCATGAAGTCGCTGAGGCGGTCGATATCCAGCGGGGTGTCGGTGCGCAACACCAAGGTCGAGATACGGTCCGGGGTGGCCGGCTTGAGCACTGGGCGCAGGGCCGGTTTGAGGCTGGCGCCCAGGTCGCTATTGAGGTTGAAACCGCGCACATCGAGTAGTTCGGCCAGGTCGATGCGCCCCTGTTCGACCACACGAATGGCGGCACGGCCGTTGATGCGCGACAGGCGCTCGCGCAGGGCATCCACCGCCGCAGGTTCGACCAGGTCGGTCTTGCTCAGCAGCAGGCGGTCGGCAAAACCGACCTGGGCCTGGGCAATGGCCTGGGTCAGGTGCAGCTCGGCATGGGCGGCGTCGACCAGGGTGATGATGCCGTCGAGGATGTAGCGATCACGCAGGTCCTCGTCGATGAAAAAGGTCTGCGCAACCGGTGCAGGGTCGGCAAGCCCGGTGCATTCGATCACCAGGCGGTCGAAGGCGATCTCGCCGGCGTCCAGGCGCTCCAGCAGCAGGTACAGGGCGCGGGTGAGGTCACCATGGATGCTGCAGCACACGCAGCCGTTGGCCAGGGTCATGACCTGTACCGGCTCGTCGCCCAGCAGCTGGCTGTCGATACCGGCCTCGCTGAACTCGTTCTCGATCACGGCGATCTTCAGGCCGTGCTCGGCCTTGAGCATGTGCTTGAGCAAGGTGGTCTTGCCGGCACCCAGAAAGCCGGTCAGTACGGTGACGGAAATAGGCGATTGCACGCAAAAAGCTCCTGAAGCTGAAAATGAATGTGGGAGCCCGGCTGCCCGGGCTCCCACAGGTTCACAGGTGTTGCAGGCTCAACAGCACTTGGGCCCGGACTTGCCACCGTAACGCGCTTCCTGGCGTTCACGGAAGAACGCCTCGTAGCTCATCACCGGTTTGTCCGGGTGCTTGTTCTGCATGTGTTCGACATAGTTGTCGTAGTCGGGCATGCCGACCATCAGGCGGGCTGCCTGCCCCAGGTACTTACCCAGTCGACCCAGGTCGTTGAACATAGCTGCAGTCCTCTCGTTTACGCGTCAGGCAGCGCCTGGAACGGGGTTTCCTTGTCGGTGCGTTCCTTGCGGCCCCAGGCGGCGTAGCCGACCTTGATGGCGAAGAACAGGATGCTGAACACCACCAGCAGGAACAGAATCGTCAGGCCCGCGTTGGTGTAGGCGTTGTAGATCACGTGCTGCATCTGCCCGATGTCCTTGGCCGGGGCCAGTACCTGGCCGGCGTCCAGCGCAGTGCTGTACTTCTTGGCCAGGGCCAGGAAGCCAACGGCCGGGTTCGGGTCGAACAGCTTGATCAGGCCTGCAGCAGTGGTACAGATCAGCAGCCACACGGCCGGCACCAGGGTGACCCAGATGTAGCGCTGACGCTTCATCTTGATCAGCACCACAGTACCGAGCATCAAGGCGATACCGGCCAGCATCTGGTTGGAGATGCCAAACAGCGGCCACAAGGTGTTGATGCCACCCAGCGGGTCGATCACGCCCTGGTACAGCAGATAACCCCACATTGCCACGCAGCCAGCGGTGGCGAGCAGGTTGGCACCCCACGATTCGGTGCGTTTGAGCGCCGGCACGAAGCTGCCCAGCAGGTCCTGCAGCATGAAGCGCCCGGCACGGGTACCGGCGTCCACGGCGGTGAGGATGAACAGGGCTTCGAACAGGATCGCGAAGTGATACCAGAAGGCCATGGTGTTCTCACCCGGCAGCACCTGGTGAAGGATCTGCGCGATACCCACCGCCAGCGTTGGCGCACCACCGGCACGGGCCAGCACGGTGTGCTCGCCAATGTCGCGGGCAACCGCTTCGAGCTGCTCAGGGGTGATCAGGAAGCCCCAACTGCTGACCGTCTGCGCCACCGTAGCAACGTCGGCGCCAACCACCGCAGCCGGGCTGTTCATGGCGAAGTACACGCCAGGCTCGATCACCGAGGCGGCGACCATGGCCATGATGGCGACGAACGACTCCATCAGCATGCCGCCGTAGCCGATGTAACGGGCGTTGGTTTCGTTATCCAGCAGCTTGGGCGTGGTGCCCGAGGAGATCAGCGCGTGGAAGCCCGATACCGCACCGCAGGCGATGGTGATGAACAGGAACGGGAACAATGTGCCCTTCCAGACCGGCCCAGTACCGTCGGTGAACTGGGTCAGGGCCGGCATTTTCAGCTCTGGCGCGATGATCAGGATACCGATGGCCAGGCCAACGATGGTGCCGATCTTGAGGAAGGTCGACAGGTAGTCACGCGGTGCCAGCACCAGCCATACCGGCAGTACGGCAGCGACGAAGCCATAACCCACCAGCATCCAGGTGATCTGCACGCCGGTGAAGGTGAACGCCGGGCCCCAGACCGGGTCCGCAGCGATCACGCCGCCCAGCCAGATCGACGCCAGCAGCAGCACCACGCCGACCACCGAAATCTCGCCGATGCGGCCCGGGCGGATATAGCGCATGTAAATGCCCATGAACATCGCGATCGGAATGGTCGCCATCACCGTGAACATGCCCCATGGGCTCTCGGCCAGGGCCTTGACCACGATCAGCGCCAGCACCGCGAGGATGATGATCATGATCAGGAAGCAACCGAACAGGGCGATGGTGCCCGGGATCCGGCCCATTTCCTCGCGCACCATGTCGCCCAGCGAGCGACCGTTGCGGCGGGTAGACATGAACAGGACCATGAAGTCCTGCACTGCACCGGCCAGCACAACGCCGGCGATCAGCCAGAGCGTGCCGGGCAGGTAGCCCATCTGCGCGGCGAGTACCGGGCCCACCAGTGGGCCGGCGCCGGCAATAGCGGCGAAGTGGTGGCCGAACAGGATGTGCTTGTTGGTCGGGACGTAGTCCAGGCCATCGTTGTTGAGCACCGCCGGGGTGGCTCGGCGCGGGTCGAGTTGCATCACCTTGGTGGCGATGAACAGGCTGTAGTAGCGGTAGGCGACCAGGTAGATGGCCACTGCCGCGACCACGATCCACAAGGCGTTGATCGCCTCGCCGCGACGCAGGGCGACAACACCCAGCGCGCAGGCTCCTATGACCGCCAACGCCAGCCACGGGATGTGGCGTAGCAGGCTGTTATTGTTGTTCATGGCATGCTTCCAGCTAAGTGGTTGGAATAGACAGCCCCTTGAGTCTAGGGCCTGCTTGACGGCTTTACCATCCCGATTTGGCGCTCAGCCACTGACCAGCACGCGCTCTAGCACGCTGCTACCCGAACTACCCGCAGTCCGTGGCGACAACGTTACTTCGGCTGACCTGTCATTTCTGCCAGTTGCGCAGGGAGGCCCCCGCGCATTCAATGATCAGGCAAACCCGTTGTCACGACATGACGCACGGGTTCAAGTGCGCAAACGCTCGAACCGTGCGTCGAACATTTGATAACCAGCAAGCAGGGACCGATGATGACTCAGGATAAGAGCAGCTCCACGTGTGACTCAGACTCAATCGAACTCAAACATGGCTCGATCTCGACGCCCAAGTCCCGAGCGACTTTCGCTGAAGAGAGACGCCTCATTGAGGGAAATCTTCACAACGGCATCGAAAGCGGCAAATTCTTCCCTCAGACCACGGGCGGGCTGGCCGATCCCTACGCCAAGGACGACGTGAGAAGTATGGCGCCACCGGTCGATGGCAAGATTGCCAGCGGCGAGAGGCCGGGCGCTGCCTACCTGGACCGCACAGATGTCGACTGGGACAAGCATGACGTTACCAGCGACACACCGCTGGAGTTCGTCTGGAGCTTCAGCGCGCGCCACAAGTACCGCCGTTTCAACTACTTCATCACCAAAGCCGGATGGAACCCGACTCAGCCGCTTTCGCGTGCACAGTTCGAATCTGAACCCTTCGCCACTTTCCTCAATGAACGCCAACCCTATTGGAGTTACTCGGACGAAGAAATGTGGCCGGAGCAGCCGACCAGACACACCCTGACGTTGCCTGAGCGCGACGGTTATCAAGTGCTGCTTGGGGTATGGGAAATTGCCGAGACCGATAAAGCCTTCTATCAGGTGGTTGACCTGAATTTCGTCTCCAAGTAAGGGTGGCACCGGGCGACGCCCGCTGACGGTACCTTGTCGCTCGCCCTCAGGCAGAAAAGGCCATGGCTGGTCTATAGTCAGAACATCTGACGAGGGGCCCGCCATGACCACTTCTTCCAATAATCGCCGACGCTTCCAGCGCATAGACTTCGACGCCCCCACCGAACTGCGCCAGGGTGACCGCCGCTGGCCGGTCAAACTGCTTGACCTGTCGCTCAAGGGCCTGCTGGTCGAGCGCCCCCAGCCGTGGAATGCCGACCTCTCACAGGACTTCGATGCGGTCATCCACCTTGACCCGCATACCCACGTGCGGATGCAGGTGGAGCTTCGTCATGAAGAAGCACAGCGCCTGGGCTTCGTCTGCCTCTACATCGACCTCGATTCGATGAGCCATTTGCACCGTCTTGTAGAACTGAACGTGGCCGACAGCACCGAAATGATGCGTGAGCTGCGAGAACTCATCGAATAATGGGATCTCTTAGCTAGCTAACATCCTTCCCACCTAGCGTTTCCTGTCTACCCAGACAGCTTTAAGCCTGGGTAGCAGCTCTTTGTACACACCCCTCTAATACAGCCTTTCATGACTTGGTACGCGTTCTGCATTGGGTTTCAGGCCACCCTGAAGCCGGGCTTGTTCGCGCTCCGATCAAAATATTGTATACAATTCTTGTAGCAATCAATGGTGGGAAGTGTCTACAGTAGCGGCACAACAATAAACGCAGAGAGCCTGCTCCATGACTACGTCCCCTAGCACGTCTCCCGCCAAGCGCCCCGAGGATGAAAACCTCGGCCTTGGGGCCAACCTGGCCTATGGTCTGCAGCATGTGTTGACCATGTATGGAGGGATCGTTGCGGTACCCCTGATCCTGGGGCAGGCCGCGGGCCTGAATGGTGCCGAAATCGGCATGCTGATCGCCGCGTCATTGTTTGCCGGTGGCCTGGCCACCTTGCTGCAGACGCTTGGCCTGCCATTCTTCGGTTGCCAGTTGCCGCTGGTGCAGGGCGTATCGTTCGCCGGCGTGGCAACCATGGGCGCCATTCTCAGCAGCGAAGGCGGTGGTGGCCTGCCGGGTGTGCTGGGTGCGGTCATGGCGGCCTCGTTCATCGGCTTCCTGATCACGCCGGTGTTCTCGCGCATCACCAAGTATTTCCCACCGCTGGTAACCGGCATCGTCATCACCACCATCGGTTTGACCCTAATGCCGGTGGCCGCACGCTGGGTGATGGGCGGCAACAGTGCTTCGCCGGAGTTCGGCAGCGTGGCCAACATCGGCCTGGCGGCACTGACCTTCGCCATCGTGCTGCTGCTGAGCAAACTGGGCAGCGCGACCATCTCGCGCCTGTCGATTCTCCTGGCCATGGTGTTTGGCACCCTGATCGCCTGGGCGCTGGGCATGACCGACTTCAGCAAGGTCACCCAAGGCCCGATGTTCGCGTTCCCCACGCCGTTCCATTTCGGCATGCCGGAATTCCACATCGCCGCGATCCTGTCGATGTGCATCGTGATCATGGTGACCCTGGTGGAAACCTCGGCCGACATTCTCGCGGTGGGCGACATCATTGAAACCAAGGTCGACTCCAAGCGCCTGGGCAATGGCCTGCGTGCCGACATGGCGTCGAGCATCCTGGCACCGATCTTCGGCTCGTTCACCCAGAGCGCCTTCGCCCAGAACGTCGGCCTGGTGGCCGTGACCGGGGTCAAGAGCCGCTACGTGGTGGCCACCGGTGGCGTCATTCTGGTGGTGCTCGGCTTGCTGCCGGTCATGGGCCGGGTAATTGCCGCCGTGCCTACCCCGGTATTGGGCGGCGCGGGCATCGTGCTGTTCGGCACCGTGGCAGCCAGCGGCATCCGTACCCTGTCCAAGGTCAGCTACAAGAACAACGTCAACCTGATCATCGTCGCCGCTTCGCTGGGCTTCGGCATGATCCCGATTGCCGCACCGACCTTCTACCACCACTTCCCGAACTGGTTCGAGACCATCTTCCACTCGGGCATCAGCTCGGCGGCGATCATGGCGATTCTGCTGAACCTGATCTTCAACCACTTCACCACTGGCAACTCGGACCAGCAGTCGGTATTTGCCGCAGCCTACGAACGCACCATCCAGTATTCGGACATTTCTGCACTGCGCGATGGCGATTACTTCAAGGATGGCAAGCTGTTCGATGCCGAGGGTATTGAAGTGCCGATGCTGGAGCTGGACGAGCATGGCAACGAGGCGCCCAGGCGCAGCCCGGTTGCCGAGCATTGACCGCTGATTGAGCGGTTAAGCAAGGGGAGCCGATGCGCATCGTCGGCTCCCCTTTTTGTTTGCCTTTACAGGCAATACATCACTCGAACAGGGCATCCAAAGCCTGTTCCAGCCGGGTCACGGCGATCACCTGCAACCCTGCCGGCGGCTCCTTCGGCGCATTGCCCTTGGGCACGATGGCCCGCTTGAAGCCATGCTTGGCCGCCTCTTTCAGCCGCTCTTGGCCACTGGGCACCGGCCGCACCTCGCCCGACAAGCCAATCTCGCCAAACACCAGCAACCCATGGGCCAACGGCCGGTTGCGCAGGCTGGACATCACCGCCGCCAACAAAGCCAGGTCAGAAGCCGTCTCCAGCACCTTCACGCCGCCCACCACGTTGAGGAACACATCCTGGTCATGGGTAGGAATGCCGCCATGCCGGTGCAGTACCGCCAACAACATGGCCAGGCGGTTCTGGTCCAGGCCCAGGGTCACCCGCCGCGGGTTGGCCAGGTGGCTGTCATCGACCAGCGCCTGCACCTCGACCAGCATCGGCCGAGTGCCCTCCCAGGTGGCCATCACCACACTGCCCGGCACCTCTTCCTGGGTGCGATTGAGGAAGATCGCCGAAGGGTTCGAAACCTCCTTGAGGCCGCGGTCGGTCATGCCGAACACGCCCAGTTCGTTGACCGCACCAAAGCGGTTTTTCACCGCCCGCAGCAGGCGCAGGCGGCCATCGGACTCGCCCTCGAAATACAGCACGGTGTCGACCATGTGCTCCAGCACCCGCGGCCCGGCCAGCGAGCCTTCCTTGGTGACGTGGCCCACCAGGAAGATGGCCGTGCCGCTCTGCTTGGCGTAACGCACCAGCAACGCCGTGCTCTCGCGCACCTGGGCCACGCCACCGGGCGCTGATTGCAGCTGTTCGGTGAAAATGGTCTGGATCGAGTCGATGACCATGACTCGGGGCTTTTCCTGGCGAGCCGTGGCGATGATGGTCTCGATACAGGTTTCGGTCATCACCTTGAGCTGGTCCTGGGGCAGGCCCAGGCGGCGCGAGCGCATCGCCACCTGCTGTTGCGACTCTTCGCCGGTGACATACAGCGCAGGCATGTGCACGGCAATGTTGCACAGGGTCTGCAACAGAATGGTCGACTTGCCGATACCCGGGTCACCGCCGATCAGCACCACCGAGCCATCGACCAAACCGCCACCCAGCACGCGGTCCAGTTCGCTGCTGCTGGTGGTGAAGCGCGGGATCTCTTCCACGCTGACTTCGGCCAGGGTCTTGATCTGCGCCTGTTGCCCGGTCCAGCCGGCCCGGCCACTGCTGGGCGCAGCCGCCCCGCCGCTCTCGATCATGGTTTCGACCAGGGTGTTCCAGGCCCCGCATTCGCCGCACTGGCCGGCCCATTTGGGGAAGGTCGCGCCGCATTCGGTGCAGCCATACAAGCGCTTGGCCTTGGCCATGGGCGGTTTCTCCTGGAAAAAACCGCCATGATAGCCGAGCGAGACGTGTCTCGAACGCTTCGGCGTGCGACAAAACTATTCGTTCTAACCGCAGTCACTACCCCTGAACACAACGCATGAAGCGTTTTAGTGGCTTACACTGCGTTAACCTCACCATTTGTTACAAAGGAATCGAACATGGGCATGATCAGTGAGTTCAAGGCCTTCGCGGTCAAAGGCAACGTCGTCGACATGGCGGTCGGTATCATCATCGGCGCGGCCTTCGGCAAGATCGTCTCGTCCTTCGTGGGTGACGTAGTCATGCCACCACTGGGCCTGTTGATCGGTGGCGTGGACTTCAGCGACCTGGCCATTACCTTGAAGGCTGCAGAAGGCGACGTTCCGGCAGTAATGCTGGCCTACGGCAAGTTCATCCAGACCGTGATCGACTTCTTGATCGTTGCGTTCGCCATCTTCATGGGCGTGAAGGCGATCAACCGCCTGAAGCGCGAAGAGGCCGTGGCACCGAGCGCGCCACCCGTGCCAAGTGCCGAAGAGACGTTGCTGACCGAAATCCGCGACCTGCTCAAGACGCAGAACCAGAACCGCCTGCCTTGAAGGTGCCGGGGCCGCGTTGCGGCCCCCGTGTCACCAGTAGTTTTCTACCGCCACCTGCCCTGGCCGCTTGCTCAGGCTCAACTGCAGATCACGCGCCTTGAGCACCTTGCGCGTTTCATCGATCATCTCCGGGTTGCCGCAGAGCATCACACGTGAATGCTCGGGCGACAGCGCAAGCCCCGCCGCCTTCTCCAGCTCACCGTTCTCGATCAACGTGGTAATGCGTGCATTCAACGCGCCCGGATGCTGCTCACGGGTCACTATCGGGATGAACTGCAATTTGCCGGCGTGCTCTGCCAGGTAGTCGCGCTGCTCCAGCTCGGCGATTTCCTTCACGTAGGCCAGCTCCTTCGCTTCGCGCACCGAGTACACCAGCTTGATGCTGTCGAAACGCTCCCAAGCCTCGAAGTCCTGCAGGATGGACATGAACGGTGCAATGCCGGTGCCGGTGGCCAGCAACCACAGGTCGCGGCCGCCAATGAAGCGATCGAGTGTCAAAAAGCCAAAGGCCTGCCGGTCGATCAGCAGGCTGTCACCCTCGCCCAGCCGGCTCAGCTCGCTGGTGAACTCCCCGCCGGGCACCACGATCGAGAAGAAGTCGAGGTACTCGTCATGGGGCGCGCTGACCATGGAATAGGCGCGCCACACCACACTGCCATCGGCCTTGGTCACCCCGAGACGAGCAAACTGGCCGGCCCGGAAGCGAAACCCCGAATCGCGTGTTACCCGCAGGCTGAAGAGGTTCGGCGTCAGTGGCTGAACATCGAGCAGGGTCTGGCGGGTGAACTTTTCGGCGCTGGCAGTCATATCGGGCTCCAAGGTTGACGTGCGCACAGTGTCGCGCAAAGCGGCCTGGATAAAAACCACCCGTTTGTAAGGCCTCACCACCTCGATGCTGCCGATGTCGCAGACAAACATGATCGCTATAACAAAAAATTCCCAACGCTTTAGTAGGTTTTTCCTACAATGATGCGGGTATGCAAACGGATTGGATCCTGTTGCCCCATCCATAGGAGCGTTACGGATGCCTCACTGGAAACCCGAGCATCTCCATCAATTTGTCAGCGAGCGGTGCCCGCGCAAGTTGTTCAACATCGCTGTGCATCTGGTGCAAGACTTGGGTATGGAACACTTGGGGCTGAACATTCGCATCCAGATTGCCACGCAGACACCCCGGCTTTACCTCTACAGCAATTATCCAAGCGAATGGATCGAGCGCTATCAGCGCGATGATTTCTACAAGCAAGACCCGGCCGCACGCTTGAGCCATGGCCAGACCACACCTGTATTGTGGACCGACGAACTGTATTGCGAGGCCCCGCAATTTCGCGAGGCTGCCTGCCAGCACGGGCTGCGTCATGGTTGGACACAGTCGCTGCACGACCTGCAGCACAATGAAAGCCAAGTCAGCGTCGCCAGGCCAGCAGGCCAGATTGCAATCAACGAACTCTACGAAAAAGCCGCCAGCGTGCAGTGGCTGTGCCACACCCTGCACTCGGTACTGTGCGAGCACCACCTGGACGCGCTCTGCCCGCCTCAGCCGAAAATGAGCGAGCGGGAGCTGGAAGTGCTGAGGTGGTCAGCTGCAGGCAAGACCGCCGCCGACGTTGCCTCCATCCTGTCGCTGTCACAAAGTACGGTCAACTTCCATATCCGCAGAGTGATCACCAAGACCAACGCCTCCAACAAGGCAGGCGCCATCGCCATAGCCGCCCTGCGTGGGTGGATCTGACAGCCCCCCCTGCGACTACCGGCAAAGCCCTGTAGAATGGCACGGCAAAGCCCGTGGCGATCCGCAACGGGCAGATTCGTACCCGAGCCAGACGCCATGCCCTTGTTGACCACCCCCTACGCCGAACTCGACCTGATCCGCCAGCCGGACCAGGCCAACGAACCTCTGCAGGCATTCGACGCCGCTGACGAGTACCTGCTCGCGCACTTGCATGAGCAGGCGCCTGACGCCAGCTGCCGGGTATTGGTGCTCAATGACAGCTTCGGTGCCCTGGCCGCCAGCCTGGCCGGGCAGCTTGCAGTGACCAGCAGTGGCGATTCGCACCTGGCGCACCTGGCCTTGGAAAAAAACCTCGCGCGCAACGGCAAGCCGTTCGACAGCGTGCCGTTCGTACCGGCCAGCGAACCGTGGCAGGGTCCGTTCGACCGGGTGCTGGTACGCGTGCCCAAGACCCTGGCCTTACTCGAGGAGCAACTTATTCGTCTGCAGGGCCACCTGGCGCCCGGCGCGCAGGTGATTGCCGGGGCGATGATCAAGCACCTGCCCCGTGCCGCCGGTGAGCTGATGGAAAAGTACATCGGCCCGGTTCAGGCCTCGCTGGCGCAAAAGAAGGCCCGACTGCTGACGGCCACCGTTGCCGACCGCCCGGCCGCGCGCTCGCCCTACCCTAGCCGCTATCAGCTCGAAACGCCGGCCCTTGAGCTGCTCAACCACGCCAACGTGTTCTGCCGCGATGGCCTGGATATCGGCACCCGTGCCTTTCTCCCGCACCTGCCGCGCAACCTGGGCCAGGCCCGTGTTGCCGACCTTGGCTGCGGCAACGGCATCCTGGCGATCGCCAGCGCACTGGCCAACCCCGAAGCGCATTACACGCTGGTCGACGAGTCGTACATGGCGGTGCAATCGGCGCGGGAAAACTGGCAGGCGGCACTGGGCGAGCGCCCGGCATTGATGCTGGCGGCCGATGGTTTGGCGGGGGTAGAAAAGCAGTCGCTGGACGTGGTGCTGTGCAATCCGCCGTTCCACCAGCAACAGGTGGTGGGCGACTTCCTCGCCTGGCGCATGTTCCAGCAGGCCCGGGAGGCACTGGTGGTGGGCGGTGCGTTGTATATCGTCGGTAACCGTCACCTGGGTTACCACAGCAAGTTGGCGCGGCTGTTCCGAGGGGTGGAACAGGTGGCGGCAACGCCGAAGTTCGTGATTCTCAAGGCCCGCAAGTAAGTGGCTGGGGCCGCTTGGCGGCCCCAGCCCCTTTAATGGGTAGTCAGCCCGGCTGCCCCCATGAACAGCCGCATTACCCAGGCCGCCACCCCCAGGGCCGCCACGCTCATCGCCCAGATCAGCACCAGCCAACCCAGCCGCTGCCACAAGGGCTTTTTCTCTTCTACACCATGCTTGCCGGTCATCATGCGGCCCTCCTAGTGATAGCCGTCTTCGTGAGTCACCTTGCCGCGGAACACGTAGTAGCTCCAGAAGGTATAGCCAAGGATGAACGGCAGGATGAACAACGTCCCCACCAGCATGAACCCTTGGCTCTGCGGCGGCGCCGCTGCATCCCAGATCGAGATCGACGGCGGGATGATGTTCGGCCACACACTGATACCCAGGCCGCTATAGCCGAGGAACACCAGCACCAGGGTCAGCAGGAACGGCGTGTAGTTGGCATTGCGCGCGACTGCCTTGAGCAACCCGTAGAAGGTCACCAGCACCAGGATCGGCACCGGCATGAACCAGATCAGGTTGGGCATGCTGAACCAGCGATCGGCAATCTGCGGGTAGGCGAGCGGCGTCCACAGGCTGACGATGCCGATTACCACCAGCAGCACCAGCGCCAGCGGCCTTGCCAGGTCATGCATCTGCAGTTGCAGCGGCCCCTCGGTCTTCATGATCAGCCAGGTGCAGCCCAGCAGGGTGTAGGCGACGATCAGGCCCAGGCCGCTGAACAGGCTGAACGGGGTCAGCCAGTCGAGCGTGCCACCGGCATAGTGGCGGTCGACCACCTTGAAGCCCTCGATGAACGCGCCCAGGGCAACCCCCTGGAAGAAGGTGGCGATCAGCGAACCCCAGATGAACGCCTTGTCCCAGATGTGGCGCTTGTCGTCCTTGGCCTTGAAGCGGAACTCGAAGGCCACGCCACGGAAGATCAGCCCGATCAGCATGAGTATTAGCGGCAGGTACAAGGCTTCGAGCACCACCGAATAGGCCATCGGGAAGGCCCCGAACAGCCCGGCGCCGCCCAGCACCAGCCAGGTCTCGTTGCCGTCCCATACCGGGGCGACGGTGTTCATCATCACATCACGGTCACGCTCGCCCTTGACGAAGGGGAAGAGCATGCCGATGCCCAAGTCGAAACCATCCATCACCACGTACATCATGACGCCGAAGATGATGATCACGGCCCAGATCAGCGGAAGGTCGATACCCATGGCTCAGTTCCCCTTGCTCAGGCTGGCAGTGTCGGCCTCATGGCCATCATCGGCGGCGGACAACGGCCGCGCCGGCGTGCGTTTCTGGCCTGGGCCACCCGGGTTGGGTTCATCACCCTCGCCCGTCTGCGGCCCTTTGCGCACCAGGCGCATCATGTAGCCAAGGCCGGTGCCGAACAGCGCGAAGTACACCACCACGAACGCCACCAGGGTAAAGCCGAGCTGCGCATAACTGTGGTTGGACACCCCTTCGGAGGTGCGCATCAGGCCATACACCACCCACGGCTGGCGGCCGATTTCGGTGGTGAACCAACCCGCAAGGATGGCGACAAGGCCAGAGGGGCCCATCCACAAGGTCAGGTACAGGAACGGCCTGGAGCTGTAGAGCGTGCCGCGCTTGCGCAGCCACAGGCTCCATAGGCCAACGAAGATCATCAGCAAGCCCAGCCCGACCATGACCCGGAACGACCAGAACACGATGGTCGAGTTAGGCCGGTCCGCCGCCGGGAATTCCTTCATCGCCGGCACTTGCTTGTCCAGGCTGTGAGTCAGGATCAGGCTGCCAAGCGCTGGGATCTCGACCTTGAAGCGCGTGGTCTCGGCTTTCATGTCGGGGATGCCGAACAGGATCAGCGGGGTCGGCTCGCCCGGCACGTTCTCCCAATGGCCTTCGATGGCCGCGATCTTCACGGGCTGGTGCTTGAGCGTGTTGAGGCCGTGGAAGTCACCGATCACCGCCTGGACCGGCGCGACGATCAGCGCCATCCACATGGCCATCGACAGCATCTTGCGCACGGCCGGGTTGTCACGCCCGCGCAGCAGGTGCCAGGCCGCCGATGCACCGACGAAGAAGGCGGTGGCGACGAACGCGGCGGTGGCCATGTGCATCAACCGGTAGGGGAACGAGGGGTTGAAGATCACTGCCAGCCAGTCCACCGGCACCACCCGGCCATCGATGATTTCGTGGCCTTGCGGGGTCTGCATCCAGCTGTTGGACGCCAGAATCCAGAAGGTCGAGACCAGCGTGCCAAGCGCCACCATGACCGTGGCGAAGAAGTGCAGGCCACGGCCCACACGGTTCCAACCGAACAGCATGACGCCCAGGAAGCCTGCCTCGAGGAAGAACGCCGTCAGCACCTCGTAGGTCAGCAAGGGGCCGGTGACGGCGCCGGCAAAATCGGAGAAGCGGCTCCAGTTGGTGCCGAACTGATAGGCCATGACCAGGCCAGAGACCACGCCCATGCCGAAGTTGACGGCGAAGATCTTCGACCAGAAGTGGTAAAGGTCACGGTAGACCTGGTGGTGGGTCCGCAGCCAAAGGCCTTCAAGGACCGCCAGATAGCTCGCCAGACCAATGGTGATGGCCGGGAACAAGATGTGAAAGGACACGGTAAACGCAAACTGGATTCGGGCGAGATCTAGGGCCTCTAAACCGAACATAGTGCTTCCTCTTCAGATAATCCGGCGTTCGGGCTCGTGGCCTTTGCGCCTACTGCCCCCACGGTATCGAGTGCGGCGAGTTTGAATTGTTCTGTGCAATCGCAGGGATTCCGGCCCAAGGGCCACATCGTTGCCGGTTCGTTGCAAATACAACGATTGATCCAGATCAACGACTGACTGCAAGCATAGTCCTGAATAGCCAGCCGGGCCGTGTGGTTGATTGCCGCGTGACCTGTTGCCCCACCCTCTTTCAGAACCTGTGAAAAAGTGCCGATCACGGCAAACAGTAACTGCTTGTTACAAACAGATGATAATCTGCCGGCCCCTCTACTGCGCCGAGGCCACAGGTTTCCGATGCCCGATTCCGCACCGCAGTTGTTGCGCCATCATCGCCCCTTCCTCGCCTTCTGGCTGGCCCGTGTGTTCACCGCCAGCGGCTTCCAGATGCTCACCGTGGCCATTGGCTGGCACCTCTACCAGCTCACCGGCAATGTGCTCGACCTGGGCCTGGTCGGCCTGGTCGAATTCGCCCCACGGGTGCTGTTCATGCTGCACACTGGGCATGTCGCCGACCGCTATGACCGGCGCAAGGTCGCTGCCCTGTGCCAAAGCCTGCAGGGGCTGATTGCCCTGGCGCTGGTAGTGGGCAGCGCCACCGACAACGTCAGCCGCGAGCTGATCTTCGCCCTGGCCTTCCTGCTGGGCGCCACGCGCTCGTTCGAGATGCCGGCCACCCAGGCCCTGCTGCCCAATGTGGTGCCGCCGGGGTTGTTCCCACGGGCGGTGGCGGCCTCGGCCTCGGCGACCCAGGCAGCCACCATCGTCGCCCCGGCGGTGGGCGGGTTGCTGTATGCCTTCGGCAGTATCTGGGTGTACGGCCCGACCGTGGCGCTGTACGCCATTGCCTGTGCGCTGACATTGAGCCTGGACGCACGCCAGCAAGTGGCCCAGCGTGGCCGTGCCAGCCTGGAGTCGCTGCTGGCCGGCATCCGCTTCATCCGCAGCCGGCCAGACATCCTCGGCGCCATCTCGCTGGACCTGTTCGCCGTGCTGCTGGGCGGTGCCACCGCGTTGTTGCCGGTGTTCGCCAAGGACATCCTGCTGACCGGCCCCTGGGGCCTGGGCCTGCTGCGCTCGGCACCGGCGGTGGGGGCGTTGCTGATGTCGCTGTGGTTGGCGCGCTTCCCGTTCGAGCGCAAGGTAGGCCGCACCATGTTCACCGCCGTGGGCGTGTTTGGCGTGGCGACCATCGCATTTGGCCTGTCGACGTCGTTCTGGTTCTCGCTGGCGGTGCTGGTGTTACTGGGCGCGGCGGACATGATCAGCATGGTCATTCGCAGTTCGTTCGTGCAACTGGAGACGCCAGATGAGATGCGCGGGCGGGTGAGCGCTGTGAACGGGCTGTTCATCGGTGCCTCGAACCAGCTCGGTGAATTCGAATCGGGCGTCACCGCGCACTGGTTTGGCACAGTGCCGGCGGTGGTGCTGGGGGGCGTGGGCACGCTGGTGGTGACCGGGGTGTGGATAAAATTGTTCCCGACCCTGGCCAAGCGCGACCGCTTGCACAGCGGTTGATGGCTCGGCGGTACTGGCCTCTTCACCGCTAAACCCCACTGCCACAGGCGATGGAAAAGCCATTCCCCGAAGGCCATAGGCCCCTGCCGAGCATGCTGGTATGATGCGCGGCTTTTTTCCGCCCCAGATAAAACCACGGCAACCGGTACGGTCTGTGCTTTGCTGATGGGGTCGATACATATCACGGCGCCGGGGGCGCCTTGGGGAGCGGGCATGCTGGAAAGGCTGTTTCAACTAAAAGCACACGACACCAATGTGCGCACCGAGATTCTTGCGGGCGTCACCACCTTCCTGGCCATGGCCTACATCCTGTTCGTCAACCCCAGCATCCTGGGCGAGACCGGCATGGACAAAGGTGCGATCTTCGTCGCCACCTGCCTGGCCGCGGCCATCGGTTCGGCGACCATGGGCCTGATCGCCAACTACCCGATCGCGCTGGCGCCGGGCATGGGCCTGAACGCCTTCTTCACCTATACCGTGGTTCTGCACATGGGCCATACCTGGCAGGTTGCGCTGGGTGCGGTGTTCCTGTCGGCGGTGATGTTCTTCCTGTTGTCGATCTTCCGCATCCGCGAATGGATCGTGAACAGCATCCCGCTGCCGCTGCGCTCGGCCATTGCCGCAGGCATCGGTTTGTTCCTGGCATTGATTGCCCTGCATAACGCGGGCATCGTCGTCGATAACCCGGCCACCCTGGTGGGCATGGGCGACCTCAAGCAGCCCTCGGTGATCCTCGCCACGCTGGGCTTCTTCCTGATCGTCGGCCTTGAGTCGCTGAAGGTGCGCGGCGCGGTGCTGATCGGCATCCTGGCCGTCACTGTCGCGTCGATCGCGATGGGCGTCACGCCGTTCGGCGGCATCGTGTCGATGCCCCCTTCGCTGGCACCGACCTTCCTGCAACTGGACATCGCCGGTGCCCTCGATGTGGGCCTGATCAGCGTGATCTTCGCCTTCCTGTTCGTCGACCTGTTCGACAACTCCGGCACCCTGATCGCCGTGGCCAAGCGCGCCGGCCTGATGGGCAAGGACGGCCACATGCCGAAGATGGGCCGCGCCCTGATCGCCGACAGCACCGCGGCCATGGCCGGTTCGCTGCTGGGCACCTCGACCACCACCAGCTACATCGAATCGGCTGCCGGCGTGAGCGCGGGCGGGCGTACCGGCCTGACCGCCATCGTGGTGGCCGTGCTGTTCCTGCTGGCGCTGTTCTTCGCACCGCTGGCCGGTAGCGTACCGGCCTTCGCCACGGCCCCGGCGCTGCTGTTCGTCGCCGTACTGATGGCTTCGGGCCTGGCGGAAATAAACTGGGATGACGTCACCGAAGCCGCGCCCGTGGTGGTGACGGCCCTGGCCATGCCACTGACCTACTCGATCGCCAACGGCATCGCCTTCGGCTTCATTTCCTGGACTGCCATCAAGCTGATTTCCGGCCGCCACCGCGACCTGAACCCGGCCCTGGTGATCCTTTCCATCCTGTTCGTCATCAAGCTGGGCTGGTTCAACGCATGAGTGCTGCTTTCGACCCCTCCTCCTACGCCACCCAGCTGGACGCCAAGGTTGCCCGGCTGCGCGAGCTGCTAGCGCCGTTCGGCGCGCCGGAACCGGCTGTTTTCGATTCGCCGCGCGAGCACTACCGCCTGCGCGCCGAGTTCCGCCTGTGGCGCGAGGACGGTCAGCGCCACTACGCGATGTTCGCCCCAGGCGAGAAGCACAAGGCGATCCTGATCGACGACTTCCCCATCGCCAGCGAGCGCATCAACCTGCTGATGCCGCGCCTCAAGGCGGCCTGGCAGGCCAGCGAGGCACTGAGCAACCGGCTGTTCCAGGTGGAGTTCCTTACCACCCTGGCGGGCGATGCGATGGTCACGATGTGCTACCACCGCCCGCTGGACGAGGCCTGGGAAGTGGCCGCACGGCAGCTGGCCGAAGACCTGGGGGTGAGCCTGATCGGCCGCTCCAAGGGCAAGCGCCTGGTGATCGGCCGTGATTATGCGGTGGAGCAACTGGACGTGGCGGGCCGCGTATTCAGCTATCGCCAGCCAGAAGGCGCGTTCACCCAGCCCAACGGCGCGGTGAACCAGAAGATGCTGAGCTGGGCCTACGACGCCATTGGCGAGCGCGACGATGACCTGCTGGAGCTGTACTGCGGCAATGGCAACTTCACCTTGCCGCTGGCCACCCGCGTGCGCCAAGTGCTGGCCACCGAGATCAGCAAGACGTCGGTCAATGCAGCGCTGAGCAACCTCGATGAGAACGGTGTGGATAACGTGCGGCTGGTGCGGCTGTCGGCTGAAGAGCTGACCCAGGCACTGAACGAGGTGCGGCCGTTCCGCCGGCTGGAAGGCATCGACCTGAAAAGCTATACGTTCGGCACCGTGTTCGTCGACCCGCCGCGTGCCGGCATGGACCCGGACACCTGCGAGCTGACCCGGCGTTTCGAGCGCATTCTGTACATCTCGTGCAACCCGGAAACGCTGGCGGCGAACATCGCCCAGCTGCAAGATACCCACCGTATCGAACGCTGCGCGCTGTTCGACCAGTTCCCGTATACCCATCACATGGAAAGCGGGGTGCTGCTGGTTCGGCGCTGATCCGTGTCGCGTTGGGGCCTGGCCGGCCCCAACGCACACTGCCAGGAGAGTTGCGCCGATGGACCAGTTCAGTGCCATGCACACCTTCCGCCGGGTCGTAGACCTCGGCAGCTTCAGCGCCGCCGCCAAGCAGGCCGGCGTCTCGCATACCGTGCTGTCACGCCAGGTGAAGCACCTCGAACGCCACCTCGGCACGCAGTTGCTCACCCGTACCACCCGCCGCCTGCACCTGACCGAAGCCGGTGCGCTGTTCTATCGCCATTGCGTGCAGATCCTCGAACAGATGCAGGCCATGACCCTTGAACTGTCCGAGCATCAGCAACAACCTGCCGGCACCTTGCGCCTGGGCGTTGCCACCGCCTTTGGCGAGCTGGAACTGGGGCGTTGGTTGCCAGATTTTGTCGAGCGCCATCCCCAGCTACAGATTGAGCTGCACTGCAGCGATCGCTTCGTTGACCTGCTGGAGGAGGAGATCGATGTGTGCCTGCGGGTCACCGACCACCTGCCTGACTCCAGCCTGGTGGCACGCCGTCTGGCCACCAGTGAAGTCCTGCTGGTGGCCGCACCGCGCTACCTGCAACGCCACGGTACGCCCGCCTCACCCGACGACCTGGCCGGCCACCCGTTGCTCGGCTACAGCCAGTTGCTGCACCCGCAACGCTTGCAGGTGGCCAACGACACGGGCGAGCAGCGTGAAATCCTGATGCCCCGGCGCTTGAGCGCCAACTCCCCCATGGCCCTGCGCACCGCCGCCATCGGCGCCCTGGGCATCGCCAGTTTCGACCGTTTCATCGTCGATGATGCGCTGCGCGACGGGCGCCTGGTGCAGGTGCTGAGCCATTGGCGGCAGCCGGCGCGCAGCCTGTTCGCGGTTTATCCACAGAGCCGTTACCTGGCGCCCAAGGTGCGTGCACTGCTGGATTACGTGCAGCACTACTATGTAACGCCCAGGTGGCAGGGCTGATTCGTGCTTTATCTGCACAAGTCTTGCGGAGTTGAGGCCGTATTTGTGCTCTTGATGATTCATTAACCTTCGCTGCACGTTACTTCAGCGAAGAGGACTCATCATGAAATCATTGCAGGCAGTCATCACCGGCATCGCGCTCAGCGCTGTGGCAATCCTCGCCCATGCAGCAGAACAAACCGTTTCGGTCCCTGACAACGCGGGCTTGAAGTGGCAGGACGTGCCCAACACCCACAGTGCCGTCAGCTACGCCAACGTCGAAGGCGATATCTTTGGCAAGGGGCCGTATTCGGCTTATGTGAAATTCAGAAAAGGCACCGACAACGGCCTGCACCAGCACAGCCAGACCTTGCCGACAGTGGTATTGAGCGGGACGTTCTACGCAGTGATCGATGGCAAGCGCACCGAGTACCCGGCCGGGGCCTACTACAAACTGCCCGCCGACCTGGTGCATGAAAGTGGCTGCACGGCGGCTGCCGATTGCCTGTTGTTCCAGTATCAGGCCGATGCCTTTGACCTGAAACCGGTCAAAGGTTGAGAGGCCGGGGCCGCCTTGCGGCCCCAAGCTTCACTCAGAAGTCGAAGAACACCGTCTCCCCTTCCCCCTGAATACGGATATCGAAACGATAGGCCGTCTTCCCATCCACTTCGCAACGCTTGGCAACCAACGTCTCACGGCGCTGCGGCTGCTCGATCAGGTTGAGCACCGGGCACTTGGCGTTGGCTTCGGCTTCATCGTCGAAATACAGGCGCGTGTGCAGGTGGATGTTGATGCCACGGGCAAACAGGCTGATGTTGATGTGCGGCGCCATCGGCACGCCAGCAGCATTGTTCACCACACCCGGCTTCACCGTTTGCACGGTCCATTCACCGGCATCGAAGGTGGTGGCGGTGCGGCCAAAGCTGTTGAAGGCGTTTTCCAGGTTGTATTGATCCTGGTACTGGCCGGCGGCATCGGCCTGCCACAGCTCCAGGAACGAATCGCGCACCAGGTGCCCGTTACCGTCATAGACCTGGCCGATCAACAGGATGTGTTCACCCGGTGCTTCTGGCTTGGCCAGGCGGTTCCAGATTTCCTGGTCGCGGGTCGGGTTGCCGGCCGCTTCCAGGGCCAGGCCGATGTGCACGTAGGGGCCGGCAGTCTGCGAAGGGGTTTCCGGCAGCAGTTCGATTGGCATGGCGGGGTCCTCAGCAGTTTTCGAAGTGGGTCTTGCGCTGGCCGCGCAGCACGATGTCGAAGCGGTACGCCAGGCAGTCCATCGGGTTGGCGTTGCTCATGTCGAGCTTGGCGATCAACTGCTGCACAGCCTCGGGGTTGGCGATCGACTTGACGATCGGGCACTTCGGGATCAGCGGGTCGCCCTCGAAGTACAGCTGGGTGATCAGCTTGGTGGCGATCGACGGGCCGCTGATGCCGAAGTGAATGTGCGCAGGGCGCCAGTCATTCGGGCCGTTGCGCCATGGGTACGGGCCGGGCTTGATGGTGCGGAAGCTGTAGTAGCCGTCGCGGTCGGTCAGGCAACGGCCAACGCCACCGAAGTTCGGGTCCAGCGGGGCCAGGTAGCGGTCGTTCTTGTGCCGGTAGCGGCCGCCGGCATTGGCCTGCCACATTTCTACCAAGGTGTTGGGCACCGGTTTGCCGTACTGGTCGACAACCCGGCCGGCAACGATGATGCGCTCACCGACTGGCAGGCCACCGTTGTTGAAGTTCAGCAGCAGGTCATGGTCGTGGGCACCGAAACCCAGGTGGGTGAAATCCGGGCCGGTGGTTTCGCTGATCGACTGCGGGATGCTGACCAGTGCCTGGCGCGGGGAGCGGGCAATGGACGTCTTGTAGTCGGGGGTCAGGGCTTTGGGGTGCCAGTTGCGATCACGGATCACGAAGCGGCTGGTGTCCTGGGCGGGCATGCCGTTTTCCTCTCTTGGTATTATCAAAACGCCTGTACGTGGCAGGCGGACTTGCAGTTTCGGATAACTCGCGTGGGATGAATACTGAAATCAGCCCCTCAATACATAACCATATGGTTATGGCTTAACACCTTTGGCTGACACCTTTCGCTGAGGTGAACTAGTCTTTGTCTTCTTGTTTCACGCTCCGGAGAGCATTCATGGAATGGCGAAAAGGCCGACGCAGCGACAACGTGGTCGATGCCCGAGGCGAAGGTGGCGGTGGTGGCGGCATGCGCTTTGGCGGCGGCAAGGGCCTGGGGCTGGGGGCGATCCTGCTGATCGTGGGCATTGGCTGGCTCACCGGGCAAGACCCGCTGCAGATCCTTGGCCAGCTCACCGGGCAAATGCAACAGCAACAGCAGGCACCCAGTAGCGTGGGCACCAAGGCGCCGCCGGCCAATGACCAGCAGGCCGAATTCGTCGCCTCGGTGCTGGGTGACACCGAAGACACCTGGAAGGCGCTGTTCTCCCAGGCCGGCAAGCAGTACCGCGACCCCAAGCTGGTGCTATTCAACGGCCAGGTCAACTCTGCCTGCGGCTTCGCTTCGGCGGCGGTGGGCCCGTTCTACTGCCCGGCCGACCAGCGGGTGTACCTGGACATGTCGTTCTTCCGCGAGATGGAAACCCGCTTCGCCGCAGCGGGCGACTTCGCCCAGGCCTATGTCATCGCCCACGAAATCGGCCACCACGTGCAGACCCTGCTCGGCGTGTCGGCCAAGGTTGATGCGGCACGCCGCAATGGGCAGCGCATGGAGGGCGACAACGGCTTGCTGGTACGCCAGGAACTGCAGGCCGATTGCCTGGCCGGGGTGTGGGCGTATCAGGCACAAAAGCGCCTGAACTGGCTGGAGCCAGGGGACGTCGAGGAAGCACTGAATGCGGCCAACGCCATTGGTGACGACCGCCTGCAGCAGAAAGGCCAGGGGCGCGTGGTGCCCGACTCTTTCACCCACGGCACCTCGGCGCAGCGCGTGCGCTGGTTCAAGGCTGGCTTTGCCGAGGGCGAAGTGAACAGCTGCGATACCTTCAGTGCACGTAACCTGTGACACCCTGCGGGGCTGCCTGGCAGCCCCCGCTTCAACCGGACGACCGGTTACAAATCTGCTGAAAAAGCGTTTCAGCTTCCAGATTCATTGCCGATAACCCCTGCACGAATCAGCGGGCACCCAGAACAACAACGCCTTGCGATCGACGATCAAGAGAGCGAAAACAATTTCTGGAGTGCGTGCATGAACAGCTGGTTTGCCAACATCAGCGTCAACCTCAAACTCGGCCTGGGCTTCGGCCTGGTGCTGATCCTCACCGGCCTGCTGGCCCTGACTGGCTGGACCAGCCTCGGCAGCCTGATCGACCGCAGCAACTGGATGAGCGATATCAGCCAGCTCAACAAGGACCTGACTGACCTGCGCATTGCCCGCCTGCAGTACATGATTGCCAACGGCGACGATGCGGCGGCTGCCAACACCCTGGCCAAGCTGGATACCTTCAGCAACCAGCAGCAACGCCTGGTCGGCTCGTTCAAGAGCCCGGAGAACGTCAAACTGCTGCACGACCTTGGGCAGACCATCAGCCAGTACAAGGTGTCGCTGGGCACCATGCGCGCAGGCTACAACGCCACCCGCGCCGCCCGCGATGCCATGAATGTTTCTTCAGCCAAGGCCGACCAGGCCATGGATGCCCTCAGCCAGGACGTCATGGCACGCCTCGAAAGTGACAGCGTGCGCTTGGCCCAGTACCAGCTGATCAGCAAGGCCCGCCAGCAACTGCTGCAGGTGCGCATCGACGTGCGCGGCTACATTGCCGATAACAGCGCGGCCAACGAGCAGGCTGCGCTGCGCCAGCTCGAAGCGGCGCTGGCCGAGGTCGACAACCTCAAGCGCCAGCTGCCCACTGCTGATGCCCGCCTGCAACAGTTCGAACAGTCGGTGCTGGCCTACCGTGACGCCGTGCGTCAGTTCCGCGATGCCCTCGCCGATATCACCAGCGCACGCGCAGAAATGACCGTCCAGGGCGCCGACATCGTCAAGACCAGCGACGCGCTGTACAAGATCCAGCTGGAGCGCCGCGACATCGAGAGTGCACAGGCCCGCAGCCTGCAGGCCATCGCGACCCTGCTGGCGTTGCTGGTAGGCATACTGGCAGCGGTGCTCATCACCCGGCAGATCACCCGCCCGCTGCAGGAAACCTTGCAAGCGGTGGAACGCATCGCGGGCGGCGACCTGACACACGACCTGCGTGTCACCCGCCGTGATGAGCTGGGCGTGCTGCAACAGGGCATCGCCCGCATGGGCACCACCCTGCGCGAACTGATCAGCGGCATCCGCGACGGCGTCACCCAGATCGCCAGCGCCGCCGAAGAGCTGTCGGCCGTTACCGAACAGACCAGCGCAGGTGCCAACAGCCAGAAGGTCGAAACCGACCAAGTGGCCACCGCGATGCATGAAATGGCGGCAACCGTTCAGGAAGTCGCCCGCAACGCTGAGCAGGCCTCGCATGCCGCCACCGGTGCCGATGACGAAGCCCGTGCCGGCGACCGTGTGGTCGGTGAGGCAATCAGCCAGATCGAACGCCTGGCCGCAGAAGTGCACCGCTCCACTGAAGCCATGAGCCTGCTGCAGCAGGAAAGCCAGAAGATCGGCAGCGTCATGGACGTGATCAAGTCGGTGGCCGAACAGACCAACCTGCTGGCGCTGAACGCCGCGATCGAAGCCGCCCGTGCCGGCGAGGCGGGCCGCGGCTTTGCCGTGGTCGCCGACGAAGTGCGCGGCCTGGCGCAGCGTACGCAGAAGTCCACCGAAGAGATCGAAGAGCTGATCGCCAGCTTGCAGCACGGCACCCAGCAAGTGGCCACGGCCATGCAGGGTAGCCGGACCCTGACCGACAGCAGCGTCGAACTGGCACGCAAGGCCGGTGCCTCGCTGGAAAGCATCACCGGCACGGTGTCGAACATTCAGTCGATGAACCAGCAGATTGCGGCGGCGGCGGAAGAGCAGAGCGCGGTGGCGGAAGAAATCAGCCGGAGCATTCTGAATGTGCGGGATGTGTCTGAGCAGACCGCGGCGGCCAGTGACGAGACGGCGGCGTCCAGTGTTGAGCTGGCGCGGTTGGGGGGGCAATTGCAGATGCTAGTGAGCCAGTTCCGTGTCTGATCTCTGAAGCGCATTCGCGGGGCAAGCCCGCTCCCACAACCTGATAGTTTGTGGGAGCGGGCTTGCCCCGCGAACGGACTCCCCGCACGCTGGAAGCTATTACTTGACGACCATCCCCACCCCGCGCCCACGCGGGTCCGACGCCGTCTCAAGCTTCGCCCCGTTCACCCGAATGGCCTGGATATCGCCCATCTCCCAGCCTTGGTCTTCGAGCACGTAACCCATTTTCTTCAGGTCGTCCGCTACCGGCCCGGTCAGCGGCGCATAGCTGTCGAAATAAAGGGTGTCCTTGGGCAGCAACTGATGGTGCACGCGCTGTGCGGCCACCGCCTTCTCAAGTGGCATGCCGTAGTCGTACAGGTTGTTCATCACCTGGAAGATCGACGTGAAGATCCGCGAACCGCCCGGCGTGCCGATCACCAGCTCGACCTTGCCATCGCGGGTCATCAGGCTTGGGCTCATGGATGACAGCATGCGCTTGCCGGGCTCGATGGCGTTGGCATCACCGCCGACCACGCCAAAGGCATTGGCCGCCCCCGGTTTGGCGCTGAAGTCGTCCATCTCGTCATTGAGCAGGAAGCCGGCGCCCTTGACCACCACACCACTGCCGTAGTCGAGGTTGAGGGTGTAGGTGTTGCTGACCGCATTGCCCTGCTTGTCGACGATCGAGAAGTGCGTGGTCTGGTGCGGTTCCAGGCCCGGCTTGACGTCGTCGGTTGCCGAAATGGCCTTGGGGTTGACCTGCGCGGCGCGCTTGGCCAGGTAATCCTTGGCAATCAATTGATCCACCGGCACCTTGGTGAACGCCGGGTCACCCAGGTAGTCGGCGCGGTCGGCGAACACGCGCTTCTCGATCTCGGCCAGCAAGTGGATGTACTGCGCAGAGTTGTGCGCGACGCCTTTGAAGTCCGCCGCACGGTCTTCCTTGATACCCAGCAGCTGGGCCAGGGCCACACCGCCAGAGCTTGGCGGCGGCGCGGTGTAGACCACGTTGCCACGCCAGCTCAGGGCCATCGGCTCACGCCAGACGGCCTTGTAGTCCTTGAGGTCTTGCTTGGTGATCAGGCCTTTGTCCGCCTGCATCTGCGCCACCAGCAGGTCGGCGGTCTTGCCCTGGTAGAACTCGCTCACGCCCTTGTCGGCAATGCGTTCGAGGGTCTGGGCCATCTCGGGCTGCTTGAACAGCTCGCCCACCTTCATGGTGCCGAAATAGTCGTTGAAATTGGTCGCGGTCTTGAACAGGCCTTGGGCATCGTTGCGATACTGGTACTGCTTTTCGGCGATCTTGAAGCCGTTTTTCGCATAACCGATGGCCGGGGTCAGCAACTCGCTCCAGGGCAGCTTGCCGAACTTCTGGTGCGCCTCCCACAACCCCATCACCGTGCCGGGCACGCCGGCGGCGCGCACGCCAACCAGGCTCAGGTTCTCGATCACTTCGCCCTTGTCGTCCAGGTACATGTTGCGGCTGGCGGCCTTGGGTGCCACTTCGCGGTAGTCGAGGAAGTAGGGTTTGCCGTCGACGAACAGGGTCATGAAGCCACCGCCGCCGATGTTACCAGCTTCAGGGTAGGTCACCGCCAGGGTGAACGCCGTTGCCACGGCGGCGTCCACGGCGTTGCCGCCTTTTTTCAGAATATCGGCGGCCACCTGTGCGCCATATTGATCAGGCGCGGCCACTGCGCCACCCTCAAGGGTGGCCGCAAAGGCCGAGGAACAGCTCAGGATAGCGGCTCCGAGGGCCATGGACTGGAACAGGACAATACGCATGACACTTCCTTGGTGTTGTTTTTGTTGATCAGTCAGTAAGGCCGAAGCGCGTCGACTGCGCAATCCAACGTAGGAAGTTGCGCCGCCTTTGGGCAGGATTTGTCGCGTTCAGGCAACTCAGCAGGCGTACATCGCCAGCTTGCGCTGGATGAAGTCGAGGAAGCACTGGATGCGCAGCGCCAGCTGGGTGTTGCGGTAATACACCGCATGGATCGGCTGACGGTACCCGTTGTTGGCATCGCCCAGCAGCACCTGCAGGCGGCCGCTGCGGATGTCTTCGTGGGTCATGAAGTGCGACAGGCTGACGATGCCCTCCCCGGCCAGGGCCAACTGGCGCAGGGTCTCGCCGCTGGAGGCGATCAGCGCAGGGCGGATCGCCCAGCGGTCGCCCTGGGCATGGCGCAACGGCCAGTGGTTGAGCGACTCAGGCTGGCTGAACCCCAGCAGGCAGTGGTTGGCCAGGTCTTCGACGTGCTGCGGCGTGCCATGGCGTTCCAGGTAGGTAGGGCTGGCCAGCACCTGCACCGGGCTGCAGCCCAGGTTGCGGGCGTGCAGGCTGGAATCGGCCAGCTCACCGATGCGGATCGCCACATCGGTGCTTTGCTCCAGCAGGTCGATGATCAGGTCGTCGGTGTTGAGTTCCAGCTCGATGCCGGGGTACTGGCGGCGGAATTCGCCGATCCAGGGCAGGATGGCATGCAGCATGAACGGCGCAGCGGCGTTGATGCGCAGGCGCCCAGTGGCGGTCTGGCGGTTCATCGACAGGCGCTCTTCCATCTCGTCCATCTGTTCCAGAATCACCCGCGAGCGCGCCAGGAAGAAACGGCCTTCTTCGGTCAGGTCCATGCGCCGGGTGGTGCGGTTGACCAAGGTGGTGCCGAGTTTGGCCTCCAGGCGCGACAGGGTGCGGCTGACGGCGGACGGGGTCTGGCCCATCTGCTCGGCAGCGGCGGAGATCGAACCGCAGTCGATCACGGCGACGAATACCTGGAGTTCTTCGGATCGGGTTTTCACGCGCTTGGCCTTGGCTGGAGTGTGCGGTGATAGATAGCGGGTCAGTCGGGTCTGTGCAAGGTGGCTGCTGTGCAGCCCCTGTCACAGGCGCTTACGCAGCCTTGCCAAACACCTTGCCCAGGTGCGCTTCATAAGCGGCCAACGCCGCTGGTACATCCGGGCGCTTCATTACATCCACCGCCAGGAAGGTCGGCAACCCGGTCATGCCGAGGAACTGGTTGGCCTTGTGGAACGGGAAGTACACGGCGTCCACACCCTTGCCCTCGAAGAAATCGCCAGGGTTGTCGAACGCTTGCTGCGGGGCATTCCAGGTCAGCGACAGCATGTACTGCTTGCCCTGGATCAGGCCACCGCTGCCGTACTTCTGCGAAGCATCCGAGCGGGTCCGGCCGTCGCTGGCGTACAGGCTGCCGTGCCCTTCGGTGAAGACATCATCGATGTACTTCTTCACCGTCCACGGTGCGCCCATCCACCAACCGGGCATCTGGTAGACCACCACATCCGCCCAGAGGAACTTCTCGACCTCCTCCTGCACGTCGTAGCCACCGTCGATGAAGGTCTGGCGCACGTCGAAACCGGCACGGTCCAGATGAGCGAGCGCCGCTTCGTGCAGGGTCGCGTTGAGGCGGCCATCGGAGTGAGCGAACTGTTTACCGCCGTTGAGCAAAAGGATCTTTTTCATGCTGGCCTCGATGTGTCGATGTCGATCCGAGGCCTGATTGCCTTGATCGAGTCAAATGGGATGACCGGCAGATTAGGGAGTCGCTGGCCTGGGAAAAAGCAGGCATGAGGCAAAATACAATTGACTTGAAATCACGAATGACCAAGCCATTATTGCCTTAGAATCGTTTCATCATTCACCAGCGAGTAGCGATCCATGAGCGAGCAGTACGCTTTTATCCTCAAAGCCAAGACCCGCCCGGAAATGGCCGAAGCCTTCGAAACCCTGTTCCGCGCCTATGTCGAACCAAGCCGCCAGGAGCCGGGCTGTATCGAGTACCACATGCTGCGCGACAAGGCCGACCCCAGCCTGTTCGTGTTCTACGAGGTGTGGGCAGACAAGGCGGCACTGGATGTGCACTCGGCCCTGCCGCACATGGCCGCGTTCTTCGAAAAGCGCATGGACTACCTGGAGCGCGAATTCGATGTCCAGTTGATCGACATGCTCAGCGCCGCCTCTGCTAACCGTTGATCAGCAAATGGCCGCCGAGCACGGCCAGGCCGATGAAGAAGCAGCGTTTGAACAGCGCCGCGCTGATGCGCTGGCGCAACCACTGGCCCGCCAGCATGCCCACCAGCGCTGGCGCCAGCATCAGCAGTGACGCACCCAGCGCCTGGCCGCCCAAGGCATCTTGCCCGGCCAGGCCCAGGGCCAACGCCACGGTCGAGACCGTGAACGCCAGGCCCAGCGCCTGGATCATCTCGTCACGGTTCAAACCCAGGCTTTGCAGGTACGGCACTGCCGGCATCACGAACACCCCGGTAGCGGCCGTTACCACGCCCGTCACCAGCCCGCAGATCGGCCCCAGCCACCACTCCCGCCTGTGCGCCACGCTCAGCCCCGAGCCAATCAACCCATACACGGCATAGGCCACCAGCGCTGCGCCAAGCGCATGCACCGCCCAGGGGCCGCTGTTGATGCCCAACCAGGCGCTGCCGGCCAGGGTGCCGACGAAGATCATCGCCAGCATTGGCCCCAGCCGCCGCAGCAGCGCCAGCAGATGGCCGCCGGCCGCCAGTTGCCAGAGGTTGGTGAGGGTCGAAGGTACGATCAACAAGGCGGCAGCCTGCGCGGGCGGCATAGCCAGCCCCAGCAGCCCCATGGCGATGGTCGGCAGCCCGAGGCCGATGACACCTTTGACGGTGCCTGCCAGCAGGAAGGTAATCACCACCAGCAAAGTCAATGCCGGGCCGAGGGTCTGATAGAACGCGATCAAGGTATTCATGCCGCCATGATGGCGTGCGGCTGGCTGGCTGAAAATCTGCCATATACTCAGCCAGACTATCGCCAGGACAGAGGCACATGCACTTCGACCTGATTGACCTCGCGCTTTTCCGGCACACCCTGGAGTGCGGCAACATCACTGCCGGCGCGCGCCGCAGCCACCTGTCGCTGCCCGCTGCCAGCGCCCGTATTCGCGCCATGGAAGCCTCCCTGGGTACACCGCTGCTCGCGCGTAATCGCCGTGGCGTACAGCCGACCCCAGCCGGCCAAGCGTTGCTGCAACATGCCCGGCTGATCGGGCAGCAGGTCGAGCGCCTGCAGTTCGACCTGGCTCACTATGCCCAGGGCCTGCAAGGCCAGGTACGGCTGCTGTGCAACACGGCGGCGCTGACCGAATACCTGCCCGAGTTGCTGGCCTGCTACCTTGCCGACCACCCCGCCGTCAGTGTCGATGTCCAGGAGCTGCCGAGCTTGCACATCGTGCAATCGATCACTCAGGGCATGGCGGACCTGGGGATCATCTCGAGCGCAGCGCCCAGTGAGCATCTGCAGACCCTGCCGTTTCGCGATGACCCACTGGTGCTGGTGACACCCCTTGAGCACCCCTTGGCGGCGCACCCTGCCCCGAGCTTCATCGACAGCCTCGCCCATGGCCATGTCGGGCTGGGGGCGGACAGCGCCTTGGCGTTGTACCTGGAGGAACAGGCACTGCGTGAGGGCAGGCGTATGCGCGTACGGGTGCGGGCCGATGGCTTCGATGGGGTGCTGCGCATGGTCGCGGGCGGCGCGGGGGTGGGGGTGGTGCCACTGGCTTCGGTGAAGCGCTGGCAAGGGCTGTTGCCGCTGCACTGGGTGGCGCTGCACGAGGGCTGGGCCAATCGCCAGCTGCTGGTGTGTGCACGGGACTTCGCCGCATTGCCGGGGTATGCCGCGGGTTTGGTCAGGCGCTTGACCAGCCGGCCAAGCGCGGTTGTGTAGGCGCGCAAATCTGGCGACCGCGCTTGCCGCCAGGCGGGCTCTTTGCCCACAATCAGGCTGCACCAAGAAAAGGAGTTTCCAGTGCCATCGATCTACCAGCTCAAGCCCCGCTTCCAGGCCCTGCTCCGCCCCGGCGTGAAGCGCCTCCACGAGCGCGGCGTCACCGCCAATCAGGTCACCGTCGCCGCCGGCCTGGTGTCGGTCCTGCTGGGCCTGCTGCTGGCAGGCCTCAGCCACATCACTTGGCTGTTCATCCTGATCCCGGTGTGGATGCTGCTGCGCATGGCCCTCAATGCCGTCGACGGCATGCTTGCGCGCGAATTCGGCCAGCAATCCAGGCTCGGCGCCTACCTCAACGAACTGTGCGACGTGATCGCCGACGCCGCGCTGTACCTGCCCTTCGCCCTGTTGGCCGGCGTCTGGCCGAGCCTGGTGGTGCTGGTGGTACTGAGCGCCACGGTGAGTGAATACGCCGGGGTAATGGGCCCGCTGGCAGGCGCATCCAGGCGCTACGACGGGCCGATGGGCAAGAGCGACCGGGCATTTGCCTTCGGCGTGCTGGGCACCGCCGTAGCCTTCGGCCTGCTCGACGCCAACTGGCTGAACGGCCTCTTGCTGGTCATCTTCGCGCTCTCGCTCTATACCCTCTACAACCGGGTTCGCCGAGGGCTGGCCGAAGCCCGCTGAGCCCATCGCCCCGGACAAGGATTCTCGCCATGCGCCAAGCGCAATCGCTGCATTTCTCCACCCATGACGGTGTCGAGCTGCACTACCGTCATTGGCCCGCTACCCGCAACGAACACCAGCCACGCCGTGCCGTGGTGATGTTCCACCGTGGCCACGAACACGGTGGGCGCATGGCCCACCTGGCCGACGAACTGGACATGCCAGGCTACGACTTTTTCGCCTGGGACGCCCGCGGCCACGGCCAGTCGCCAGGTGCCCGCGGCGACAGCCCGGGGTTCGCCACCAGCGTGCGCGACGTGCAGACCTTCATCGAGCATCTGCAGACCGTGCATGGCATCGCCGAGCAGGACATGGTGGTGCTGGCGCAAAGCGTCGGCGCCGTACTGATCGCCACCTGGGCGCACGACTACGCGCCCAAGGTGCGCTGCCTGGTGCTGGCCTCGCCAGCGTTCAAGGTCAAGCTGTACGTGCCCTTCGCACGCCCTGGCCTGAAACTGCTCAAGGCCGTGCGCGGCAACTTCTTCGTCAACAGCTACGTCAAGCCGCGCCTGCTCACCCACGACCCCGAGCGGGTCATGTCGTATGTGGCCGACCCGCTGATCAGCCGGCCAATTTCTGTGACCATGCTGTTGGGCCTGTACGACGCGGCCGACCGCGTAGTGGCGGACGCCCAGGCGATCCAGGTGCCGACCCAGCTGCTGGTCTCGGGTGCCGACCTGGTGGTCGAGCGCAAACCGCAGGTGCGCTTCTTCGAGCGCCTGGGCAGCGCGCGCAAGGAAATGCACACCCTCCTAGGCTTCTTCCACGACACCCTCGGTGAACGCGACCGCGCCCATGCACTCAGGCGTATCGAGCGTTTCGTCGGGCATTGCTTCGACAGCCCTGTGCAGGCCCCTTCGCTGCTCGATGCCGACAAGGTCGGCGCCAGCTGCGCAGAGGCCGAGAGCCTGGCCGCGCCCTTGCCGCGCAACTCGCCGCGCGACCTCTACTGGCGTGCCACCCGCGCCGGCCTGCGCCTGGGCCAAGGGCTGGCCGAAGGCGTGAAGCTGGGGTTCGACACCGGCTTCGACTCCGGCAGCACCCTCGACTACGTCTACCGCAACCAGGCAACAGGCAAAGGCACGCTGGGCCGCATGATCGACCGCAACTACCTCGACGCCATTGGCTGGCGCGGCATACGCCAGCGCAAAGTGCACGTCGAAGCGCTGCTGCGCGAGGCCATCACCCGCCTGCGCGCGCAGCAACGGCCGGTGCATATCGTCGACATCGCCGCCGGCCATGGTCGCTACATCCTCGAAGCCCTGCAGGACCTCGAACAACTGCCAGACTCGATCCTGCTGCGCGACTACAGCGAGCTGAACGTGCAACAAGGCAGCGCATTGATCGCCGAAAAAGGCCTGGCCGAGGTTGCCCGCTTCGTCCAGGGCGATGCCTTCGACCGCGCCAGCCTCGCGGCGCTGCAGCCAGGCCCTACGCTGGCGGTGGTATCCGGCCTGTACGAACTGTTCCCCAGCAACACCCAGGTAGGCAACTCTCTCGCTGGCCTGGCCGATGCCGTCGAAGAGGGCGGTTACCTGGTCTACACCGGCCAGCCCTGGCACCCGCAACTGGAAATGATCGCCCGCGCCCTGACCAGCCACCGCGGCGGCGAAGCGTGGGTAATGCGCCGGCGCAGCCAGGCAGAGATGGACCAACTGGTCGAGGCGGCGGGCTTTCGCAAGCTGGCCCAGCGCATCGACGAATGGGGCATCTTCAGCGTCAGCCTGGCGCAACGGGTGCGTGAATGAACCCACCGCGTGAGCCCGGGCTGATCCGCCGTGGCGTGCTCTGGCTCCTGCTGCTGGGGCCGTTCTTCTTCCTCAGCTATGGGCTGGTGAACACCCACACCGCCGGGCGCAGTGATGTCGGCAGCCTGGTGTTCGGCTGGGAACAGCACATGCCGCTGTGGCCGTGGACGATCATCCCGTACTGGTCGATCGACCTGCTGTATGGCTTGTCGTTCCTGCTGCCGCGCACCCGCCGGGAGATGGACCGGCATGCCCTGGCGTTGCTCACGGCACAGGTGATCAGCGTGAGCTGCTTCTTGCTCTGGCCGCTGCGCTTCACCTTCGAACGGCCCGAGATAGGTGGGCTGTATGGCGGGTTGTTCGATGTGCTGATGGGCTTCGACAAGCCTTACAACCAGGCGCCATCGCTGCATATCGCCTTGCTGGTGATCATCTGGGCGATGTTCGCCCGGCACGTGCACCGCCAGCCCTGGCGCTGGGCCATGCACAGCTGGATGGCGCTGATCGGCGTGTCGGTGCTGACCACCTGGCAGCATCATTTCATCGACGTGCCCACCGGCGCGCTGGCGGGGTTTGCCTGCCTGTGGCTATGGCCGCGCCAAGGGCTGTTGCCGTGGCAGCAGGCGCGGCTGGCGCGCGATCGTAAATGTTGGCGGCTTGCGCTCTACTACGGTTTGGGGGCGTTGCTGTGCGCGCTGGCGGTGTTCACGGCAGGTGGCGCATGGCTGTGGTTGGCATGGCCTGGCGTGGCGCTGCTGCTGGTGGCGCTGAACTACAGCGTGTTCGGTGCCGGCGGTTTTCAGAAAGACACGCAGGGGCGCTTGTCGGCTGCTGCCTCCTGGCTGATGGCGCCCTACCTGATCGGGGCGTGGATCAACTCACGGCTATGGACCTGGCGCCGTCCGCAGCCAGACGCGGTATGTGACGGTGTATTCCTGGGGCGGCTACCTGGGCGTGGCGAAGGTGGGCAGTTCGCTGCCATCGTCGACCTTTGCGCAGAGCTGCCGCGCCGTTCGGCCGGCACTGGCCCCTTCGCGCAGCAGGGCTATCGAGCGCTCGCCACCCTGGACCTGATCGCCCCCGACAGCACCCTGCTGCACGACGCCGCCGCCGCCATCGAGCAACTGCGCCCTCAAGGCCCCTTGCTGGTCTGCTGCGCCTTGGGTTACTCGCGCAGCGCCAGCGCCGTGGCGGCGTGGCTACTGCTCACTGGCCGCTGCCCCGACGCAGAGCAAGCCGAGCAGCGGGTTCGCCAGGCCCGCCCTGGCGTGGTCTTGCACCCCGCCCATCGGCAGGTGCTGCAACAGCTAGGCGCGCAGCGATGAGCCTGCACCTGATCGCCAGCCTGCTGGCCCGTGGCCGTCAGCTGGAGCACCTGTCGGACGGCATCACCCTGTTGGCCCTGGGCTATGGCCTGGCCCCCTTGCTGGGCGCACAACTGCCTGCCCTGGCCAGCCTGTTGTGCGCCGTGTTGCTGGTGCTGGGTGTGCTGCACAAGTACTGGGCCATCCGCGTCGCGCTGGACGCCGAGCTGTTCGCCCGCCTCGCCAGCAGCCCTGACCTGCCAGCCGACACCCAGGCCCTGGACCGCGCCCTGTTCGACCTCAACCTCAAACCGCATGCCACCGACAGCCGCGACTGGCCCGCCCGCAGCCACGCCGCGCTGGCCCTGCTGCGCCGTCAGGCCGCGTGCCTGGGCCTGCAACTGTCGCTGACCTTGGCTACCCTGCTGACACTGCCTTTTACCGGATGACTACCGCCCCATGCTTGCGACCCTGACCGCCTTCGTCATCACCTCCGCCGCCCGGCTGATCACCGGTGCCCGTGCCTTGTGGCTCGGCTGCACGCCGTTGCCGGTGCAACGCCTGTACTTCGCCAACCACAGCAGCCACGGCGACTTCGTGCTGCTGTGGGCGTCGCTGCCAGAACCCCTGCGCAAGCGCACCCGCCCAGTGGCCGGAGCCGACTACTGGGCAAAGCCCGGCATCCGCGATTTTCTCATCCGCAAAGTCTTCAACGGCATATTGATCGAGCGACAGCGCACAGAAGGCCAAGGCAGCCCCCTGCAGCCAATACTCGAAGCGGTGGCCCAAGGCGACTCGTTGATCTTCTTCCCGGAGGGCACCCGCAACCTTGGCGACGAACCGCTCATGCCGTTCAGAAGCGGGCTGTTCCACCTGGCCGCAGCCAACCCCGAGGTCGAGTTGGTGCCTGTGTGGATCGCCAACCTCAACCGGGTCATGCCAAAGGGCCGCGCCCTGCCATTGCCGCTGCTGTGCACATTGAGCTTCGGCGAACCCCTGAACCTGCACGCTGATGAAAGCAAGCAGGCCTTTCTGCAGCGGGCCAGCCAGGCCCTGCTGAACCTGGCGCCGAAGGATGCCTGACATGGATGACAACACACTTTCCCTGTTCGCCGGCATCGGCGCCCTGCTGCTACTCGCCAGCGTGATCGGCCGCCTGCTCAAGTGGCGTGCCGGCCCGGCGCCGCATGCGGTGATCGACAACCTCAATGCCCGCATCAACGCCTGGTGGGTGATGGTGCTGGTGATCGGCATCGCCTTCGTATTTGGCAAGTACGGCGTGATCGTGCTGTTCTATGGCGTGTCGTTCTACGCCCTGCGCGAGTTCATGACGCTGACCCCGACCCGGCGCAGCGACTACCCGGCGCTGGTCGCCGCGTTCTATGTGGCGCTGCCGGTGCAGTACCTGCTGATTGCCATGGACTGGTACGGCCTGTTCAGCATCTTCATTCCGGTGTACCTGTTCCTGCTGCTGCCGATCCTGGCCAGCTTCGGTGGCGATACCACACGCTTCCTGGAGCGCGCATCGAAGGTGCAGTGGGGGCTGATGATCGCGGTGTACTGCGTTTCCTCCGTGCCCGCGCTGATGACGCTTGATATCCCGGGTTTCGAGGGCCGCAACCTGCTGCTGATCGCCTGGCTAATCCTGGTGGTGCAGATCAGCGACGTGTTGCAGTACGTGTGCGGCAAGCTGTTCGGCAAACGCAAGGTGGCGCCCAACCTGTCCCCCTCGAAAACCCTCGAAGGCCTGGTCGGTGGCGTGGCACTGGCCACTTTGATCGGCGCCCTGCTGTGCTGGATCACCCCGTTCAACTTCTGGCAGGCGGCCCTGATGGCCCTGACCGTCAACGCCATGGGCTTCTTTGGCGGGTTGGTGATGTCGGCGATCAAGCGTGACCGTGGGGTGAAGGACTGGGGGCACATGATCGAAGGCCACGGCGGCATGCTCGACCGGATGGACTCGGTGTGCTTTGCGGCGCCGGTGTTCTTTCACTTCGTGCGGTACTGGTGGGCTTGAGTAATGAGCGGCTCTGACACGCCGGGGCCGCTATGCGGCCCATCGCAGGCAAGCCAGCGCCTACAGGTGCCGCGTATACCCTCGGAAGACCAGATATAGCGCGGTCAGGCACCTGGACGTCGAGCCCAGGCAACTGCGGCCCGGCCGATAGCCCTATGGTGACGGGTCATTCATCCAGTCACCAGGAGTTGTGCCATGTCCGATTTCATCACCGTCCTGCGCGAGACCTGCCCGACGCCGGTCGTGGACGCCACCAAGTGGAAGCGCATCGGCGGCGATCCGCACACCGTCAACCTCAATGCCTACCTGTCGGCCGACGGCAGCAAGATCATGGGCACCTGGATCTGCACCCCGGGCAAGTTCGAGGTCAACTACGACAAGTGGGAGTTCTGCCACTTCCTCGATGGCTACTGCATCATCACCCCGGAAGGCGAAGAGCCGAAGCACCTGAAGGCAGGTGATGTATTCGTGATCGAACCCGGGATGAAAGGCACCTGGGAAGTGGTCGAGACCGTGCGCAAGTACTTCGTTTTCGCCTGATAGCCAAGCCCTGCTTACGCAGGGCACCTTCAGCATCCGTAAATCCTGGGCAAAAAAAATCGCGGAGCAGGTGCCCTTCCCTCTGGTGCGCAGTTACAGAGGGAAGGCCGCCTGGCCCGCGATGAAGTCCACCTCGCTCGTCAATCCTTTTTGCGGTACCCCTCGACGATGGCCGAGAAGTCCTTGCCACCCTCCCCGCGCAGGCTCATCGCCTGATACAACTGCTGGGCCACGGCCCCGAGAATCACCGGCTGGTGCGCCTGACGGGCAGCCTCGGTAGCCAGCCCCAGGTCCTTGAGCATCAACTCGGCGCCAAAGCCGCCGGTGTACCCGCGTGAAGCAGGCGCGGTCTCGATCACGCCGGGCCATGGGTTGTACGTGTCTGAGCTCCAGCAACGGCCGGTCGAGCTGTTGATGATGCCGGCCAGCACCTGGGTGTCGATGCCCAGTGCATTACCCAAGGCCATGGCCTCGGACACGCCGATCATCGAAATGCCCAGCAGCAGGTTGTTGCAGATCTTGGCAATTTGCCCGGTACCCACCTCACCGCAATGCACGATGTTGCGGCCCATCTGCTCCAGCACCGGTTTGAGCGTGGCGAACAGCTCGGCGCTGGCACCGACCATGAAGGTCAGGGTGCCGGCCGCCGCGCCGCCGGTGCCACCGGAGACCGGTGCATCGCCCATGTCGACGCCCTTGGCCGCTGCGGCCTTGGACACCTCACGGGCGGTCTGCGGGTCGATGGTGCTGCAGTCCACAGTCGGTGTGCCGGGGCGTACGCCGGCCAGCACGCCGTCATCGTTCAGGTAGACGCTGCGCACATGGGCTGCGGCCGGCAGCATGGTGATCACCAGTTCGCTGTTGGCCGCTGCTTCCTTGGGTGAAGGGCTGACCTGCCCGCCCAGTTCGGCGAGCTCGGCCAACACGGTCTTGTTCAGGTCGAACAGGTTCAGCTGATGCCCGGCCTTGATCAGGTTGCGGGCCATGGGCGCGCCCATGTTGCCCAGGCCGATGAATGCGATACGCATGGCGAACTCCTTAGCGCAGGCTGATGGTGGTGTTCACACCGTCATTGACGCTGTCGTCATCGAACCAGCGGGCGGTGACGGTCTTGGTCTGAGTGTAGAACTGCACCACTTGCTTGCCGTACGGGCCGAGGTCGCCGAGCTTGGAGCCGCGCGAGCCGGTGAAGCTGAAGTACGGCACCGGCACCGGGATCGGGATGTTGATGCCGACCTGGCCGATGTCGATCTCGCTCTGGAACTTGCGCGCCGCCGCGCCGCTCTGGGTGAACAGGCCAGTGCCGTTGCCGAACGGGTTGCTGTTGACCAGGGCGATGGCCTCATCGAGGGTATCGACCTCCAGGGTTACCAGCACCGGGCCGAAGATTTCCTGGGTGTAGACCTGCATGTCGGTTTTAACCCCGGAGAACAGGGTTGGGCCGACGAAGTTACCTTGCTCATAGCCTGGCACTTTGACGTCGCGGCCATCGAGTTCGAGCTTGGCGCCTTCCTTGATGCCGCTTTCGATCAAGCCCAGCACCCGCTCCTTCGCACGCTTGGAGACCACCGGCCCGACGTCGGTACCCGGCTCGGACCCTGCATTGACCTTGAGCTTGCTCGCGGCCTCCTTGATGTCCGGCAGCCACTCGCGGGCCTTGCCCACCAGCACCGCCACCGAGGTGGCCATGCAACGCTGGCCGGCAGCACCAAAGGCCGCGCCGACCAGGGCGTTGACGGTCTGGGTGCGATTGGCGTCAGGCAGTACCACGGCGTGGTTCTTCGCGCCCATCATCGACTGCACGCGCTTGCCGTGCTGGCTGCCCAGGTTGTAGACGTGGGTGCCGACTTCGGTGGAACCGACGAACGAGATTGCCTTGATGTCCTGATGGGTGCAAATCGCATCCACCACCTGCTTGCCACCGTGCACCACGTTGAGCACACCGGCCGGCACGCCGGCTTCGAGCGCCAGCTCGACCAGCATCATGGTCGACAGCGGGTCCTGTTCGGAAGGCTTGAGCACGAAGGTGTTGCCGCAGACGATGGCCATGGGGAACATCCACAGCGGGATCATGGCCGGGAAGTTGAACGGGGTGATGCCCGCGCACACGCCGATGGGCTGGCGCAGGGTGTAGGTGTCGACGCCGCCGGCTACGTTCTCCGCGAATTCACCCATCTGCAAGGTGCCGATGGACGCCGCATGCTCGACCACTTCCAGGCCGCGGAAGATATCGCCTTCGGCATCGGCAATGGTCTTGCCCTGCTCGGCGCTGAGGGTCTGGGCGATGCGTTTGGAATGTTCGCGGATCAGCGCCTGCAGCTTGAGCATGATGCGCATGCGCGCGCCGATCGGGGTGTCACGCCAGGTCTTGAAGGCGCGATGGGCAGCCGCCACGGCAGCGTCGACTTCTTCGACGGTGGCGAACGGCACCCGCGCCAGCACTTGCTGGGTGGCCGGGTTGACGATATCGCGCCACTCGTCGGTCTTGGATTCGACCCACTGGCCATCGATCAGCAGCTTGACCTGCTCGACCTTGGTCTGGTCGGGGGATTGAGGTGCGTTCATCTGGGTTCTCCTTGGAATTATTGTCGGGTCGAGATCGCCAGCGCCGTGCAAACGCGAGGTGGCGTCCTGGGGCTTGTTTCGAGTATAGATGTGCAAACATCCAACAAGAACGCACAAAAAAACCGGATCATCATGCAAAAAGACCTCACATCCCTCAGCTCGCTCAACTGGGACGACCTGAAGTTTTTCCTCGAAGTGGCACGCACCCGCAAAGCCAGCAGCGCCGCCAAGCGCCTGAGCGTCGACTACACCACGGTGTCACGGCGCATAACGTCGCTGGAGGGGGCGCTGGGCACGCTGTTGTTCGAGAAGTCCCGGACCAACGGCTTCGTGCTTACCGCCGAAGGCCAGCGTTTGCTGGGCTATGCCGAGTCGATCGAGAGCACGCTGCACATGGCATGCGAGCAGGTGTCAGGCTCGGGGGTGGCGTTGTCGGGGCATGTGCGCATGGGCTGCACCGAAGGTTTCGGCAGCTTCTTCGTCACGCCGCAACTGAGCCACTTCGTCGATGCGTATCCGGCCATTTCGGTGGATATCCTGCCGCTGCCGCACTTCATCAGCCTGTCCAAGCGCGAGGCGGACATCGTCATTGCCCTGGAACGGCCCGAGCACGGCCCTTATGTGTGCTGCAAGCTGTGCGACTACCGGTTGCGGCTGTATGCGACCCAGGCGTACCTGGATAACCACGCGCCGATCCGCCAGGTGGGGGATTTGGCCAAGCACCCCTTCATCAGCTACGTGGATGACCTGGCGTTCAGCTCCGAGCTGCTGTACCTGGCCAACCTGATCCCCAATGCCAACGCGCATTTGCGCAGTACCAGCGTGATTGCGCAGTACACCGCAGCATTGCAGGGGCGTGGGCTGGCGATTCTGCCGTGTTTTCTGGCGGCGCAAGACCCGCGATTGGTCACGGTGCTACCAGAGCAGATCGAGGTGACGCGGCAATTCTGGATGTATTGCCGGGAAGATTTGCGCAAGTTGAAGCGCATTACCCTGCTGTGGGATTACATCCGTGGGGTGACCGAGGCGAATGCGCCGTTGTTGATGGGGGAAACCCGTGAGATGCGGTTTGCTCAGGAATGATGCAGCCCTCAGCAACGGCGCCGTACAGGTAGGAGCTGGCTTGGCCTGCGATGGGCCGCAACGCGGCCCCAGGTTGTTGCGGGCTATTGAAGATTCTTGCCCATGCCCCGCTCCATATCATCGATCAGCGCCTTCGCCATTTCGCTCAGGATTCTCGCTGCACTTCCTGCCACTCCCTGAGCCGTGGCGCGAGAACTTTTGTGATCGGTAAGGGCGTTGATCACTCGGCACAGCAGACGGATATTCATGCCCATGGCGTCGCGCATGAGGCTTGGACCGCTCTCGATCAGAACGCTGGTGGTCTGTTCCACTGTCAGAGTCAAAGCTCGGATCAGCAGGTCGCATTCCTCGATGCCAGGAGGATCTTGGAGTGATAGGTGGGGAGGATCTAACAGAAGAAGGGTTGATGCAGGAGGATCGGGGACGAGCTTTTTCATGATGGAGCTCCCTTAAGCAAACCAGGAACTGCCTCCCTCTTCGTCTCAAGGATTTGGGTGGCAGTCGTGCACGGTTTGAGACCCGGGACACATGAATACCGGCCAGGCCGAAGCCTGCCCGCGCACGACCGCCATGAAGCGGTGCCAACACATGTAGTCCGGGGGTCTCAAGCCCGATCGCCTTGAACGGCGACTCAGGGACGTTATCCCAGGGGCTCTTTCCCGCCTACGTGGCAACTTCTGACAGCGGCGTAGGATAGTTCGCTATATGCCGAAACCCGAAGCAATTGGTTTCAAACTCAGAAATGTCTTACGGCTAGACGGCCAAGTCGAGGGCTGCGCCCTCGATCGCAGCCAAGCCAGCGCCTGCAGGGACCGAGTCGGTCTGCAAGAGATCGCTCAGTACGACGCGACAACAATCGACACCCGTCGATTCTCGGTGCGCCCGGCACTGCTGCGGTTGTCCGCCACGGGTTGGGTACTGCCCAGGCCGCGGGTCTGGATGTTCTGCGCAGGCATGCCGATACCGATCAGCGTTCTGGCCACACTCTGCGCCCGGCGCTCGGACAATTGCTGGTTGTAGGCCGCCCTGCCCGACGCATCCGCGTGCCCATCCACCCGCACCCCCTGGATACCAACCCCCAGCAGTGCTTTGCCAATACGCTCGACAATCGCCTGGCTCTGGCTATTCAGGCCGTCCAGGTCACTGCCGAACAGTACCTTGCCCGACAGATCGAAGGCCCAGCCTTCATCCGTCGGGGCAAAGCCTTCGCGCTTGAGCACGGCGATCTGCTCGGCAGTCAGGCCCTTGGGCGGTGTGCTCTGGCAGCCGGTCAGCGCGAGCAAGGTGAGCAGCAAAGCCCAAAGGGGGAAACGCAAACGATGAATCACGGGTTCAACTCCTGTTTTTGATTTCGGCGGCGGACCGTTCCGTCTGCGCCACTTGCCACTGGCCACGGCGTTTTCGCTTGGCCTGGTACATTGCCGCATCGGCGGCGTCGAGCAGGCTGGCAGGGTCAGTGCCATCGACCGGGTAATAGGCGATGCCGACACTCAGCGAGGTGGCAATGCTGCTGCCACTGTCCAACTGCACCGGCAGCTTCATGCTGGCGACGATCTTCTCGGCGATGAGCTCGGCGTCTTCACGCGAATGCAGCGGCGTCAGCAACACCGCAAACTCGTCACCGCCCAGGCGCGCCACCAGGTCGTGCTCACGCAGTTGGGCGCGGATGCGGTCGGCAACGCTGATCAGCACCTCGTCGCCTACGGCATGGCCCAAGCTGTCATTGATCTGCTTGAAGTGGTCACTGTCGAGGAACAGCACCGCCAGGTGATCCTGCTGGCGCGCAGCATTGCGCAGGCAACGGCTGAGGCGCCCTTCGAAGAAGGCGCGGTTGGGCAGGCCGGTCAGGCTGTCATGGCTGGCCTGGTGGGCCAGGGTCTGGTTTTCGCTCTGCAGGTGGCTGTGCCACACCTCCAGTTCATCGAGCAAGGCATTGAAGTCGTTACCCAGCTCGTTGAGTTCGGCGATCGGCGCCTCCGGCACGCGACGGTCGAAGCGCCGTTCGCGCCGCGCGGCATGAGCAACGCTGGCCAAGCCGCGCAATGGCCGGACGATGTCGCCGAGCAGGCGCCGCGACAAGTACAGGGCGATGACTGCGCTGAGCACCATGCACAACAGGATCCCGCCCAACCCGCCGAGCAGGAACAGCAACAGGCTGCGGCCTTGGCCAATCAGCTCGATGTGCCCGACCTTTTGCTGCTGGTGATGGATCGGCAGGTTGACCGGTTCGTCCAGCAGCGTGGTAGCGACAAGGGTTTCCAGGTGGGCGAGCATGCCGCTGTCGTTGCGTTGCCAGTGGGCCAGTTGCTCACCGTCATTGTTGAACACCTTGGCGTCGGCCACCTCTTCGGTACTGGCGATCAGCGCCAGCGCCTCATTGGCTGCGACGCGGTCGTCGAACACCACGGCGGCTTCCACGGTGTAGGTGATCGAGCGGGCGATCAGGTGCAGGTTGTGGTTGGCATAGACCTGCAGGGCAAGCACGCCCAGCACGGTCAGCGAAACACCGACCAGGCCTACGGCGAGCAGGGCAACATTGAGGTGCCCACGGCCGAGCACCGAACGCAGGGTCGGGCGCATGCGCTTGTTGGCAGCTTTCATGGCTGCGCACCTCGGCGCCGGGACAATTGCAGCACGCTGGGGTGGATGCGTACGCCCGAACGGGCCACGGAGTCGAGGTTCACTTCAAAGGCGACCTGCTGATCGCTGACCCGCAGGCAGAACAAGCTGCCGACGGTACAGGGGTCGTCGGCCTCGCTGATGCTCAATACCGGGTGACCGCTGACGCGCTGGAACAACCGATCGCGTTGGCCTTGATCGAGCTTGCCGATGTAAATGGCATCGCAGGCCTGGGCGACTTGTGCATCGTCAGCCAGCAGGCGACGCACCTGCAAAGGCCGCCCGGATTCCTGCACATGCCCTTTGATCAGGTCGTCGGCGTACTCGGTAGGGCCGACCAGGCACAGGCGCAACGGCGCAGGTTCGGCTGGCCAGCGTGCGTAGCTGAAGATTCCCAACACCACCTGGGTGACGGCCTTGGCGCGTTGCTGTGCTTGCACAGCGGTGGCTGAGGATTCCGCCCAGGCAGGGCCTGCCGGTAGCGACAGGGCGGCCAGCAACAGCGAAAGCATACAGCTCGTCAATCGCCTCCCGGCCACGGTCATGTGGGAAATCTCTCGAAGTCCTTTCAGATATTGGCGCAACGATAGCACATGGCCGCCAACCCTGACTTGCGTGGCTTTTGTAGGAGCGGCCTTGCGTCGCGAAAGGGCTGCGCAGCGGCCCCGGCGATCTTGTTGCAACCACAGAACCTTGTTGCAACCACAGAACCTTGTTGCAACACAGAACCTTGTTGCAACACAGAACCTTGTTGCAACACAGAACCTGGGGCTGCTGCGCAGCCCTTTCGCGACGCAAGGCCGCTCCTACAAGGGCCGCGCCGCAATGATGGCAGCAGTGGGAGATTCAGACCTGTTCGAGCATCAGGCCGGAGATCCGCCGTACCTTGCGTGACACCGCCTCTTCGAATATGCCCTGGCGTGGCTCGATCAGGCTGAAGCAATGCTTGGCCCGGGTGATGCCGGTGTACACCAGCTCCTTGGTCAACACCGGGTTGAGGGCATCCGGCAGCACCAGCGCGGTATGGCTGAACTCCGAGCCCTGGGACTTGTGCACGGTCATGGCGAACACGGTTTCCACCTCGTTGAGCCGGCTTGGCAAGACAAAACGTACTCCGCCGTTGCCATCGTTACGCGGGAAGGCCACCCGTAGCAGCGGCTCGCCCCGCTCATCCGGCAGGCGCAAGGCGATGCCGATGTCACCGTTCATCAGGCCCAGGCCATAATCGTTGCGCGTCACCAGCACGGGCCGGCCCTCGTACCAGGGCTGCTGGGCGTCGATCAGCCCGGCATTGTGCAGCACCCGAGCCACCCGCTCATTGAGGCCCTCCACCCCCCAAGCGCCCCGGCGTACCGCACAGAGCAGCTGGAAGTCCTCGAAACCGTGCAGTACCTTGCTCGCCCATTGCTCCCACAGTGGGTCGTCATAAGCAGTGCCAGGTGCCGGCCGATAACGCCCCAGGGTCCGCAGGTAGCTGCGATAGCCTTGCGGGCCCTCGGCGCCGCGGTTGAGGCCGTCGAGCAGCAAACGGTCGAAGGCCCGGTCCTGTTCGTTCTTCAGCGACAGGCCATTCACATCAGGCGGTGGCAGGGCGAGCAGATTGCGCGCCGCATGCGATTCCTGACGGTTGACCAGCCGAGCCAATTGGCCAATACCGCTGCCCTCGCCGAAGCGCCGGGAAAAACGCAGCATCACCACTTGCTGCGCCAGCGGATTGCGCTGCGCATCACCGGCCACCAGGCCACTGCCCTGCAGCGACTGGCCGCCGATCTGCTCCAGCCACGCCTGGGTCGCGGCCGAGTAGCAACCGTCCTCGGCATCCCGGCACAGGTCACCCAGTACCGCACCCGCCTCGACCGAGGCCAACTGGTCTTTATCACCCAGCAGGATCAGCCGCGCGCGAGGTGGCAGCGCATCGAGCAGGTTGGCCATCATCTCCAGGTCGATCATCGAGGCCTCGTCCACCACCAGCACGTCCAGTGGCAACGGATTACCCGCATGGTGGCGGAAGTGCCGCGACCCTGGGCGGCTGCCCAACAGCCGGTGCACGGTGCTGACCTCGGTGGGGATCTGCCCGCGCACGGCAGTACTGACCTGCAGCCGCTCGACCTGCTGGCCGATGGACTCGGTCAGGCGCGCCGCCGCCTTGCCGGTCGGCGCGGCCAGGCGAATGCGCAAAGGCCTGCCCTGCTCCACCGCCGGCGCCTGCAGCAAGGCCAGCAACCGCACCACCGTGGTGGTCTTGCCGGTGCCGGGGCCGCCAGTGATGATGCTGAAGCCGGCCCGGGTCGCCAGGGCGCAGGCAAGCTTTTGCCAATCGACCTGGCCAGCCAGGGCGCCTTCGTCGAACAACTGGCCCAGGCGAGCCGGCAAGTCGCTGGGCGCTGCCTCGTGCTGGCTCAGGCGCTGGCGCAGGTTGTGGTCGATGCGCCGCTCGTAGCTCCAGTAGCGGCGCAGGTACAGACGCTCGCCACTGATTACCAGCGGCCGCGCCTGCTGGCCGGGTGTGTCACCACTGGCCACCAGTGGGCTGGCCGCGATGCGCTGGCGCCAGGCCTGAAGGTCCAGGCCGGCAAGCAGTTGCGAAGGCAACAGCAAGGGGCCGATCAGGGCGTCACCCTCCGGCGGCAGCGACAGCGCGAAGTCTGGCTCGGCCAGGGTCTGCTGCAGGTCCAGGCAGACATGCCCATGGCCCAGCTGATGGCTTGCCAAGGCTGCCGCCAGCAACAGCAACGGATCGCTGCCGGGCGCACGTTCTTCGAGAAACGACACGAAGGCACGGTCGAGGGCACGCAGCCAGCCACGCTCGACCCAACGGTCCAGCAGTAGCAGCAGGTCGCCGCTGTCGCGCTGCGGCGCGAGGGCCAGCAGGTGCTCGGCATGCAAGGGGGTGGGCAACAGGTCGGTGAGGCTTCGGCTCATGGCGCGGCTCCGGCAAACAGGTCCTGCTGCTCGGGCACAGACTCACCACGGAACAGTGCATCGAGTGCTTCGATCAGCACACGCGGCGGCTTGGCGAAGTACACGCCATGGCCGCTGCTGCTGGCACCACGCAGGAAGATGAACAGGGCGCCGCCGACATGGCGGTCGTAATCGTAATCAGGCAGCCGGGCGCGCAACTGACGGTGCAGGGCCAGCAGATACAGGACGTACTGCAAGTCGTAGCGATGCTCGAGGATGGCTTTTTCCATGGCCAAGCTGTCGTAAGCCTGGATGTCCGGGCCCAGCCAGTTGGATTTGTAATCGGCCACGTAGTAGCGCCCGTCCAGTTCGAAGGCCAAGTCGATGAAGCCCTTGAACATGCCGTTGAGCAACGTCGGTTGCGCCGCCGGGCGCGCATGGCCTGGGTGGGTGTGGCGCGCCACCAGCTGATCGAGCTGTTCGGCGTCGACCTGATGGCTGGCGAACCAGAACTCCATTTCGATCTGGTAATGACGCAACTGCGCAAGGGTCAGGCTTACTTCCTGGCCCAGGACAGGCAATGGTTCGTTCAGCAACATGTGCAACCAGGGCGTCAGCGACGCGATCCAGCCGGTCCAGTCACGCCGATTGCAGCGCTGCCCGACGGTGCGCTCGATCAGTTCAAGGTTGCCGCTGACCTCGGCGAAACCTTCACGGCCGGCCCATTCCAGCAGGCCGTGCAGGAAGGTACCGGGGTTCGGCCCCCGCGGGAAGCGGTGGATATCGCCGCCTTCTACCGGCACCTCGCGCAGTACCTGGGCGTCGACCACTTCGTCATCCAACAGTTGCTGGGCCTGCGAGCTGTCGGCGCCGAGAGTCTGCTCGCCGACGCGCAGGGCACTGTAGGACGCGATCCACCAGTTCTCGGCGGCCGCCCGCCGGGGTTTGCGCGCAGGCAGCAGCTCACGTTCGGCTTGCGGCATGCGATACCCCTGATCGTCGGCCAGCGGCAGCGGCGGGCAGGCAATGTACGGGCAGGCCGATGCCAACGCCTGCAGCCAGCCCGCCAGTTGCCCGGAACTCGGCAGGGCAAGGCCACCGCCCAGCAGATAACCGAGCGCCGAACGGTGCAGTTGCGAGTGCTTCTGGTTGCCGCGTTTCAGGTCGGCGACCCCAAGCCAGCAGGCATGCTGGGCGCGGGTCAGGGCCACATAGAGCAGGCGCAGGTCTTCGGCCAGGCGCTCGTCATCGGCCCGGGCGATCTGCTCTTGATCAGGCGTAAGGGTCAGGTGGGCGTTGCCTTGGCTGTCATGCCAGGCCAACGGCAGGCGCGTACCGTCTACCGGCTTGCTGGTGCAGATGAACGGCAGGTAGACCAAGGGGTATTCCAGGCCCTTGGACTTGTGGATAGTCACCACCTTGACCAGTTGCTCATCGCTCTCCAGCCGCAGGATCTGCTCTTCGCCGGCCTGGCCGGAGCTGGACAGGTGCTCGGCCAGGTGACGGATCAATGCCTGCTCGCCATCCAGCTCACCTGCCGCCTGTTGCAGCAATTCGGCCAGGTGCAGCAGGTTGGTCAGCACGCGCTCGCCGTCACTGCGGGCGATGAGCGTGCGCGGCAGCTGGAAGTCGTGCAGCAGGTGCCGCAGCATCGGCAGCACACCCTGGCGCTGCCAGGTCTCGCGGTAGCGACGAAAACGCATGACCCAGTCTTCCCACACGCGCTCGTCTTGGTTCAGCTTGTCCAGCGCGGCCAATGACAGGTCGAGGGTGAGGCTGGCCAGGGCGGCCTTGAGCAGGCGCTCCGAGTCCGGTTCGGCGCAGGCCTTCAGCCACGCCAGCAGGTCATGGGCCTCCTGGGCGGCGAACACCGAGTCTTTGTCGGACAGGTACACGCTGCGCACATCCCGAGCAGCCAGCTCGCCACGGATCATCTGGGCTTCGTGGCCGTCGCGCACGAGGATGGCGATATCCGATGGCAGGCAAGGGCGCAGTTCGCCTTCGCCGTTACGGAAACCCGCCGTGCCCTGCTGGCCACCGTTGAGCAGGGCGACGATATGGCTGGCGCAGCTGGCCGCCAACTGCTGACGGTACAGGGTGCCCGAGACCGGTTCTTCGCTCTGCAGTTGCCAGCATTGCAAGGCTGCACACACCTCGCCATCCACCAGCAGCTGTTCGCCACGGCCTTTGGCACGCACCTCGATGAACGGCAACGGGTTGTCTTCGGCTTCACGGAACAGGAACGCCCCTCGCCCCTGGCTTCGCGTCTCGGCCTGGAGGAACACCTGGTTAACCGCCGCGACCATCGCCTGGCTCGAGCGGTAGTTGGTGTCCAGGCTGTGCAGGCGCCCGGTGGTGGCACGACGGGCGGCAAGGTAGGTAAAGATGTCGGCGCCGCGGAAGGCATAAATCGCCTGCTTGGGGTCGCCGATCATGAACAGCCCGGTTTCGGTGCGGTTTTCGGTGATCTGGTAGATCCGCTCGAAGATGCCGTACTGGACCGGGTCGGTGTCCTGGAATTCGTCGATCAGTGCCACCGGGAACTGCTCACGAATCAACCCGGCCAGGCGCTCGCCGGCCTCGCTGGCCAGGGCATGTTGCAGGCGCAACAGCATGTCGTCGAAGCCCATTTCGGCGCGCCGACGCTTCTCCACTTCAAAACGCGCCGAGACCCAGCTGGCAGCATGTTCGAGCAGCCGCGCATCCGGGCTGGCCAGCGCCTGCAATTGCTGCTGCAGCGTCTGCATGGCACGCAGCCCCGGGTGATCGGGTGGCTCGCCTGACTTCCAGGCCTCGGCCATGCCGGCCGGGGTCAGGCGGGTGAAGCCGGTACCCAGGTCGAGTTCGACGATGTGTTCGTCGGCGGCCCATGCGCTCAGCTTGTCGAACCAAGGTTCGAAGTAGCGTGCCTGCATCTTGCGGCCGTCGGCCAGCTTGGCGGCCACGGCATCGCGGCAGATCTGCCGCAGCTCATCGGCCCACTGTGCCCAGGGCGCCTTGAGCTGGGCCAACTGCTCGGTACGTTGCGCAAGCGCGTCTTCAATCAACGCCTCGGGTTCTTGCTCGTGCTGCTGGGCCCGTACCCGACCGAACAGCGGGCGAATGCGCGGCAACAGCGCGTCGGGGCTGCCCCAGTGGCCACGCACCCAGGCCAGCGCCTCACCCTGCATGCCATAGCAGAACCGCCGCCAGTAATCGCGCATGACCTGGCCAAGCAGGTCGGTGTGATCGGTCTCCAGCGTCTGGGTGAACAGGCTGCCGCTGTCGAACGCGTGCTCGCGAAGCATGCGTTGGCACCAACCGTGGATGGTCGACACCGCCGCTTCATCCATCCATTGCACGGCGATTTCCAGGCGGCTGGCGCAACGCGGCCAAGCTTCTTGCGGGTAATCGTCGCGCAACTGATGCAGCAGTGGGTCGGCCGCTTCAAGCTCGCCACGGAAGAACCGCGCCGCTTCGGCCAGGCGGGCCCGTATGCGTTCGCGCAGCTCTTTGGTGGCGGCGTCGGTAAAGGTCACCACGAGGATCTGCGGGGGCAACAGTTCACGGCCGAAAGCCTGTTCGCCGCCGTGGCCGAGGATCAGCCGCAGGTACAGCGCCGAGATGGTGAATGTCTTGCCGGTACCGGCGCTTGCTTCGATCAGCTGGCTACCATGCAGGGGAAAACTCAGTGCCAGGGGACGGTCCAGCGTCATGCGCCACTCTCCGGGTTGCCCAGGGCCTGCCAGGGTGCGTTGAACAATGGGCGGTACAAGGTTTCGCACCAGCCTTCAAAGGTTTCGTCGGCGCTGAGCGCGGCGAAATCACGGAACTGCCGGGCCAGGGCAATACTTTCGCTGCGCTCGCCGAAGCTGTTGCGCTCGTCACCTTCATAGGCACGGGCCGCTGCGGCCAGCGCCTTGTCGGCATCGTCCTGACCCAGCCAGGCAAAGGCGGTCTTGGCTGCCACCGACAGTGGCGCGTTCATTGCCGCCTGGCGCGCTACCAGCAGGTCGCCGAGCAGCTGCGCCGCCTCACCTTGCGGCAAGGGCACAAGCAGCAGGGTCAGGTCACTGGCCACCAGCGCACTGTTAAGCGGGTAACCCGCAGCACAGGCGGCCAGGTGCATGACCCAGGGCGCGATCAGCCGGTGCCACTTGTAGTTGTTGCGCCCGGCGCTGATGGTGTTCGGGACCGTGGTGATACTGAGCAGGCTTTGATCTTCTGCCTGGTAAACACGGCCCAGCCAGCCTTCGAGGCGATGCCTGCCCTGTTCGAAATGAACAGGCAATGCGCCTTCGACCAGGTGAGGCCAGCGTTGCAACAACTGGCGATGGCGTTGTAGCAGATCGGGCAGCGGCTGGATCAGCTCGGCCTGCAAGAGCTGCCCGAAACCGGCAAGGGGTAACAGGCCACAGGCTTGCAGGCGGCGGGCCTGCGCCTGCAAGGCAGGCTCGGCATGGTCCGGGTCAGCCAATGCGGCATTCAACAGGCTTTCGGCGGCACCATAGCGTTGCAAGGTATCGAGCACGAACGGCTCTTCATCCGGGGTCGGCGCCTCCAGGGCCTCGAAGAACACCTTCAAACGCTGGCTGAAGAAGTGCCGCACCGGGTGGCGAAGAAAGTCGTGCAGTTGCGTCAGGCTCAGCGCTTCATCATCGACGTAGGGCGGCAGATCGGGATCGGGCTGCGCGAGCGCCTGCCCGGGCAGATGCAGCACCTGCCACTCATGGGCGAAGCTGAACAAAGGGCTGCCCTTCTGGAAGTAACGCGGGCTGAACGGCTGTAGCGGGTGCTCCTGCGTCAAGGCATGCAGCAACCGCTCGTCCGGCCCAAGCCCTGGGCCCGCGTCGGTGCCGGCCAAACGCCAACCTGCAGCCACATGGTCGCGTAACTGGCCGATAAGCACTGAGGCCGGGCGCTCACTGTTGTCGCGGATACTGCGCCCGACCCAGCTGACATACAGCTGATCGCGTGCCGACAGCAGGGCTTCGAGCAGCAGGTAACGGTCATCCTCACGGCGCGAGCGATCACCGGGGCGGTAGTCGCTGGCCATCAGGTCGAAGTCCAGCGGCTGCTGGGCGCGGGGGTAGTCACCATCGTTCATGCCCAGCAGGCAGACCACCCGGAAGGGGATGGCGCGCATGGGCATGAGGGTGCAGAAGTTTACCGAGCCGGCGAGGAAGCGCTGGGACAGCTTGCCCTGATCCAGGCCAGACAACCATGCTTCGCGGACCACGGTCAGCGGTAGCGAGTCCTGCAGGCCGACGGTTTCGCACACTTGCAGCCAGGCATCGCGCAAGTCCTGCAGTTGCATCAACAGAAACTCGTCGTGCTCACCTTCAGCCAGGAAGAACACCTGCAACAAGGCATTCAGGCGTTCGCCCCACTGGGTGACGGTCGCGGGCTGGGCCAGTGCCTGGCACGCCACATCCAGGGCATCCAGCAGGGCCACCAGCGGGCCGATCAGTGCAGCATCCAGGCCGCCGATTTCGTCATAGGGTTCAATGCCGTCACAGCCCTCACCTACGCCAACAGCATACCCCAGCAGCATACGCCGCAGGCCAAACCGCCAGCTGTTCTGCTCCAAGCCTTCCGGCAAGCCCAGGCTGGCGCGCTGCTCGGCATTCAGGCCCCAACGGATACCGGCGCCTTCGATCCAGCGATGCAGGGTGGGCAGGTCACTTTCACGGATGGCGAAACGGGCGCGTACCGCCGGCACGTCGAGCAGGTCGAGCACTTCGCTGACGGCGAAACGGCTATCCGGCAACTTGAGCAGGTGCTCCAGGGCAATCAGCAATGGCTCCCGACCGCGTTGGCCTTGATCGGTGAGGGTGAACGGAATGTAGCGTGGGTCATGACGCTGCAACTGCCCGAATACGGCGCGGATATGGGGCGCGTAGCTGTCGATTGCCGGCAGCATCACGATCACGTCGCGCGGGCGCAGGGTAGGGTCGGCGCTGAAACGTGCCAGGAGCTGGTCGTGGAGAATCTCCACCTCGCGTTGCGGGCTGTGCGCGACGTGAAAGCGCATCGAACGGTCCTGCCCGAGGTCGACTTGCGGCCAGCGCTCACGGGTTTCGGCGAGCGGGCGCAGTTCAAGGATGTCATCTTGCAGCTGGTTGAGCAGCGTGGTCGGCGAACCCTCGCTGAACAGGTCGATGCGCCCCTCGCTGAACACACCGCGGTAGCTGCCCGGGTCGTCATAGCTGTCGAGCAGGTTGATGTAGTCACGGCCCTGCTTGCCCCAGGCGGCCAGCAGCGGATGCGCGTGCTGGTGCAGGGATTGGTCATCCAGCAGCAGCGGCATGCCCTGCTTGCGCTGTTGGCGCTTGTACTGATGGCGCAGCAGGTCTTTGTCGGCGACGATATCGGCCCAGTGATGGCGGCAAGGGTTGTGAACGCAAAGCAGTACTTGGCTGAACCGGGCCAGCCCAGCCAACGCCTCCAGTGCCTGAGCCGGCAGGGAAGAGATACCGAACACGATCACCCGCGATGGCAGGCCCGCAGGGGCTTGTTCCAGGCTGTTGATGCGCTCGATGAAACGCTGATGCACGCCCGCGCGACTCTGCGCCATGCCTTGTTCGCCGACATCTTCCAGCAGGGCGCGCCACAGCTCGGCCTGCCAGCGATTGCCAGGGGGCAGCGCTTTACGCTCGCCCCGAGCGGTATTGAGGACGTGATCACCGCCCGCCCAGTCCTTGAGCCAGTCGGCTCGGTAGACCTGGTATTGGTCGAACAAGTCGGCGAGGCGCTCGGCAAGCTGATAACGCTTGCGCAGGTCGCTATCGTCGGTAAGAAAACGCCGCAAGGGCTCGAAGTGCTCGCGCTCGATCAACGACGGCAGCAAGCGCATCAGGCGCCAGGTCAGCGGCGCCTTGTCGAGCAAGGACACCTCAGGGATTTCATCGCGGCCCAGCACTCGACGGTAAAGCTGCCACATGAAACTGCCAGGCAGTTGCACATCGATCGCGGCCGCGATGCCACAGCCGCCCAGGTCACCCTCTTCAGGGTCTTCAGCCAGCGCCAGTTTCAGCCACTGGGCAATGCCGTTGCTTTGCACCAGGGCAATTTCGTTTTCCAACGGCGCTAACGGGTACCGACGCATCCAGCTCACCACCAAGCTGCGCAAGTCGTCGAGGCGGTTGCCATGCACGATCATGAAGCCGGGCTGAAGGGTGGTGGTGTTGACCATTGAGCATTCCCTGGAAGGCAGTGGGTTCTGATGCGGAACCATATCACGGGGCATGCCCGGGCTTATGGCGAGCATGGCGACAATTCTTTTCCAGCCGCAAAGACAAAACCCCTACCTGCTCGCGCAGATAGGGGTTTTGCGAAATGAATCTTGACGATGACCTACTCTCACATGGGGAGACCCCACACTACCATCGGCGATGCATCGTTTCACTACTGAGTTCGGGATGGGATCAGGTGGTTCCAATGCTCTATGGTCGTCAAGAAA